>NZ_JBIWJT010000035.1:0-112719 GCF_044765325.1 Embleya sp. NPDC127516 | reverse complement strand
CCCCTGCAGGACCGACAAACATGGCGGGCCTGAGCCTCGCATGTTCGAGCACGTCGTAGAGGTTTCGACACTCGTCGACGGGCTTGGGCCGTGGAGGTTCCTCTGAGGAAGCCGACACCCGGGAAGCATACAAGCGGGCTGTCGCCTAGAACGACATGCATCGAGATCCGGGCCAAGTTCAGAGAAGCATGCATCCGCTGCCCGATGCTCCACATCAATCCCAAGATGCTCGCACGCCTCGAAGAGCTGGAAGCCGATTTGCTCGACCGACGTGCGCGAGCGGAGGTCGAGAACTGGATCGGTGAGATCGAAGGCATCGATCTCACCTTGTCCTTCCTGCGTGCGAAGAAGGACGAGACCCTGCGTCGCGCGCGCCGTCCTGTCGTCGACCTCGGCATCCCCCGCCCCAGGGCATCATGTGAGGAGCCCCGCGCATGACATCCGGAAGGCTCACTCTACGTGTATGGGCTGCTGCTGGCTTCGTTCACTTTTGGCAGCAGCGTTTGTCCGGCAGTTTGGGCAGCAGACGGAGACGGATGGGCGCGGAGGTATTCACGAGAAATGACGTCAGGGCATGGGATGGGCTGTCGTCTGCGAGGGCGGCGGACCGTCGAAACCGAGCCCGCAGACAGACGAATTCGGCACCGATGGGTCGAGTTTCGTCGACGTGGTCGGCCGCCCAGTGCCTGTGATCTACTGCCGGTCATGCCGTTGTTGTTGCTGGACCTCGACAACACCCTGGTCGACCGCGATGCGGCCTTCCGTACCGCCGTCGTCGACTTCCTTGCCGGGCACGGCCTGCCCGACTCCGAGGTCACGTGGGTGACCACGCTTGACGCCGGCGGCTATAACGCGCGGCATGAAGTCGCTGCGGCCCTGACCGGCCGATACGGCGGTGTGGTGCCAACCACCGCCATCCGTGCCCTTCTCGACAACGGCGGCGCCGACCACGTCGCCCTGACGCTCTCCTCCCGCGAGGCGTTGAGCAAAGCACGGGCCGACGGTTGGGCCTGCGTGATCGTCACCAACGGCCGCACCGTTCAGCAGGAAGCGAAGATCCGTAATACCGGGCTCGACCGACTCGTCCAGGGCTGGGTGATCTCCGAGGCCGTCGGCCACAAGAAGCCGGAACCGGAGATCTTCCGCGCGGCAGCGGCAACCGTCGGTATCCCCCTGCCTGGTGCGTGGATCATCGGCGATTCACCGCATGCCGACATCGCCGGTGCCGACCGACTCGGGCTTCGCAGCGTGTGGGTGGCGAACGGCCGGCCCTGGCCCCAGGATTCCTACCGGCCCACCCACGTCGCCAACGGCGTTGCCTCTGCGATCGATCACGCCATGCGGAACCCGGGATAGGGCGCCGCAACCCGCCGAACTCCGTACCGTCCGCAGTGACTTCAATGCATGGGACAGTCCGCCGCCCGCCAGGGCGGCGGACCGTCAAGACTGAACCCGCAGGAAACTACGCCGCAGGGCCTGGTCAACGGGCCTGGAACCGGCCGGTTGCGAGGAACTGCCGATACATGTCCAGCACCGCCGAGGTCGGCGGGTGCAAGGGCTGCGGAGCATGGTCCAGGTCGAAGAAGCGCGCTTCGAGGACCTCGTCGGCTTCCACGGTGACAGTGCCCGTCCAACGGTACGCGGCGAAGCACAGTGCGAAGCAATGAGTCAGATCGCCGTTCGGGTATCGGATGACGTGGACTTCGGGGTCGGACAAGGCGCCGAACGGCACGAGGTCTCCCTCGGCCACGTGCAGCCCCGTCTCCTCCCGAAGTTCCTCGACAGCGGTTCCGGCGAAGGTGCTGCCCGGTTCGCACGCGCCCGCTGGGAACTCCCACAACCCGGTGTCCGAACGGCGCTGAAACAGACAGCCGCCGTGCTCGTCGAAGAGCAGCACCTACGCACCCGGCATCAGCACGAGCTGGGAGCCGACTTTCTGACGAATCGACCACAAGTAGGAACCCGTGTATGCCACCAAACGCCCCTTCTCTCCAAGTGTCGCCGTCCCGAAGCCGAACCTTGGGATCCGCATCGTGATGACGACCGCAAGGCGCCGACACCTCGTGGGACCGCACCAGAGGAGCTTAGGGGCGACGGCACCCCAGCGCGGGCCCAGCGATCAAGAATTGCACCTCCAACGACATGCGCCACGTACCCGATTGGGTGAAGTGCAGAGAAGCAGTGAATGTCTCACCTGGATCTGCTCCCCGGCCTGCCACCGGCGTTGACCGCTCGCAAGCTGACCGGCAGGGCCCTTGAGGCGATCGCCTGTGCCCTGACGGATCCGGCCAACCTCGCGAAGGTCACCGACCCCGCCACCCGCAGGTACCTGGACGTGGCCGGCGAGGAACTTGCCGCCGCCGCCCGAGTTGGCCACGCGGTAGCCGACGCCCGCGCCGCCGACCCCGACGAACAACCCCCCTGCACCGCCGCCCGACCACACCACCGCCGGCACCGACATCACGACCACCTGGCTCGACCACGCCCAGGCCGACCTCGACGCGCGTCTGCGCGCCTCGGCGAGGCGCGCAGCGCGGCGTGCCCCCTGGAACGCCGCGGGGCTCCGGGCGCGGTTCGCGCGGGTGCCAGGCGGGTGCACCCTCCTTCGCGGTGCGAGGCCACGACGTGCGGTCGCCTTTCCCGGTCCGGAGCCAGCGCCCTCGGTTGTGCCGGCCGACCACGGCGAACGCTCCTCCGGACGGATATCGCTCCGCCCGGTGAGCATTGCGGTGAGGCCGCCCTGACACATGGGAACACCCCTCACTTCGACTTGACTTCCTGACGATTCGTCAGCTTCTCGCGTCGGATCACGGTAGGATCGGGGGGATGGTGCCAGCATGGGAAGGGTGGGACCGATGGGCGACGGGGAGCAGACACCGGACGGGGACGCCTCGGGTCGGATTGCGTGCGATGCGGTCGGTCCGGGCGTGGGGTTCGGGGTGGAGGAGGTCCGCAGGCAGTGGGCGCGGGTGGTGGCCGACGCCGCAGACGGCATCCAGGTGGTGATCCACGCTCCCCACGGGGTGCGTGCGGTGTTGGGCCCGCCGACACCGGATGTATTGGCCGCGCAGGGGGAGTTGCCGGCGTTCACGATGACCGCCGCCCGACAGGGCCTGGGCAACCTGGTGCGCGCGGCCGCGACAGGTACCCCGCAGCTGGTGCTGCGCTACCGCCGCGTCTACGCCCAGATCACCCACACCGCCACCACACCGCCCACCACCGGCGGCGGTCCCGTGCCGGCGACGCGGGCGATGCCCGGATCGGACACCCCCGACGTCGCGCCCCCGGCGCCCGCCGCGCCGGTCACCCCTGCCGTGTCCTCCGGGGCGGGTCGTCGTGTGGCGGGGTTCGCGACGGCGTTGGGGGAGGCGACGAACGCCCGCCGACGCGCGGTCTCGTTCGGCCCCGCCGACTTGGACGAGGCCTCGGGCGGTGGCGCGCTGCCCGGTCGCCTGGTGCTGGTGGTCGGCGCGCCCGGCGCCGGCGCGGGCCTGCTCGCGGCTGGCACGGTGTTGTCCGCGACCCTGGCGCCGGCCGACGATCCCGACGCGCCGAGCGCGGTGCTTTCGTGCACGCCCGGCCGCCCCCGCGCCGACATCGCCGCCCGCCTGACCGCCGCCGCCGGAGTCGACCATCGCAGGTTGCGTGCGGGCACCCTCACCGACACCGAACGCCACGCCGCCGACGCCGCGTCGGCGCGCCTGGCGGCAGGGGGGCTTCTCCTGGACGACGGCGCCGACCTGACCCTGGACCTGCTCCGGGAGACCGCCGCCGACATCGCGGGCCTGCGCCTGGTCGCGGTCGACCCGCTCAACCACCTGATCCCCGCCGCTACCGGCCTTGCCGGCCCCGAGATCCGCCACGGTGTGGCCGCGTTGCGCCGGTTGGCTGCGGATCTGGACGTGCCGGTGGTGGCCGTGTGGGAGACCGGAGCCGGCGAACCGCCCGAGGTCGCCGCGGCGTTGGCCGAGGCGGACACCGTCGTGCACCTGACGCGTGAGGGCGAGCAGGCGTTCGCGATCGTCGCCGAACGCGATCTCGGCCCGGTCGCTCAGGCGGCCCTGCACGCCGACCTCGCCCACGTCCGCTTCACCGACCCCCCACCGGCCTCGACCGCCGTGGCCCAGACCGGCCCGGCCGACGTGCCCCAGGCCGACAACGCCGAGCCCCCTGCCCCCGATCCCCGCGAACGAGCCGAGAGTCGACAGGAACGGCCCGCGGCCGACACACCGGCGACCACGCCCCGCCCGACCACGCCCGCCCGCGCCGGCGCCCGCCCCACGTCCGCCGCGCCGAAAGCCCCGGCCACGTCGAAGCCGGCGCGCAAGATCGTGGTGGACACCGACGAGGACCCGCTGCCCGGGGCGATCGCGGGCGCGGTCGCGGAGGAACTGGCAGCGGCCGAGGGGGACATCACCGCCGCGAGCGAGGCCTTGGCCCGCCGAGCGATCCCGGACGTGATGGAACTCCTGCGCCTGTCCCGCGCCGGCTCCCGGTACGAGCACACCTGGTACCCGCCATTGCCGGAGTTGTTGCGCAAGCGCAGCAAGGAGGAGTCGGACGCGGTCTGGGAGGCCCGCCCCAAGTGGCGCAACACGCACCTGCCCCCCGGGGATCACGAGGTCGTCGCGCTGGACATGAACGCCGCCTACCTGTCCGCACTCAAGGCCCACCTCCCGATCGGCCCGCTCGAACACCGCGCCGGCCCCGACCTGGACGACTTCGACGGACCACGCGGCCGCAAACGCCGCCGCGCCGGCATCTACCTCGTCGAGCCCCCAGCGTGGGAGCACGACGATCTCCCGAACCCGCTCGGCGACCGCGACGAGCCCGGCCCGCTGTGGATCACCGACCCCACCCTCCGGCTGCTCCTGCGGTGCGCGTCGCCCGCCTACGGGCACCTGTGCGAGGAACCGCAGATCCTCGAGTCCTGGACGGCGGTGGCGACCGAGAACCTCCTGGAGCGTCTGCGGACCGCGTTGCGCGACGCCCGGGACACGGCGATCGCGGAGGGGGACGATGTCACCTTGGACTATGTGAAGCAGATGTACGCGAAACTCGTGTCCACGATGGGTGGTTCGAACTACAACCGGGAGATCAACCGCCCCGACTGGATGCACATCATCCGCTCCCAGGCGTTCTCCAACCTCTGGGTGAAGGCGTTCAAGGCCCACCAGGGAGGACTTGCCGTGGTGCGCGTGATGGGCACCGACGAACTCCACCTCACCGGCGGCGACTGGCGCACCGTGTTCACCGAGGGCCGCGGCGTCGGCGACGTGAAGATCAAGGATACTTACATCCTCCAGACCAAGGACAAGAGTTGACGGCCCACACCACCACCCCAGCCGCCACCGCTTCGCCCGAGAGGACCTGACGCCGGATGCCGTACCGCTCCCTGGAGCCCGGCAAGTACGGGATGCGCGGCGCCCGCGCGTCCGCCCTGGCCGCGCAGCGCCTGGACGAACTCGCCGACGGCGTCACCTCGCCCGTCGACACCGAACGGGGCCTGGCCGCACGCTTGCGCTACCTCACCGCCTCCGGAGCCGGCTACACCGCGATGGACAACGCCGGGATCGCCGTCACACCGCGCACACTCGCGGCCTGGCTCGCCGAGGACCAAACCCCCAACCGCGCCAACCTGCGCCGGATCGACGAGGCATACCGCGACCTGCGCCGGCGCAACGTGGCCCGGTCGCTGACTCGTCGCCTGAACAACAACGGCCGCGGCACCCGCGTGGAGTTGCATTCCCACGACCAGTCCGGCGTACGCGAGCCGCACCGCCGAGCCGGCGTGGCCGGACACCGCAGCGTCAACGTCCGCCGTTGGGACGCGATCGTGCGTGCCTGGGCGGCCGGGGACGAACGGATGCTCGACGAACGGTGGACCGACGAGGTATTGGCGGATCTCGGGTCGGACTGGGGCGGCTTCGAGTTCGCTTCCGGAGTGGGATTCGCAGCCTAGTCGGCTTGTAGGGTCTCAGCTCGCGAGTCCTGATCTCACGGCCGATGTCCTGCGAATTTCCGTTCGTGAGACTGCGCAGGTCAGCGGCTTGCACTCGATATCCGATTCGAGGATTCGGACACGATCGTGAGATTCCGGTGCCGGACACGTCGTGAGAAACCGTGAGAAACACGAGGTCACAGCGTCGGCGTAGGACACGAACCGCGAGACCCTACACGGCTGTAGGTTCCCAAAACGCATGTCGGATTCTCAATCGCGCTGTCAGGTGAATGCCAGATCTGACATGGAGCTGCGACTCTTCCTGTCTCGTCTCAACTCGGTTGTCGGCTTCTCACTGCATCTCATAGCGAGTTGGCGGATTCTCATGTACCTGGTTGTTCTGGCGATGTCCCGTCTCGGATGATCCGGTCCGATTTGCTCGTGGTTTCCGAAGATCTGGTCGGTCGCGCCGTTGTCGGTAGGGGATGGCAGGTTGCGGCAATGAGCTACGACCTTGCCGTGTGGGAGGGCGAGCGGCCGGCAGACAACGCCGCTGCGGCCGAGCGCTTTGCCGATCTGTACGACCGGTACATGGACACAGAGGGGCCCGTGGTTCCCCCGGTGGGTCGCATCACGGCCTTCGTCGCCGCGCTGTTGGAACGGTGGCCGGATCCCACGGAGATCGACGGCGATGACTCGCCCTGGTCGGCGGGGCCGCTGATCGGCGATGCCTGCGGCCCGCTGATCTGCTTCCCCATGAGCTGGAGCAGGGCCGAGGAGGCATCCGCCTACGCAGCGGAGGTTGCCGCGTCGCTGGGTCTCAACTGCTTCGACCCGCAGGCACGGCAACTCCGGCCCTGACAATGGCGTGGGAGCGACCAAACTTCGGCAGGTGGCCGGCCTGACGGGCGCCCCCGGGTCTGGTGCCGGCTCGAAACACGGCCGACCCGATCATCCGTGAACGCAAGACGAACGAGACGCCCGTCGATCTCCGGATTTACCCGTTACGGAGTCCGGTTTCGGCGCGGGAGCGTTCCACCTGCCGACCGCAGCCGAACCGGCGAGCTGTTTCGCGCGGCGCTACAGCACCCTCGGCACCCACGATTCGCTCTACCGCCACTTTCGCAAAAGCCATGTCGTGGTCCAGACCCAACTCGACACAGACCTCCTCCACGACATCGGCGTTCATCCGATCCCGCAGCGCCTCGCCTATCGCCTCCCGCGGGACCCTCGCGGTGACCGTCGCCATCGCGCCCCCTTTTCCGTCGCCACATCGAGAGACGTTCGGTATGGGCCGATCGGGCCGTTCGCCCGCGTGAACCGCCCGACCGGCCGTTGAAGCTTTCGCCGAACACCCGCCGCCCGCGGGACACTGCGCCGTGCCCTTCGACGTCGACGAAGACCGCGACGTGACGGGTTCTCACCCGCCCCTTGTTGCGGCGCAGTGCGCGGTGCAGGTCGCCCGCCAGGGTTTGGAATCCGCGCTCCGGCAGGCGCAGCGCGGCCTCCAACGATCCGAGCGTGCCATTGCAGCGACGACACAGCGCGCCGCGCACCGAGCCGGTGGCGTGGTCGTGGTCGACGACCACCGAGACTCCGGGGCAGAGCATGCAATGCGGGTGCTCGGCCAGGTAGCGGCCCTTGGCCTGCGACGACATCGATTGGTACTTCACCCGTGCCTCCGCCGGGGTGTTCACGGTCGACCGGTGGTCGACCTGCACAGGGTCCCGGTTTCCATTGGACGAGAGATCCGCGGCGGTCACACGCGTTTCGGGGATTCCGCATGGCCCCGAGCTGTGCGACGTTTCCCGTGCGGCCGGATGACGTCGCGTGCCCACCGTCTCGATCGGGACCCACAGGCCCGCCGCCATCGGCAAAGTCGCTGGTCGAAGCCGATGGCGGAGAGAGATGATGGGCCCGTTCCGTTCCGGGCGATGCGAGGAGAACACCCCGATGACCGTGCCGCCGCTGACTCTCGAGGACCGCCGGGCCGCGCTCGCGAAGGCCGCCGCCGTGCGCAGAGAGCGGGCCGAGGTGAAGGAGGCACTCAAGCGCGGCCGGTTGTCGCTGGGCGAGGTGCTGGCCGACGACTCCGACGCCGTACGCAAGATGCCGGTCCGCGCCCTGCTCGAATCCCTTCCCTACATCGGCAAGGCACGGGCCGCGAGGCTCCTCGACGAGCTGGAGATCTCCGAGAGCCGCCGCGTGCGTGGCCTGGGCGTCCAACAGCGCGAGCGGCTTCTGGAGCGTTGCGCGCCGCAGGCGTGACCCGGAGACGGGGTTCGCTAACGCGCCACTTCGTGGGTCAGGCGTCGGGCGGCGATCTCGATCGTCGCCACGTGCTTGTCGATGCGGGCCGACGCCACGTCGAACGGCTCGTCCTGCAGGCGCAGTTCCTCGCCCCGGGCGACGCAGCCGGCCACGCAGGCGCGTGCGGCCTGCAGCACGGACCGGGCCAGGGCCGCGGCGGTCGCCAGATCCGCCCGCGCGGCCGGATCGTCGGGGGACAGGGCGAGGGCCTCGTCGGCGACGCGCGCGGCCAACACGACCAGCCAGGAGGCGTGTTCGGCCTGGAGCCGCAACCGCAGGGCCAGCGTGCCCCGGGCGGCGGTGTCGCCGTCTGGCGCCCGCTCCAAGTCCGTGATCGCCGCCGCGACCCGGTCCGAGATCTCGGACAACTCCACGGCGCTCTCCCGCGCCCGGTAACGCGGTCCCGGGTGCGGCCGAGAGCCGGAAGCCCCGAAGAGTGGCGAATCGCCATTTCGAGCCCGGAAGCGAACACTCCCCGTCTACGTTCGCAGTATGAGTTTCGAGCCGCGTTACCCTACATGGTAGTTGCGGCCATGGCGGGGAACGCGTGTGAACAGCGTGGGCACCGCGGGGTGGAGATCGGGTTGCAGATGATGAAGGTTTTGTGGCCCTTCGGCGTCGCCCTCGTCGTCGGTTCGGTCGTCGACCACCACGGTGACGTCGGCGGCGAACCGCACCGCCCGGCCGGGGGATTCGGCATCCCCGGCCCGGAACCCGCAGACACCACGCGGGGTCTCACCCCCGATCCCTCCGGTGTCACGGATTCGGAGCGGACGGGCGCGGCGGGGTTGCCCCTCCGCAGGGGGCGGACGGCGATCGTCGGGCCGGTTCCCCGGGAGCGGTCACCGTCCAGGCCGGACGGTCCGGCCCGTCGGACTCGATCGGGCCGACATCGACCGGGGTGGGGCGCCGCAGCCACAGTTCGGTCGCGAGCAACCGGGTCAGCGGCGCCATCCCGCCGTCGTCCGCCGCCACGTCCGTCAATGCGCCCGGCGCGTACGCCGGGTCGACCAGGCCCAGCCGCGCGGCCGCGCTGTCCGCGAGCAGACCGGCGACCTGCGGCGCGACCGCGTCCAGATGGGGTTTGAGGGTGTAGCCACGATCGGGTTGTCGGTGTTGTCCTGGCTGGGGTCGATGAAGGTCGAGCCCCACGGTGTGGACCGTGCCGATCGGTGGGGGCTGTTCGTGGGTGAATGGGCGCCCACCTTGCGCATCGACCCCAGGTGGCCGGGAACGTCCTCGCCCGAACCGTACGCGTGCGAGAATCGGGCCCACGGCACCTCCTCGAGAAGGAACCCGTCCCTGACGTCCCTCGACATCCCCGCCATCACCACACGCACATCCAGCGCGGCCCCCTCGTACACCCGACTCCATGTTCATGCACCCGCCGGAAATCGAACACGAGATCCTCGGACGTCACGGTCGCCCCCTGTGGCTGTCGCCGGCCGAAAGACCCCTGCCTACCAGCGGACACCGACACCACCCGAACGAACAACCCACCACGGGACTGTCGTACGGCGGCCGTAGCCTCCCCGAGGGCGTGCGCGGAACGGCAGCGCGGCCGGGAATCGTCGCACGAGCACAGCGGAGGTCAGCGGCGGTCGGAAAGCGGCCGGTGTCGAAAACGCCGCCCCGGGTCCCAGGCGCGAGCGGTCAACTTCGCCATCGGCACGTCGTCGTCGCTCTCGTTCACGACGGGAGACGGGACGCATCGTCCGGGGCTCCGACGAACGTCCATGTTCGGATGGTCACGGCGCCGACTGTAGGGGCGCGCGCCGACGGCGGGCCTCGGGCCCGGCGGCCGGCCCCTGACCATGAAGCCGGTCCCTCACCTTGCGCCAGTGGCTCACGGCGAGCGCGCCTTCGTCTGCGCCGATGGTGGTGTACATGGCGAGGTGCTCAGGGGACATGTAGCTGTTCTTCTTCGCGTCGAAGAATTCCTCGTCGTACCAGACGACGTCGAAGATCACCTTGCCGCCGCCCTCTTTGCGACGTTCCATCCAGGTGAGATTCCAGTTGTACTTCGAGTCGGGCTGCTCGGCGAGACGGTCGTCCGAGGCGCGGAGGGCGTCGATGCACCTCGCGAGAGCCTCGTCGGAGACGATGTCGACTTCGACGTGCGATTCGGCGATGACCGTGCGGTCGCCACGGCGACCGGGAGCGGCGTCGCCCAGGAGCACCAGTTCTCGGGTGACCGGCTCGGAGATCGTGTCGGGCATGCTGTTCCCCTCTGTTCATTGGCAATCAAGCGACCACACGTACGCGTCGCCGCGACTTCCGTGGTTCGAATGCATGTTCAGAGCGTGCACATGAAAACTAGTTGGATGCGTTGCTTGCCGTCAACACCGATTCACACAAGGTGATCATGGTGGGTCCTTGGTGGGCTCGGCGGCTCGTGCGGCGGGAGCTCCGGACACCCGGGCGGGCACCGCCGGTCGACGCAGGAGAACGGGGGCTGCGGCCAGGCTCGCCAAGAGGGTGCCCACGCCCGCGAGTTGCAGGGCTCCCGCGCCGCCGAGTTGGCCGGCTGCCGGGCCACCCAGGGCGGTCCCGGTCAGATTGGCGCCGTTGAGCGCGGCGCTCGAGGAGGCGAAGGCGCGGCCGCGGACCTCCGCCGGTACGCGGGCGTGGATGAGGTTGCGGATCGCCAGGCTCTGCAGTGCGTTGGCCACACCGGTGAGAACGAAGGCGACCAGCACGAGCGCGAACACGGGAACGGTCGCGCTGATCAGCAACGCGGCACCCATCAAGAAGCCTGCGCCGGCTAGGACCCGCGGCTGCCACGCGAGCGGGACCCGGGAGGCGATCAGCGCGGCGGCGAGCAATGTGCCGACGGTATGGCCCGTGACCAAAACGCCGTAGCCGGTGTCGGAGGCGTGTAGATCGTCGCGGATGAAGAAGACCCGGGCGACGTTGAGCATCGCGGTGAAGACGATTGCCGACGCCAAGGCAAGGATCGCAGTCCGCAGGAGGCGGTCGTGACCGAGTACACCAACACCCGCACGCACCTGGGCGAGCCAACTCGGCCTGCCACCTGCGTCGGGCATCGGCTCGCGACGCACCCGCAGGCCGAGGAACACCACGGCCATCGTGGCGAACGACCCGGCGTTGCACAGCAATGCGACCCGATCGTCGAACGCCGCGACCAGGACGCCCGCCAGGGCCGGACCCGCCACGCCGCCCACGGAACGAAACATTTCCAGCCGCGCATAGCCGCGCGCGGTCCCCTCCTCACCCATGATCTCGGGAACCAGGAGCTGGAGAGCAGGGGAGACGACCGCCAGCCCAACACCCAGCAACGCCAACAATCCGATGGTGACGACAGTGTCGGTCACCACCGCCAGGCCGGCTGCGACGACAGCTTGAAGAGCGGTCGCCACGACGATCAGTCGACTGCTCTCCACCCGGTCGACCAGAGGCGCGACCAACGGTCCGACCACGACGATCGGCAACACGCTCGCGATGACCAGCGCCGAGATCACCACCCCGGATTGCCCTTGGTCATGTAATCGGAGAGTGAGGGCGACCATGGCCATCTGGTCCCCCATCGAGGACAAGCCATAGGTGGCTGCGACCACGGACACGACGAGATTGGGATTCCGGCGCATTCACAGATGCTGCCACTCGCGGTGGCGATGTGCACTCCCTTGAGCACGACAAGTGAGTTCCTTGAGTCAACCTCTATGCAGCCGAGGACTTACTGGTGGCCATGTTGATTTTGCCGTTGGCTTGGTGGGTTTCGCGGTCGTAGCAGGTTCCGTCGCGCCAGCAGGCCCATATGACGCGCAGCCAGGCTCGGGCGAGGATGCGTGTGGCGTGGGGGTGTCGTTTCTGACGGGCGCGGGCGTCGGTGTAGATCTTCGCGGCCCACTCGCTGCCGTGTCGGCTGTTGTCGGCGAAGGTGGTCAGGGCGAGGCGGGCTCTTCGGTTGGTCGCGAAGCGGAAGGTCACCGCGCGGGACTTGCCGGAGGCGCGGGTGACGGGCACGACGCCGGCCTCGGCGATGAGTTGTTCGCAGGTCCGGGCGCGTTCCAGGAGCGGGCCGATCTCGCCGACGATCTGGCCGAGGTTGACCTTGCCGATGCGT
Source organism: Embleya sp. NPDC127516 (assembly GCF_044765325.1). NCBI lineage: Bacteria > Bacillati > Actinomycetota > Actinomycetes > Kitasatosporales > Streptomycetaceae > Embleya > Embleya sp. NPDC127516. The sequence continues at coordinate 100,381 of NZ_JBIWJT010000035.1, read as the reverse complement.
GGCATGGACGCGAACAGCGGTGCGTAGGGGTGGGTTTCGACCGCGTCGGCGATGGCCTTGTCGAGCAGGCGGATGGTTGTGCGTATGCCCTGAACGAGTTGGACCTGGACGCGGACCAGCCGCTCGACGACCACATCGCCGAGCCGGGAGGCCGCGGTCGGGGCCGAACGCAGACGTTCGATGAGCACGCTGCCGGGTCGCTTGCCCGAGTAACCCCGGCGCTTGCACCAGGCTTGAAGGCGTCCGGCAGTCAACTTGGCGGCGGAGGCCGGGGTGGGATATCGCTCCAGGAACGCGAGGGCGATGTCGCTGTCGAGGTCGGCGAACACCGCCTTGCCGCCGGGCCAATGCATGTCGAGCAGCGCGGCGAGTTGGTTGGTCGCCGCGACGCGGGCCTCGATGTGGTCGGCGCGCTGTCGGGTGAGCGCCTGGAGGTCCATGGTGGCCTGCTCGGTGGGTTCCAGGCGGGGCAGCATGTGGCCGTCGGTGCGCAGGTAGTCGGCGAGTTTCATGCTGTCGCCGGCGTCGGTCTTGGCCTTGGAGGCGCCCCAACGCGCCCGCATCGCGTGGAAGGCGTTCGGGTGCACCGGTACCACCGGGTGCCCGGCGGCGAGGAGTCGGTCCACCGCCAGACCGCGGGTGGTCTCGATCGCGACCGGGAGATCCGCCGGGGCCCCGTGCTTCCGCAGTCGGGCCAGGGTCTTGGTGAACCCCTCCTCGGTGTGGGCGAACTCCCAGCGGTCGACGCGCTTTCCGGTGTCGTCCATGACGGTGACGTCGTGGGTCTCGGTCGCCCAGTCCCATCCGATGAACACGAAAGAAGTACTCCTGTGCCTGTGATGGAGCACCTGCTCGGGGGTGAGGTCCCACTACCGGCCCGTTCCTGGAGATCGGCGCGGGCACCGGCTGGAACGCCTGCCTCCTGCGCGCCGCCACGGGGCGTGATGTGGTCAGCGTCGAGATCGACCCGGGCCTGGCCCGATCGGCCCGCGACGCGTGCGAACGCGCCGGGATCCACCCGCACATCGTCACCGGCGACGGCACCTTGGGATACCCGTCGCGTGCCCCGTACGCCGCAGTGGTCGCCACCTGCTCGGTCCATGTCGTCCCGCCCGCCTGGGTCGAGCAGACCCGCCCCGGCGGGACGCTCCTGGTGCCGTGGACCTCGCCGTGGGTGTCCTACGGCATCGCCCGCCTGACCCGCGACGACGACGGGGGAGCGACCGGCCCGTTCGCCGCCCTGGGCTCGTTCATGCCGCTACGTGCTGCGGCGGCCGGGTACGACGACAGCCCGCCGGCCGTGGACCATGACGCCCCCACCCGCGAGCGCGTGTCGGATCTGGCGCCGTGGGGGGTGCAACCCGAGGAGCCCGAGGCCGCGTTCGTCGTCGGCGCGACCCTGCCCGGATACCGCTTTCTCACCGCCCGCGCCGACGACCCGCAGCCGGGCAAGTGGTGCTGCACCCTGCGGGTGATCGACGCCACGGGAGCGAACTGGGCCGACGTCGACCACGTCCGAGACCGTGACGGGGGCCCCTTCGCGGTCACCGTTCACGGTGAACGCGACGTGTGGGCCGACATCGAACACACCCACGCACGCTGGACGACCCAAGGCCGCCCCGGGCCCGAACGCTTCGGCCTGCGCGTCGAGCCGGACGGCCGCCAACACGTGTGGTTCGACGATCCGTCCGGCTCGACCTGGCCCCTGGCGGGTACGGGCCGCCACGCGATGATCACCTGAACTCTGGAGCCGCGGGCCGGTATGGGAGCGCCGTAGGTGCGAACCCCCGGCCGGTCCACTCGGTTCCTGCGCGTGGTGCGGGAGTTGCTCGTGTTCGGCGTGCAGTGCGGGTCCCCGGTGGCTGTGCCGGGTGGTGGAGTGTCGGGTGACGTCCCGGGTTTTCCTACTCGGTTTTCCTGTCGGATTTTCCTTACGACTTTCGGGTGTGGTTGTCGTTCGGGTGCCTGGCCTCTGGTGGAGGGATGCGGCTCTGGGCAACGCCGCGTTCACCGGCGCGTCCGGTTTCGGGGCTGGGGTGGCCGGGTCCGCACGGTCGGCGGTGGCGGGGTCAGGGCGGGCACGCGGGGTACCGACGTCGGCCGGGTTGCCCGAGTGTGGGCGCGGGCCCGGTACGGCTCGGCGGGATCGTCTCGAGGACGGTCGGCTTTCTGGGAGGCTCTGACCATGGTCTATCGCTATGAGCACACACCGCCGCAACCGCTGACCGTCGGCCGTCTGCGGTTGCTGATCGCGGGGCTGGACGACGCGACGCCGATCGAGGTCGTGGTCCCCACGGGGCCGAGTACCGAGTGCGGGGTCGGTGACGAACCGCCGCTGATCCTCACCGGCGGGTCCGGGGACTCGACGGTCGACCTGGAGACCGGCCGCCCGCACCTGACCCTGGCCGCGGACTACGAGGCCGGGTACTACATGCGTCTGGACGACGGACGCCATGTACCCGACCACGGCCGCCGATAGCAGTGCGGGCGGGTCGGGGCGGGGCACGCATTCATGACGCTGCGGGACCGACTGTGGGTGCTGGGCGAACAACTCCTCGGACTGCTCCTCGGTAACGCGGGAGACCTGCGTTCGCGAATACAACAGCACGTCCTCAGGAATCCCGGCGACTGGACCACGGAGCACCTCAAGCCCGATATTCGCGTTGCGCGCCGGACCTTCGGCGCCGCTACGTCTCCTTGATGCAGACGAACGCCACCACTGTCGCGGTCACCCGAAGCGAGGGCTTCGGGCTCCTCGGCCTTGACGAGCAGCGCGACCGGGCGGCGGCGTGCGGTGACGGCTCCGCGAAACAACGCCTCGGCTCTGTCGGTTCGCCCGGCCGCGGCAAGAAGCCTGGCCAGTACCGATACGCCTCAGGAGGATTTTGGCGAGTTCCTCATCCGCGTCGGGCAACCCGAGAAGCCGCGGCGTCCACCAAGCCGTCGACGACGAAGACGTCTACACCCTCGACGACCGGGCGGAACTGTTCGCCTGCGCCGCGACGCTTTACGGCTCGGTGATTCGGTAGACGGCGCGCTCTGGGTCGGCTTTGGCGATCAGGCCGCTGTCGGCGATGTCACGGAGTAGCTGCCGGGCGCGCTTGGGTGTCACGATGTGCCCGGCGGCGGCCAGGACTTCGACGGTGCGCGCTGGCGTCCAATTGCCGCCCTCCTTCTCTATGGTCTGCTCGAGGATGGCCCGCTGGGACGATCCCTTTCGGTCGCGGGGCCGGCCGTGGCGGTCGAGGATTCGGTAGAGGCGCGAGGCCGGCAGGCCGGCGGCGATTGCGATGGCGTTGCGGTCGGCGTCGTCACCGGTCTTGTCGGCGGCGACGATTGCCAACTCCCGCCAGACTTCGAGGCCCTGAATGATGCGGCTGACCATGCGGATGTTGCTGGCGAGTTCCCAAAAGTCGGCGGCTTTTGGCGGGGTGATGTCGCGGTCCTTCTCGAGGGATGCGTGAAGGGCCCGGGCGAGGTCGTCCCAGTGCTTGACGACGACTTCCTCGCTGCCGTCGTCACCGAAGTTGAAGGTGATGCGGGTAGCCATGGCGTCTCCTTAGCGTTCGCTAGAGACAAGGTATCTGTCTAGCGAACGCTAGGCAACGGCCTGCTGCGTCGTGGATCTCTTCAGACGGTTCCAAACGCTGAGTTTGTCGCCGATGCAGTCGGTTTCGCCATAGTGCGAACACTGAACACTAAGTGACGCTATGTTGCACGCGCGCAGCCACCATCAGCGACGAAAGGTCCACTGCCATGTCTGATCTCAACCTCGAGCAACTGGCCCTGACAGCAGCCCAGAACATCCAGACAGCCGACGAAGTCCGTCGTGACGCGGCCGTTATCAAGGCGGCCAAGCAGTTCGCGGAAGACAGCGCCCAGGCTTTCCGCTCCGGTGGTGCGCTGGTACGTGAGGCTCGATCCTCCTGGCGTCGCCACAGCCCGTCGACCAAAGAGAACGGAACCCGGTGAATGATTTCAGCGCAGAGGCGATGGGCATCGTGATCCGCGAGCACCGCCAAGCCCAAAGACCCTTGATGACCCAGGAAGAGTTGGCCAAGCGGGCCGACTATGGGAAGGGGGGCGCGGTCTCGATCTCCCGGATCGAGCGCGGGCTCATCAGCCCCGGGGAGCACCGCCTGGCCGCCATCGCCCTCCCGCTCCAACTGACACCCGAGCAACTCAGGCAGGAGGCGGAGGACCGAACCAGGTCCCTTGCTCGTCAGCGGGGCCAGCGATCGGTGAAGCTGCGCGACCAAGTCGCGGAGACAAAAAGACGTCACACCGAGATCAACGAAAAGGCGGCCCAGCGGTCGAAGATCACCCAAGAACTCGGGGAAGCCTTCAACCATGTCCATGACGCCACCCGCGACGAGTTCTTCCTCAGGTTCGTGGAACTGGCAGAGAGCATCAGCGGGGCGCCCGAGCCAGAGAGACCGAACGAGGAGGAGATCGCGAGCACGGACGAGATCCCCACTGCGATACGTATCGAGGCCATGTCCGTCGGGATCGCCAATGCGATCCGCGGTGCCGCAGCCGGAGGCGCGGCCGGAGCAGCAGTCGGCGGTGCCGCAGCCTACGGTGCGTTCACCGCCGCCGCGATATTCGGGACCGCCTCCACTGGAACAGCCATTTCGATGCTGTCCGGAGTTGCCGCGACCAACGCGACTCTGGCCCTCCTGGGAGGAGGCACGCTGGCTGCCGGCGGTGCGGGCATGGCGGGTGGAGTCCTCCTGCTCACGGGCATGGTCGCCGCCCCGGCGGCAGCGCTGGCGGCCGCCGGCTTCTACGTCGTGAGGCAGCGCCGGAACAAGAAAGAGGAAGAACGTCTCCGAACCGAGGTCGAGGCTGCGGAGGCAGCTCTGGACCAGTCACAGCAAGGCTTCGACGCGATGATCGACGTACTACTTCGCGCCACGGCCACCATGAAATACGTCAGCGTGCACGGCATCCACGCCCTTGAGAAGTGGGGAGCAAGTCTGCCGCCGAAGCCCCGGGACTGGGAATCGCTCGGGCACGAGGGGCAGAAGCGGTACAAGGAGTTCCTGACCGTGGCGGGATGCCTCCTCGCCGTGAGCAGCATCAACGTCAGTGCTCTCCTCACCGCACAGCCCGACTCCTTGCGCGAGATGGACAAGGCCGTCGACCAGACGCTGCGGTACGCGGACAAGACCATCAAGTCGATCGTCTGAGCCCAAAAGTCGTTGCCACACGCTGACCACACCAGGTGACCGGATGGCACGATCCAGACCCTCCACCATGCAAACGAGGTGGCGGACAGAGTCAGATGTGGAGAGGCACCTCGCCGGCCGGCCGCCCGGTGGGTGCCGGGTACCAGAGCCCTCACCCGGTACCCGAGGACCTGCGCGCCGTCCCAGACGACACGATCACGCACGAACTCGGCCTCCTGATGGCCGGGATGCCCTGGCTACAGCAGGTAGATCCCTACTTCGGCGCCGGACTGGCGCACACCCTGAACCAGATGTTCGACCCCGTCCAACGCCCTACGTTCCCCGATTCATGGGGAGCCCCAAGGGTTCGCTGCCGACGACCCGCCCTTTTGAGACCCCGGGGTCCCGCTTCCCGCCGGCCTGTCGACGTCGTCGCCGCGAACGATGGGCCTCACGTTCTCCTCCTCCCGAAGCCGGCGGGGGGCGTACGACTCGAGCGTCGGGGTCTCCCGGATTCGGGCCGGAAGTGGGCCATGATGGACTCCTGGAGCCGGGGTGGGACGTCGACGCACGGCCGCACCACCGAGGGGGCTCTCGCGCTGGTGTACCGACCCCTGGGCGCAGGGACAGCCTCAGGCCTCGCCCTCGGGTGATTCGGTGGGTAGCAGCCGTTCGGCGAGCGACGCACTCGGCTGCGAAGCCGTGTCCACGTCGATGCTGCCGCTCGCCCGGCCGGGCAGGTTGGTGCCGGTGGCACGCCAGCGCAAGGGAGGAAGCGTGGAGCGGGCGCCCGCGCGGCGATCGTCACCCTCGAGGTCGACGGCGTCGAAGGCCCGCACGGACACGGGGGAGAAGACGATCTCGACATCGCCGTCGTGCTCGTCGATCTCGGGGGCACGCGGATCGGGGAAGCGGTATGCCAAGTGTCCGTTGTCATCGAACCGAGTCCGCTCCGCTGGTCTTGACCTGCGACGACTGGATTGGGTGACACAGCCGTTCATGGAGTTCGGCCCATCCGCCGAGTGCCGAATCGCGCCTCCTGCCGCTGACCTGCGACGACTAACTTCATTGGCACGAAACCCCATTCGCCTGACTTCGATGACACGGCGACTCGGTTCGATGACAACGGACAGCGGACTCCTGCTCCTGAGCAATCCCATGGACCACTCAACGCCTCACCCCTGGTCGCAACCACCACGGCCCGGATCGCCGACCGGGCCGCTGGTGACCGTGATTCAACGTATCCGTTCGCGGATCCGCCTGATGCCCAAACAAACAGACCCCACTGCCCTGCCCGAACCGGTCGTAGCCGACCCGCGCGTGGCCGGCGTCGACGAGTACGCCGGGGCCCGAAGGCCCTGCTGCCGCGCCCGGCCGGCCGATAGCGCGGCCGCAACTGTGACGAATCGTCCCGGTGCGGTTCCAGTCAAGTGGGGTGACCAAGACAGCTCGATGGCCACCTTGCTGCTGCGCTCGGTTGAACGAGTCACCGTCGAATTGCAGTTCCGGGCGCGGGTAAACGCCCACGCGCTCGCCTGCGGGCATCGTGCGCGCGACTCGACCTACGACAGGCCCCGCCGGCGGGCCCACTCGGCGACGGCCCGGGAACTGCGGACGTCGAATTCGTCGAGGCGGAGTTCACCGGTGCGGGTGACCAGGCCCGTTTCGGCATAGCCGTACGCCTGCAGGAGTTCGTCGGCAAGCGCGGCGGTCGCCTCGAGCAGGCCGCGGTCCTCGTCGGCCAGGTCGTCCAGGAGCACCCCGGCCCGCGCGTGGGCGTATGCGCAGTCCTGGGCGCTCAGCGCGATGCGCTGCCCCGTGACCGGGCTCAGCGGGTCGACGCGGAACGGATCCGCCGTCGGCCGGTCGAATTCGGGGATGTTCGCGCGGGCGGGATGGTCGGCCATGTCCGCCACCAGGGCGGCGTTGACGCGCGCGGGTCCGGCGGCTCCTGCCCGATCCCGCGCATGGACCGCGAGGAAGCTGAGCGCGCACATCAACTTGTAGACAATTTCGCCCGGTTCGGAGAATTGCGAGCCTTCACCGTCGTCGCCCCGGGAGCGGAAGGTGCGCAGGGGCAGGGCGATCGAGGCGCTACCGTCACGGTGGAGCTCCGCCCGCACGGCATCGTTCCCGGAGGCCTCGGTCACGATCAGTCGGCGCGGCCCCACGGTCGCACGTCCGAACATGCGGTGAGCGTGGCCGAGGTAGAGCTGTGTGGCGAGGAGCTGTTCCCGGTAGAGGGCGAACCGCGCCGCGTCGATGATCATGTCCCCGGGATCCTCGGGGACGACAGTGACGATCAGGTGCGGCGTCGTACGGACGGCCAAAGCGTCGACGAGGTCCTCCTCGACGTCGACCAGGCGCCGGTCGCGTTCGACGGCAGCGGTGTGCCGGGCGAGATAGGCGGTGGCGACGTCGGTCTCCGTGAGCCATTCCGTCTTGCTCACGCCGCGGCGGGGATAGCGCAGGGTGTGCTGGGACGGCTTGGTCGGCGGGGTGGTCATCGCGTGCGGGCCGTACGGGCTGCGCGGCACCACCAACAACAGGAATCCCCTCCCCGGACTCTTGGGGTTGGTGACTCGAATCGTCTCGTAGCGCACCGGCGGCGCCGTGTTGCTGGCGATCACCTGGCGAATGTGCCGCAGGTGGGCGTCGTCCAGATCCACGTCGAACACCTTGCTCGGGACCCCCTTGGTCTCGGCCATCCCGAGAACCACGACCCCTCCCGCTCGGTTGGCGAAGGAAGCGACGTCCTTGGCCAGTTCCTCACGGCCCTTGTCGTCAGCGGTGTAATGCTCCCGCTTGAAGTCCAAGTCCTCACTCTCGGCGGCTTCGAGGCTGCCGACGAGCTCGGCGATGCTCGCGTAGTCCACCGCGTCGAGACGACGCCCCAGCAGCCCTTCCAGCCGAGGCAGTCTCGTCACCATGGCAACCCCCAACCCCACCGCCGCCGAAGAGCGGCGGACGCACCACACGACCATGCTCCGAGCGGAGCACCGTCAGACCTGCGAAGGACGAGCCCTCGACGTCGGCGCGGACACCGCCGCTTGTCCACCCTGCCGGCAACCGGCCCTCCGGCGCGCCGAATAGCACAGGCCAAGGTCAACGATGCCGTGCGCCCGCTCATGCCCGCCCCGCCTCGGATGAACTCGAGTGGAGCGACGCGGGCGATCAACGCTCCGCATATCCCCGCGCTGCAGTTCGCGTTCATGGCCCACCCATCGCTGCCGGCCGGTGCCCCTCCGGACGGATGAAACAGCGCATCACATCCGCCGTGTGCCGGCATGATCGGATGCCTTCGAGGATTCCGATCGTGAGTCCCATGACGTGCGCGCGACCTGGTCGAGGGCGTCGAAGGCAGGCGAACATGATCATCGACTCCAACCACGGCACCGACCGTCGAGGCGTCAGCCTGGTCGGTTTGCGCGTAAGCGAGCTGGGATGGCTCTTTCGCGAGCAACAGGTAAGCGATGTCGGGATCGACGCGCACCTCGAAGTGGTCGACGACAGCGCCGACGGAACCCCCGCGCGCAACGCCACCGGCCGGCTGCTGGCCGTGCAGATCAAGTCCGGGCCGAGCTTCTTCCGGTACCCGACGGACACCGGATGGTGGTTCTACTGCAAAACCCCCCACGTGGACTACTGGCGAGGCCACTCCCTACCCGTGGTGATCGCGCTCGTCGACCTCAGGACGCAACTCGTCTACTGGCAACACGTCAACGAGACGACTCTCGTCCGCACCCGAGAACACTGGAAAGTGCACGTTCCCGCAGCCCAGACGCTGGACCCCACCTCCGCTCACATCCTGGGCCTGCCCGCACGCACCGCCCCCGACCGCGACCCCTTCCAGACCGCCCTGGACGCGCTGCCCGGCGAAGCCCGCGACAACCTCCTGCGCGCACACGCCGACGACCGCCCCCACGCCCTGCCCCTGGCGACGCACCTGGCCCACGCGCCCACGCCCGAAAACGTCGTGACGCGCCTGCTCGACGACCCGCCCCACTGGATGCCTCCCGCAGGCCACCCCGACGCCCCGGCGGCGACGAGCACGATCATGGCCTACGCCGTCGCCCACCGACTGGGCCCCACCGCGCTGCGCACGATCGAAACCGCAGCCGACGCCGCCGGCCAACCCGCACGCGCCGCCCGACTACGCGCACTGGGCGCCGCGTTGGCCATCGAACACGCCCCCCACCGCGTCGACGAACTCCTGCACGCCGCCCGGGAACACAGCCCGGTCCTCGCCTCCGTCGTCCGATCCCTCGCCGACGCGAACGGCCACCACCCCACCCGACTCCCGGCGCCCGTCCAAACCGCCCTCGACACCCACGACCCCGCGGTCTTCGGCGACGCCACCGTCCTGGCCTTCATCTCCCAGGCCAAAGGCGCCGCGGGACACCACGACCAAGCCGAGGCGTTCATGGAACGCGCACTGGCCCTCGCTCCCACCGACCCCGACCTCCAGACGAACCTGGCGGAGACCCTGCTGCGCCGCAACGCACGAGGAGCACCCCGTCAATCCCTCCTGGACGGCCACCGGGCCCATCACCTGACCTTGGCCGCCCGGGCGGAGATCCGCCGCTGGGCCGGACCCAGCGGCCGGGCCGCGTACATCCTCCTGCACGCCCGGAACACCAACCACGACACCGACGGGGCGCTGCGCACCGCCATCGCGCAACCCGCAGGAGAAGCCCTTCCCCACGAACTGGAGCACCCGGCGCTGCGCATGGACGCGGCACGATTGGCGTACCGCAGCGGTCGACCGGAACTCGCGCGAGAGCTCGAACAAGGCATCGACGACGAGGGACTACGGGCTCAACTCGCCGCCATCGCCCTCGAAGCCGACGCCTCCACGGACCACCAAGCACGCGTCCTCGCCTGGACGACGGCCGCCGAAGCCGCACAAGACGACGAACAACGCGTGACCGCGGCCATGGAACTGGCCACCCTCGGCATATGGCCGCTTCCCGACCTCACACGGCTGCGCGACCTCGGCCACGTGCCACCCATGACCTACGACATCCACCACGCGGCCGCGCTGACCGCGCAAGGCGACACCACCGCCGCCATCCGCGTCCTGCGCCGCTGGGAAAACAACGGCGCCGCGGCCGCACTGGCCCTCACCGACACCTACGCCCGCGCCCACATGTGGCCCGAAGCCGCTCGCGCCTGCGAACGCGCCGGAATCCGCTTCGGCGACATCAACCAGCGCCTGGCCGCCGTCGAACTATGGAGACGAGCCGACGACCCCGTACAGGCCCGACTCCAAGCCCTGACCCTGCTCTCACGACCGCTGCTGTCGGTCCGCGCGAGACGCCACCTGCGCCACGAAGTCCTGGCCTGGGCACGAGAACGCGAAGACTGGGTCGACACGGAAGACCACGCCTGGGCCGGCATATGGGAGGAGAGCGGCGTCCACGACCTCGACGACACGCCCCCCACCCCGCTCCCTCCCCGAGCGGCAGCCTTCGCCTGGGTCGCGATCCACGCACAGATTAACGCCCGCCGCCTCGACGCGGCCCAAGACACCCACCGCCGATTCCGCCCCCCGATCGAGAACCCGGACCAGGCCCGGATGTGGCTGCGCCTGAAAGCGGAGACCGGGTGGGACACGACCGCAGCCGAACAAGGCCTCGACCTCGCCGACCGGTTCCGAACCGACACCCGCCTGTCGGAAGAGATCGCCGGAGCCCTGCTCGGCGCCACCGCGGGCCCGGCAGACACGAACAGCACGGAGCGTCCCGAGCGTTTGGATCTCACCGAAGACCAAGTCGCCAGATTCCGCGCCCTCGTGGACCGGGCTTCCCCGCACAACCCCGTGTTCCGCAGGATCCCCGCCACCTCGGACGAACTCGTCCACCTCGTCCGGACCACGCTCGGTCCCCGACAAGGCACGATCGCGGCGGCCGAGGACGGCGTCCGTATCGGCGCGATCCCGATGGCCGTCCTGGCCGAACGGGCCGAGCGCCCCGTCGGCCTGGCGTACGCCCTGCGCGCCGGCGGCCTCATCCCCGCCGCCACTCACGAACCCCAGCTCCTCGCATGCGAGTTCACCGCGGCCCGCACCGCCCTGGACGGCACGGTGATCCTGGACACCAGCACAGCCATCGTCGCGAACCTGATTCCCGAGCGCTTCGACCAACTCCGCGCGCAGTTCGCCGACGTCCTCATCGCCACCCCTTGCCACGACGACCTCGTCAAGACCCGCGTCGGCCTGGACGAACTCCTGCGCACCAGCGGCCAACTCGGCCTCCACGACGGGCACGTGGTCATGACACACGTCCGCGACGAGGACAAACGCGCGCTACGGGAACGGCGAGCCGACCTGATCAACGCGATCCCCACCCTCAACCCGCACGACATCCGAGACGACCACACGCTGCTCGCCCGCCTCAACGAACACGGCTACACCACCCTGGACAACCCTCCTTGGCTGGCCGGCGCCCAGCTCGCACTCGACAAGACCGCCCCGCTGTGGTGCGACGACGCGGCCATGCGTCGCCTCCTCCACGAGATCGACATCCCCACCTTCGGCACCATGGCACTGCTGCACGTGCTGACCCACGACGAGCAACGAAACGACTTCACCCTCGAGCGGGCCCGCCAGGACATCCGCGTGCTCCTTCGAGAACACGTCGTCGACCTACCGCTGAGCTCCGACGACATCCTGTGGGCCGCCGACAACGACCAGTGGAAGCCGGGTGGCGCCACTACGGCCGTCTTCGCCACTCCCGGCCGATGGGGACACGACGGCGAGGACCTGTGGCTCGCCTTCGTCGAACACGCCTGGGCGAAGGCACCCCACACCCTGGGCGACTGGTATCGCACGGCCGCCCACGGCTACACCGCACTGGCCCGGCCGGACCGACTTGCCGACGCCCTCGCCCGCCTCGCCGCGCTGACCATCCTGGCAGCGGGGGCGGGCCCCGAACCCGTCCACGCACTCGACACCGTCGCCCAAGCCACGCTCACCACCTGCGCCGAAGCCCTCGAAGCCCGTCTTGCGGGCCTTGAAGAGGCGGTTGAACCCCGCTCGACAGCGGACCCGGGCGATTGGCGGCGGACCACGAAAGCGACGCTCGTGAGCCTGCTTGTCGATCACCGCGGCTTCGCCCCCGCAACGGCGCGCGCCATCGTGGCCCAAGCCTTCGAAGGGTAGAGCTACAACGTGCCGATCGCAGCGGGGCGCCCGGGCGCCGCATTCCGCGTGAGCGGCCGAGGACGACATCATCCGGTTCGGCGGATCTACCACCAGTCCCGACCGAATACCGGGTTCCCGGCCGTTGCGGCGTGGGTGACTCCGGGCGCGGTTGAGGGCCCGGTGTTCAGGCGGGGGTGGGTGTCGCAGTGGTGAGGGGGTAACGGCGGCCGGTGTCGGGGTCGCGCTCCCATACGTACTGCTCGTCCCGGCCGATGGTGATGCCGTGGTCCCAGCGGCTGACCTTGCCGTGTGCAGTCCACGCGTCCCAGGCGGTCTCGAGCACGTCGAACAGGCGCCGGGGTCCGCCTTGTTCGGTGCGGGCGCTGCCGTCGGGCTCGGTGGTGACGACGGCCCAGGAGGAGGCGCCGTCGTGGATCCAGACGTTGACGCCGTCCTCGTCGGTGTCGGTGGTGTAGACGACGTCGGGCAGAGCCATGCGCAGCGCCCACAGCAGGTTCACGTCGGTGTGCAGGGGAGTGATGTCGCGGTCGACGCCCCGCTTGTCGTCGGGCGCGCGGCCGGCGCGGACCTGCGTGTACGAGCGGACGGTGGCGGCGGGCGCCGGTGTGTCGCGTGCGCTCATGAACTGGGCGAGGCCGTGCATCCAGCCGCGGGCGCTGCGGTGGTCGTCGGCGACCGTGACGGCGAAGTGCCCCATGCGACCGAGGGGGAAGACCAGATCGCCGCCGGGAGTGGTCTGTTCGATCCAGGCCCAGGGGACGTGGTCGACCGCGTAGGTGGCGATCACCCGGTCGTACGATCCCGTTCCGGGCCGGCCGAGGTTGCCGTCGCCGACCGCGATGTCGACGTGAACCCCGGCACGCTCCACCGCGCGGGCCGCCGTGGCGGCGAGTCTCGTCGAAGCCTCGACGCTGGTGACGCGCCCGGAGGTGCCGACGCGGTGGGCGATCAGTGCCGCGTTCCAGGCGGTCCCGGTGCCCAACTCCAGGACAAGATGTCCGGGTTGGACGTTGAGGGAGTCGAGCATGGTCGCCACGACCGCCGGCGCCGACAGGGACGAGGAAGGGAGGCCGTCGGTGACCTCGGTGACGGCCGCGTCGTCGGGCCCGCCGTAGACGAGTTCGGCCCACCGGCCCGGGCTCGCGCCGCGGTCGACGGGTACGTACGCGCTCCCGTCCCAGTCCCACAGGCGCTCGGGCGCGAACGCGTGGCGGGGCAGCGCGTCGAACGCGTCGCGCACCCACGGGGCGTCCTCGGGCCACGCCCCGCGTGCGCGCATCGCGTCGTCCAGGGCGCGGCGGCGTTCCTCGAGGACGCCGGTCATCTACTTCGGGTCCTTCTTGTGTCGGCCGTCCGGCGTCGGCTCCGGCGTGGGCTGGCCGTCCTTGTTGCCCGGCGGCGGGTTGCCCTTGGACGGGTCGGGAGCAGGCTTGTTGTGCTCGCCCATGATGGTGGTCGCCCTTCTCGGGTCGTCACGGTCCGAAACCTCATGATGACGCAACCGAGGGCGGAGGGGGAACGGTTCATGACGACCGAAGCGATCACGCCGCAGGACGCAGTGCTTGAGGAAGAAGAATCAGAACTCCCAGGGGGATTCCGCCGATGCCTTTCCGAGCCCACGGTTGCACGGGCGCGCACGACCGCAGTCGAGGGCTGCCGTGTGCGACCACGCCCACCGCCGCGGCGGTAGGCGTGGCCGGCATGCGGAAAACCCGGTGAGCCGGCCGAAGCGGGAGTGAGACGATTCCGTGGTGGCTCGTGTTCCCCTGCTGGTGCACCCGGACGCGTACGTGCAGCGCGTGCGCCGGCACCCGCCCTCCTCCCTGCTCCCACTGGTGGCCGCCGCCGGCGCCGCACACGCCTACCCCGACACGTGGCTCGGCGATCGCCACAACCCCCACCGGCCGTGGGCGCTCGCAGACGTTGCCCGCGTGTCGGCGTGCTGCGGCAACGAGCACCGCGGATCCCCGGCGACCGAGGACGACCTCCGCGACATCCTCGCCCACTACCTCAACCAGGACGACCCGTTCCGGCACGACACCCCCGAGGAGCGGATCGCCCCGTTCCTGCTGCGACTGAGCGCCGAGCAACTGGTGTGGCAGCACAGCGGCTGGACCGAACTCGCCCGCACGGCAGCCCTGCTCGAACACACGACACCCACCCGCCCGCTGACGGTGATCCGTCCCGACTGGGACCAGGAAGTACTCGGCTGCTCCCTGGCCGAGTTCGTCGGCACCGCGCAGATGCTGCACGCCACCGCCACCTCCTTCCACGGCCGCTACGACCCGCAGACCATCCCCGCCCACGAACACCCCGCATTCGAACGCGTCGTCCCGCTCGCCACCGTCGACCGAGTCGTCGAGGCGCACTTCGCGACCACCGGCGACGACCTGCGCCGCGAGCACGGGCCGGCCAACAAGGGCCCGTCCCCCATCGACCCGCTGCTGCGCCGCTACACCTACAACCCGCTCCATGGCACACCCGCGATCCGCGGCTACGGACCCGGCTACCTGATCCCCGTCCCCCGGCCTGGTGACCGCGAAGGCCAGCCCACTCGGCCTCTACTACACCGGCGTGAAGCACCACGGCGCGTTCGCCGACGATCTGGGCGACCTGTTCGAGCAGTACGTCGGCCGCCAGTTGCGGCTGCTGAAGGACACCGACGACACCACAGTCGTATTCGGCGAGATCGAGTACACCGACGGCCGGAACCGCAAGAAGAGTGTCGACTGGATCGTCGTGTTCGAGGACCTGGTCCTGCTCGTCGAGGTGAAGTCGACCCGGCCGACCGAGGCGATCCGCCTCGGCGCCGCGGACTGGGCGGCGCAGATGGAGACGCGGATCGGCAAGGCCCTCAAGCAGATCGACACCACCGCGGACCTCATCCGCGACCGTCGCCCCGAGTTCCTCCACCTTCCCGGCGACCGGCCGATCCTCGGCATCGCCGTCACGCTGGAGCCCTTCCACCTCGCGAACGCCGCCGACATTCGCGATGCCTTGCCCACGACACGGACACCGGCGACGATCACCTGCGTCGGCGACCTGGAGGCCGCAGTGTGCGTGACCGAGCCGCCGTTTGCGGAACTGCTGCTGCGCGAGGCGACGGTCACCGCCCCCGCGCAGAATCGCGGCTGGACCCTGCGCCAGGCGACCGGCGGCCACCCCGGCCGCGACAACCCGGTCCTCGCGGCGGCGTGGAGCACCTATCCGTGGTCACGGGCCGAGCAGCCGTCGAGACCATGACGTCCAGGCCATCCGTGACCCGTATGTCGGGTGCCCCCGACCGCGTTGCGCACCTGGCCAAGCCCCGGAACCTCGGCGGTTCAGGGAGCCGCAGATGTCCGGATCGGCACACGAGAATATCGGGATGACCCGACCGCGAAAATCATGCGGTCGGGTCCTCCACCGGGTCTGGCCACTGTGGCTGGACGTGGGCCTCGAGCGCGTCGAGCGCCGGGCCGAGGACGGTGGTCACCAAGGGCAGGATGTCGGAGACCCGGATATCGACGCCGGCCAGGAGCGCGACCAAGGCGCGCACAGCGTGTCCGGTGGCGTCCGGTGCCCAGCAGCGATCCGGACCGGCCGCCACGCCCTCCAGCGCCTCTGCGACCGCGTCCGCCGTCTCCCACCCGGTGGGTCGGCCCGCGGCCCCAGCCTCCGCTCCATGCGTGCACGGATCCGACAGGCCACCGCGGTGAATGCCACGTGTCGGCGAGCCGGGTCGGTGTCCAGACCTGTACGGGCGACCTCGTCCAACACCTCTGCGAGGACCCGGCTGAACCGGCCGTCGTATCGGCTCGCCACCTGCGCCAATCCTGCGGGTTCGACCGCGTGGTCGCGGTTGCTACGCCTCCCGCATCCGGGAGTCCCACTGTGTGCGTTGGTCGTCCACGAGCCTGGCGGCGGTCATGCGGGTGGCGCGGTCGGGATGCAGGAGCAGTTGGCAGTCCATGCCCATCTTCCGTGTCCACCGTCATCTCCAACAGCAGCCATTGCTACGGATTCCATTCTGCGCCGCCTCATATGGGAGAGCCCGAAAGAAACCGCCTCGAACGATGCGATGTTGTCCAAGACCTCCAACCACATCCCCGTGGCTCCCCGCTCGACCGCGAACCGATCCGCAGGTACCGCACCGACTGCGTAAGGTACTCATCTCAAGACTGATGGGGGACGACGATGGGCGACGACGGACTGAAGTTCCCGGACGCGTTCCACTTCACGGCGGGAATCGGCCAGCGGAGCAGCAACGCCTACTTCGGCACGGATGTGCTCAGCGGGCTGGTCGCGGGTATGGACGAGTTCCTGACCGATCCCGACGGCCGCTGGAGGCAGTACCGGTCCCTCGGAGCCGCAGTGCTCGGTTGCGTGCCCTGGCTGGACGATCCGGCTCTTCTCGGCGCCATCGATCGGTTTCCTTCCGCGTGCGTGGTCGTCACGAAGCAGGAGTCGAAGAAGCGCGGCAGGGAGAAGTTCGAGCGGCTCAAGCAGTACGCCCAGCAGGGGAACGGCTTCCCCGCCGACGTCTTTGCCGAGATGACCGACCTGGTCTCCCGCTATGACGGCCCGCCCCCGGTAATCGGCCCTTACTCGCCCCGCACCGAGGGTCTGCGTGTCCCGGCGATCCGCTCTTTCGGGTTCCGCAAGGCCGGAAACCGTCCCGTGCCTCTCATCCACGCCAAGATGTTCCTCATGGGGCACCTGTGGTGGCACGACGAGGACGGATCTCCTGCGGGCGTCGTCGATGCCACCGGCTTTACTCCCAAACGGCTGTGGCTGGGAAGCACCAACGGAACCGAGAGCTCGCGGCTCGCCCTCGAGTTCGGCGTCTGGCTGGACGACTCCGACTTGCTCGCCGACGCAAAGCAGTTCTTGGTCAAGCTGATGCGATCTTCCGAGACCATCGACCCAGACGACGACCTATTCGCGCCCGAGTACGTCAGCGTCGAGTACGACGATGAGGCCTTCCACCAAGCGGTACGCGATAGCGCTTACGACTTTGACGAAGACGAATGACCCTACGCCGCCAGAAATGCCCGGTGACGCCACGCCAGGTCCGTTGAGAATGATCTGGTGGGCGATCGTCACCAGCATGCGGTGACACTGAAGTGCGGATGACTCTGCCCGCACGGCTCACCGCCGCCTTGGGACGACACCCCGATAGCCTCACCGAGCCCGATGACGTTCGCGTCGACGACGCGAACGACATCGGCGCGCCGGGCAAAGGACGCTCGCTCTCCTCAGATCCGCCTGACCCCGACGCGGCTCACGCACTGCCCGCGCCAGCTTGAGCAGGCCGCTCCCGGCGCGATCCTCCTCCTGTCCTGGAGTACCGACCACGCCCCCACGACGCGGTGCTGCGCCTGTCGCTGCGGGCCCGGTCGACGGCCCCGAGGCAGGCGACGTAGGCGATGCGCCTCACGGCGCGCGGCCAGCCTGGTCGCGGAACGTTTGCCGTATGACGTCGAGTTGCGGTCGGCCCCGCGTTGTGCGGCGTCGATGGCGGCGGTGGCCTGTCGTTGCGTCCCGCGGATCACGAAGAATCCGCCGACGAACGCCACGATCAGTGCGCCGGCTGCGCCGAAGAGCGCGGCGAGGGTCTCGCTGGCGATAGTTGTCCCACTTCGCGTTTGACAGGTGCCCCGGCGCGACGCCGGCGAGCCTCCTCGCCATAGCCGTGGAGCAGCAGCAGTCGCGGTGATGCAAGCGCCGGGCAGCCGAATCGGCAGGCAACGCGCCGGTAGCAGGTCTACGGTCGAGACATGCGCTCCGTTGTGCAGGCCTGGATCGACTCCATCTCCCCGGACACCCAAGGGTCCCGGGCGGCTGACACCCCCGCGTTCGAGGAGTTGCGTGCCGCCATCGCCCTTGCCGCCCCACCCGACAGACGCGCGGATCTCTACGATGGGCAGGAGTTGCCGTCGCACGACATCCTCCTGAAGGTCGTCGGCCTGTCGGAAGTGGCCACTCTGGCTGCGTCGGGGGCGGCTGTGCCCGTCGACGAGATCGCCGCCGATCTTGAGCATCTCTGCGCGGCTCCCACGCCCCAGGCACAGGATTGGATCCTCCTGGACGCGGACCTGCCAGCCGGAACGAACGTGCCGATCGGCCCCTACACGCTGCGGACACTCACCGTCGAACAGCTGCGCCGTGCACATCCGCTGCCGTCCCTGCGTCCTCGCACACTGAACCCCGAAGAGTTGGGCGGATCCGCTTTTCTGGTCCTCCCTCGTCCCGATCGTCGCCTGGCGCGCGGGGGGTTGAGGTTGTCCTTCGACATCCGGCCGGTGCTCGAGCACGTCAAAGCACTCGCCCCGCTGATGCTGTGGCGCGACGAACCCCTACACGCAGAGGCGATCTTCCACGTCGAACCCCGCCGATGCGTCCGCACCAACATGTTCGTGAACACCTACAACACGACAGTCGTGACCGACCACGAAGGCAACGAGGTCGGCGAAGCCCACGAGCGCGGCTACTTCAACGTCCGGGACACCGAAATCGCAGAGTTCACGGCCTTCTGCGCACGCGTGTGGGACATGGCGGACGCTGTCGCGCCGGAAGACGCACAGACCACCGACGTCAAAGGGCGTAAGCGGCGATTCCGCAGGGCAATGGACCACTTGGTCCTCGCCACGGCCGGAACCCACGGCCCCGGCCACGTCGACCCTCACGAGGCCGACGAACTGCTGCTGCGCTGCGTCATCGGCCTGGAGGCCATCCTCACCGGCGGCCAACAGATGAATTCACGTCCGATGAAGAACAACGGAAAGGCCCTGTGGCTCGACGCCACGGCCCAAGGCACCACCGAGGCAACGTTCGACAAGGTCTACGAACTCCGCTCCAAGTACGCACACGGCGACGACGTCGTCGGCCTCGACGAGACCGCCGTCCTGGAAGCACGAACCCTTCTAGGGACACCATCCTGCGCTGGCTCGTGACCTCCCACGCTCTCGGCAGCGACATCGTGCCGCGACTACCCACGACGATGACCCCGGGCCCGGACCGCACAACGTTCGTCGAGACCCCCCTGCGGAACTTCTTCAATGCGACACCTCCCGCGCGACGGCCCTCGGACGCTTGACGTGCGTCACGGTTCGCCGCAGGCGTCGCCACGCCGATCCGGCGCGGCGACGCGGGTTCCGGACGACGACACGCCCGGTGACCGTTTCCGGGCCGAGTACGCACAGCACCGGTAATCGGATGCGTGCGCCCGCCGTCGTGGCCTAGCGTGGCGTCCGCGATGACGACGACAACGAAGCCCGATACCGAGGGCAAGTTCGCTTTCCTGAAACCACTGTTCGACGCGGTCGCCGCCCACCACGGCCCCGACGCCTACATCCCGCTCCCCGAGCCGGCCCCACGCTCCAGCCTCGCGACCGACGACCGGCCCCTGGGCGGCTGGACGGCGAGCACGTTGATCCGCAACTCCTTTGCCGCGGGCCTGTCCCACGTGGACGCCCTCGCCCGGCAGATCACCGTGGCCCGCGTGATCGACCCCCACAGCCCGTGGACGCTCCTGCGCGGCGCGTTGGAGAACTTCGCCACCTCGACCTGGCTCCTCGCCGGCACCGGACGCGACGAACGCCGCACCCGCGCCCTGGCATCGTGGGCCCAGGACATGCACAACCGCGGCCAGTACGAGGACGACACCGGCCACACCCCCACCGGCCCCAACGCCAGGACCGGCACACAGCGACGCGACGAAATCCACGCCCTCGCCACGACACTGGGCCTTTCACCGTTGCCGCGCCCCGAGGTCAGAAAGATCATCGAATCCGCCGCCTCCGAGACCGGCCTCGACCCCGCAGCGGTGCGTGCCGCCTGGCGCGTGGGCTCCGGATTCGCCCACGGCCGCCACTGGCCCCTCGTACGCGTCGGAGCCCCCGTCGGCGCGATCGCCAACAACAACGGCCACATGGTCGCCCTGGTCCTCGACGAGGAACACCTCGCCAACCTGACAACCCCCGTCCTGACCCTGCTGAACCACACCCGCACGCGCTACACCGTGCGCGCCACCTGACGAGGAAACGAACCCGATCCTTCGATCGAGTGAAGGAGTCCCGGTGCGTTGGCGGTGAGCGCTAGGCTTGCGGCCGAGCGGCAAGGGGGCGGCGCTTGTGAGGTTCGAACAGCGCATGTACGCGCGCATCCGGTTCCTGGACGTGCTGTACGACCTGTACGAGACCGCGTTCGAGGACTTCTTCCACAAGTTGATGTGCGCCCGTCACCCCGACTTCCTGGACGTGCGCACCCACGGCAACATCGGCGACCAGGGCGCCGACGGCCTGTCCCTCCACTCGCGCAAGCTCTACGCCTGCTACGCGCCCCAGACGCCGGACGCCTCGAAGATCCGGGGGAAGTTCGCCTCGGACCTGAAGTCGGCCAAGGCGCAGCGCGACGGCCAGTTCGACACGTTCGTGTTCGTCCACAACGACCGTCGCGGCATGCACCCGGAGATCGCCGGCGTGCTCGCGAAGGCCGCGGTCGACCACCGCCCCCTGCGTTTCGAGCAGATGGGCAGCCGCCGCCTGTGGCAGGAGTGCCTGGGCCTGGAACAGGCCTTGGCCGAGGACGTCCTGGGCTGCGAGATCCCCATCAAGGACCTCGTCTTCGGCGTCGGCCTCGAAGACCTCGCGCCACTCCTCAAACATCTACAGGAACTGCGCACACCGGCGGACCCCTTCATGGACCTTCCGGACGTGCCCCACGTCAAGCTCGACTTCAACGCGCTCCACGGCGAGGCACGCGAGGACCTCCAACGCGGCATGCGCCACAGCCACCTCGTCGACGCCTTCTACGACGGCGGCATGCTCGCCGTCGAACACGACGAGGTCGCCCGCGGCTTCCGCCTGTACTACGAACAGGTACGCGCCGAGTGGGACGACCCCGAGGACGTCCTGTGGCAACTGGAGATGTACGTCCTGGGCAACGGCCAACAACCCCGCCGGGTCCAACGCAACGCCCGCGTCGTCCTGGCCCACTTCTTCGAACGCTGCGACATCTTCGACGCCCCACCTCCCGACTGGCACCCCGACACCCCCCTGCGGGTACCGGCGTGATCACTCCCACCAAGGGCATCGCCCCCGACCGCTGCCTCCTGGCCGTCGGCGCACAGATCATCCTCCAACTGGACGAACCCCGCTCCATCAGCCAGGCATGGTCGCGACTGAAGGCATGGCGCACCGAACACGGTCACCACTCCCCGGTATCGTTCGCCTGGTTCGTCCTGGCCCTGGACGTGCTCTACAGCATGGGCGCCGTGGACCTGCGCCGCGATGTCCTGGTCGCGAGGAGTGCCGATGCTCAAGCGCCTGAGCGCTGACGACCCCAGGTTCAAGACCGTCACCCTCACCGGCGGCCTGAACCTCGTCGTCGCCGACATCACCGACAACTCCACGGACACCGACAGCCGCAACAGCGCGGGCAAGTCGAGCCTGATCGAACTCGTCCACTTCCTGCTCGGCGCACGCGCCGACACCAAAGCCGTGGCCATGAACAAGGCGCTCCGCAACACCACCTTCCGCCTGGACATGGACTGGCCCGGCGTCGAATCCCTGAGCGTGACCCGCCGGGGCAGTCACCCCAAGACGGTCCGCATCGACCCCGATGTCACCGGCGCCGACAGCGACCGCCTGTTCAGCAGCGAAGGCCCCGCCGAGCTGGGCGTCGACGAGTGGAACCGGCTCATCGAACGCGACCTGTTCGGCCTGCGCGGCGAACACTCCGGCGTCAGCGGACGCACGATGCTCTCCTTCCTCGCCCGACGCGACTCCGCGCACGGCTTCAACGAACCCGTCCGCACCTTCGCCCGCCAAGCCGAGGCGGACGCCACCACCAACCTCGCCTACCTCCTGGGCCTGGACTGGCAACTCGCCGACGGCTACCGCCAACTCGCCGCCCGCCAAGCCACCCGCACCCAACTCAGCAAAGCCGTCAACGACCCCGTCTGGGGACGCATCGTCGGCTCCACCGCCGACCTCCGCGGCCAGATCACCCTCGCCCAGGCCCAGGTCGACCGACTCCGCGCCCAGATCGCCGACTTCCAGATCGTCCCGCAGTACGAACACGTCAAAAACCAGGCCGACGAGATCGCCCGAGCCATCAAACAACTCGCCCAGGACGACGTCATCGACCGGAACAACCTCGAGGAACTCCACAAGGCCGTCACCGAGACCGCCGACGTCGAGACCGACTACCTCGAATCCGTCTACCGCGAACTCGGCATCATCCTCAACGACCAGGTCCGCCGCCGCTTCGAAGACGTCCAAACCTTCCACCACTCCGTCGTCCGCAACCGACGCCGCTTCCTCGACGACGAAATCACCGAACTCACCCAACGCCTCGAAACACGCCGCACCGAACGCGCCCGCCTGGGCGAGGAACAAGCCCACCTCCTGCGCACCCTCAACGAAGGCGGCGCACTCGAGGCACTCACCGCCCTCCAACAAGCCCTCGCCCGCGAACAAGCCACCCTCGAAGCCCTGCGCCACCGCTACGAGGCCGCCCAAACCCTCGAAGCCAGCTCACGCCAGATCACCACCAAACGACTCGAACTCGAACAGGCCGTCGCCACCGACCTCAACGAACGCGCCCAACAGACCGCCGAAGCGACCCTGCTGTTCTCCCGTTACGCCCAACGCCTGTACGGAGAGGGACGCGAGGCGTATCTGGCCATCGACGCCGGACGCAACAGCCTCAAGATCCTCCCCCGGATCCACAGCGACGACAGCCGCGGGATCGGGAACATGGTCATGTTCTGCTTCGACCTCACCCTCGCGGTCCTGGCCCACCGCCACGGACGCGCCCCGGACTTCCTCATCCACGACAGCCATCTCTTCGACGGCGTCGACGACCGCCAACTCTCCGCAGCCCTGACCCTCGCCGCCGAAGTCGCCCACGAGGAGCGGATGCAGTACATCGCCACCCTCAATACCGACGACCTCGGCAAAGCCGCCCGGCGAGGCTTCGACCCCGAGCCGCACATTCGCGCGCGCCTGACCGACGCCCTCGAAACCGGCGGACTGTTCGGCTTCCGCTTTTAGGAATTGACTGGGATAGGCGGGATCGGCGGCGCATCCCGGGTCGGCCGGCAGCCCTCGCCGCCCGACGGGCCCCGCACGCGGGACGCTCGGCCCGGCCCGCACCGCTCGACGCCGCGGCCACCCGCTTGCCAGTCATGCCGATTCCCAAGGCCGGGAGCCCCGTTGGGGGCCACCAAGGGTAAGGGTGTGACTGTGGGTGGCCCCATGGCAACCGGGACGTTTGGGTTGTGTGTTTCCGGAACACCGAAGGCCTCGCGGCCCTACGATCGGGCGGACATCGAGCCGCCGGCGCACCGCGCGGCGGCGCCCAGGGGGAAGAACTCTCGCAGCCACCTTGGAGGAATGTCGTGCCCACGGTCCCCGACACACTCATCGCTCTGGGCCTGCGCGTCGGTTTCAAGCCCCTGACCCGGTCCGTCGTGCCCCTCCCGCTGCAACGTGCCGTCGTGGAACTCGTCGGCCGATTCATACCCCGAACGCCGGGCACACGGAGCCGCCGGACATCCCTGGCAGCCCTCGACACGTTGTGTGTGTCGCCGCCTCGCCCCCGAACGGACCTGGCAGTCCTGCATTACCACGGTGGTGGGTTCTGCACCGGTTCCCCCGCCGGCGAGGAGGCACTGGCGACCCATCTGGCGCGGGCCACCGGCGCGGTCGTGTACCTGCCCGGCTATCGACGGGCCCCGGAACATCCCTATCCGGCGGCGGAACACGATGCGCTCGCGGCGTACCACGCTCTCGCCGACCAAAGTCCCCGGCCGACGGGCATTGTGGTCTCGGGTAGTTCGGCGGGCGGCGCCCTGGCGCTGGCCACGGCCCGGCGCCTGTGCGCTGAGCGACGGACGCCGCCGGTCGCCGTGGTGCTCCTCTCGCCCTGGCTCGACCTGACACTGTCGGGCGAGTCGATGTCTCGAGTGGGGCGCCGCGACCCGTTCCTCACCCGTTCGTCACTCGTGGCCGCTGCGACGCTTTACCGTCCGAATGCACGCCTTCGAGCCGACGCGTCCCCGCTGTTCGCGGACCTGGCCGGACTTCCGCCACTGATCGTGCACAGCGGGCGTCGGGAAATCCTGCTCAGCGACGCCGAGCGACTCGCTGTCGCTGCTCGCCGGCAGGGAGTGCCCGTCGTCCACCGAACCTTCGACGGCATGTGGCACGTCTTCCACCTGTTCGCCGCGCTTTCCCCCACCGCGGCCCGGGGCATGGCAATCCTCGCCGCAGACATCGCCGACGCCACCGATGTCTAGACCGCCCCGCTCCGGTTGCCCACCGATCGCGACAGTCCCCGGGACCCCCGACCTCCGCCTCCGCCGATTTGTCGAACTTTTCCTGCCCGATGCCCTCGATCTCCACCTGGCTCGATTGCAGAGCGTGATTGAGGGAGTGCCGAGCATGGCCGAGAACACTCTGCGGGACAAAGTCGCGGTCGTCGGTGGGAGTGAGAGGACCCCGGGTGGGCCGGTCGGGGGGACGTTCGCGGAGTTCGGCGCGAAGGTGGTCGTCCAATTCCCCACCTCGGAGAGCGACGCCGAGCAGGCAGTGGAGGCGACCCGGGGCCGTCTCCGTCCAACGGGGGGACCTGACGAAGGTCGCGGACGTGCGGCGGCTCTTCGACACGGTTGTGGACACTGTGGGCGTGTATACGTGGTGGTGGGCACCATCGGGATGGTGCCGCGCAAGCCCCGATCAGGGAGATCACCGAGGAAGAGTACGACCGCATGTTCGGTGTCGACGCCGTGTACTTCTTCGTCCCGAAGGCCGGACGCCGGCTGAACGACCACGGGAGGGTCGTCGGCCTGGGCGCGTCGTTGCCGGCCGCGTTCTTCACGGACGGTTTCTCTATCTACGCGGGCAGCGAGGCGCCGCTGGTGTACTCCACCCCGGCGGCGGCCGAGGAGTTCGCCGGTCGGTACGTCTCGGTGAACACCGTGGCGTCCGGTCGGTGGACACGCCGTTCTTCGACCCGCGGGAGAGCCGGGAGAACGGGCCCGGTTTCACGCGTGGCAGGCGATGGGCTACCGACTCACCCACGTCGAGGACATCGTCTCGGTCATCGGGTTCCCGGTCGCCGGGTGTTGGTGGTTTACCGGCCGGACGCTGTTCCCCAACGGCGCCCGCACCACCGGGCGACCGAACGGGCCCTGCCGGCGGGCCGCACCGCCCACGACTCGGCACGGTCGGTGGTTCTCGGGCGTGCCGCGCGGGCGAGTGTGGGTCGTGCGCGGGCGTGCGTCATCGGGAGGTGTCACGGGGTCTCACGTGCCGCGTGGCGAAGGTGTCGAGACGGCGGAGGAGTTCTTTCGCGGCGGGCACGGTGTTGGCGTAGGGGCGCAGGGAGGTGCGCAGGGTGGACAAGGCGGTGTCGGCGCGGGCGCTGTCGAGGTGGGGGAGATCGTCGAGGAAGGCGTGCCCGTGGGTGCAGGCGTGTTCGAGGTGGCCCATGCGCAGGCGTAACTGGGTGAGTGTTGCAGTGGTGATGGCTCGGGCGCGGCGTTCGCCGGCGGGTCGGTGGCCGAGGGAGCGGGCGAGTTGGTCGGCGGCGGCGGGGAGTTGCCCGAGGCTGGTCAGGACGTCGGCGTGTTGGTGGGCGAGGGCGGACAAGTGATAAGCGCCTATCGGGTGAGTGCTGGTGGCGCGGTCGAGGTGGCGGTGGGCGGTGGTCAGGTGGAGCAGAGCGGCGTGGGTTTCGCCGATTGCGGCGTGGGCGACGGCGAGTTGTCCGTGCAGGAACGCGGTGAGTGTCAGATCGTGGGCGGCGGCGCTGGTGACGGCGGCGTCGGCGAGGTGCAGTGCCTGGGTGTGGTGGTGGAGGGCGTGGGCCTGCACGCTCATGGCGCGAAGCGCCAGGGCGTAGCGGACGCGGTCGCCGGCGGCGGTGGCCAGCTGGGCGGCGGTGGTGTAGTAGCGCTGGGCGATGTCGTGGAGGTTGTCGTCGAAGGACATGAACCCGGCGAGGTAGGCGAGGTCGGCGGCGGCGGCGCACAGCCGGGTGTGGACGCCGGGGGCGGCCGGCGCGCGGAGCCAGGGTGCGACGGTGGTGGCGAGGAAGCGGGCCAGGGCGTGTCGCGCGCGTCCGCCGCCGTGTGCGGTGTCGGTGTCGGCGAACACGTCCAGCATCAACGTGGCGAGGCGGACATGGCAGGCGTCGACGCGCCGGCCGGGTTCGGGAAGGGTCAGGCGTTTCAGGGGAGGGAGTTCGCCGAAGGAGGGGAGTTGTGTGGCGGCCAGGCTGTAGGCGAAGCCAACTGGAGCGGTACTTGGGTCGGTCGGGGCACCGACCAGTGTTTCGAGTGAGGCCCCGGGATTGATCGGCCCGGGGGCCGATGTCGGCTCGTGGTTGGTGTGGGGCGGGGCGAATCCGAGGTCGTCGAGGGTGATCACGCGTCCGAGGCGGCGGGTGAGCCCTTCGGCGACGTAGCGTGCGACGGGTGGGGCGGGACGGGCGCCGGTGAGCCAATGGGCCACCGTGGTGCGGTCGTAGTGCAGGTGGGCGCCGGATTCGGCGCCGACCGTGTTGACGGCGTCGGCGAGGGCCTGACCTGTCCAGTGGGCTTCGCGCAGCAGGGAACGGAGCCGGATGTTGGGCGCGCGCCGTGTACGCATGTCGGGCCTTCCGGCGTTCGTGGGGGTGTGTTCAACACGGACGGATGTTCAACAGGCCCACGCTTCACGGACGCTGTGTTCCGTCGTGATGGTGGGACTTAATGAGGAGATGAAGAGAGGGTCGACTGCTTGTAAGCCTTCCGTCGTGGAGGGGGGCGTATGGCGGCGGGAAGAGGTGACTGGGGGACGAAAGAGGACCTGCCCGAAGCGCTGGGCGCTCGTGCTTCACGCCCCTGATCGGCGAAGGCGCGGCGTGGTCTCGGGAACCACGTTCCGGTGGGGGCGCGAGCGAGGTGACGGACACCCTCACGGGCGTCGCGTTCCTGGACACCGGAACCGGATCGCCCGCCACCCATCCGACCATCCGGTATGCCGGCGCGGACGCGCGCCGGGCTCCGGCGCCGACTGCCTGGAGGAACCGGGCCGCGCGGCGTTTGCCTACTCGGACTCGACCGACCCGACACACGAAACGGAGAGATCGCGCATGGCCACTCGCAAAAAGGGCGTCTCGAAGCTGCTCGGCGAGGTGCTCGACAACGTCAAGGACTTCGCCGACGAGATCGTGGATCGCCTGTCCGACGCCGAACGCGACATCCGCCGCGGACTGACCAGGCTCCTGGAGGAGCGCGACTCGTCCGCGCCCGACCGGGACCGCCCCCACCTTCCGGAGGACCCCGACTCGGTCACCGGGGACACCCCCGTGTCCGCGCGAGTCGAGTCGACGGCGACCAAGCCCTGACCCGGAGCACAGCGCCCGAAGGGAACCCGCGTCCGCACCGGACTCCCACCCGGGCAATCACGCTCGTGGGCGCGAGGGGCGAGGAACAACGACGAACGGCCCTCGAACGCTCGTCCGGAAGCCATGGACGCGCCGGACCGGGCCCCGCCGAACCGGCATGGTCAACGATCCGCACCCATCCCCGTGGCCGGCATTGCGCGTCGCCGCGTTACCTCCCGACTCGATCGCACGACACTCCTACTTCCTGTCCTCGGAGGGAACGATGCCTTGCGCACCTCGCGCGACCTCGTCCAGGTCGCGCCCGTGGGCCCCCCGGGTCCACTCGCCGCGTCGCTGCGGCCGTCCCTGTGGGCCCGGCGTGGCCGAGTCGCTCGGCCGACTCGGCGACGACGCGGTGTCCCACCTTCGACCGGGGTGGGAGCACCGTCGGTGAGTCCGCCGTCCAGGGCGCGTGCGCTGGCCAGTGTGGTGGGACACCTGATGGCCCGCGCGGTGAGGGACCGGGCCGTTCCCGGCCCGACCTCCCCGGCGGGCGAACCGACCACCCCGCGCGAACGACGGGCCGTCGCGCTGCGGGAGGCCTTCGAGGAGTTGGGGCCGCTCTACGTCAAAGTGGGCCAGATCCTGTCGACCAGACCCGACCTGGTATCCGAGACGACCACCACCGAACTGGAAAAGCTCCACGACCACGCCGCGACCCTGCCCTTCGACCACATGCAGCCGGTCCTCGAAGCCGAACTCGGCCGTGCCTGGCGTGGCCGCTTCGGCCACATCCACACCACGACCCCGCTGGGCACCGCTTCCCTGGCGCAGGCCTATTCGGCCGTCCTGCGCACGGGGGAGCCGGTCGTCGTGAAGGTACAACGCCCCGGGATGCGAGATGTCATGGAATCGGACATGCGCCTGTTCCGCACCGCCGCACGCCTGATGGCCCGCACGGCGCCGCGCCTGAACGCCACCGTCGACGTCGAGGCCATGCTTGCCGTCGTCTTCGACGCCATGCGCCCCGAACTCGACTTCACCCTCGAGGCCCGCAACATGGAAGAAGTCCAGGGTGCCATCGCCGGGTTCGACCGCCTGCGGGTGCCGCGCGTCGTCCACGCCACACCCCGCGTGCTGATCCAGACCCTGGCACCGGGCGTCAACATCCGCGACGCGGACCGCGCCGCGTTCAAGGACGAGGACCGCCTGGAAATCGGCCGCCAGCTCTTGGCGTTCATGTACCGGGGCTACTTCCGCGAGCACTTCTTCCACGCCGACCCGCACCCGGGCAACATCCTGATCGACCCCGTCGAAGGCGCCTCGATCATCGACTGGGGCATGGTCGGCCGCCTCGACCGAGGCACGGGCATGTCTTTGATGCTCATCCTCATCAACATCGCCGAGAACGACGGGACCGCCGCCGCCAAGGCGTGGATCGAGATGGGCAAACCCACCCCCTGGGCGGACACGGCCGGGTTCGCCAACGACATCCGCCTACTCGTCCCCAAGATCTCCCACGCCTCCCTGGCGGACCTCAACTTCGGCACGGCTCTGACCGCGGCGCTGCGGCACAGCACCCGGCGCGGTATCCAGACCAGCCCGGTCGTGTCGATCCTGGGGAAGTCCTTCGCGAACATCGACGGATCCGTGCGCCACCTCGCCCCCGAGATCCGCGTCACCGACGTCTTCCGCGGAGAACTCAGCACCCTCCTGGCCCACTACGCCACACAGGCGCTGTCCGAGGGACAGGCGGCCCGCATCCTGATGGAACTCCTCATCTCGGCGGGCACCGTCCCCGCGCAGGCGCGCGGCGTCCTCAAGGACATCGCCGACCACGACCTGAGCATCCACATCTCCAACCCCGCGCGCGGCTCGCTCTCCTCGCCGGCCGTTCACCGGTTCGTGGCGGCCGCGTTGGCCGCCTTGGCGTGGCGCGGACTGGGGAGAAGGGGATAGTCGCGCGCGACGGCCTCACCGATCCCGTGGACGACCGCCCCGCGACGCAGGGATCTCACGAACAACCAGGGCAGCCACCCTCGAAAGACAGGACGCACCGTGACTCGAACCCCTCGCCCCCAAGCGGCCGTCACGGACCGAATGAACGCCAAAGACCACCTGGTGTGGCGCCTGGAGACCGCCGTGCGTCCGGATATCGTCATCCTGGTCGTCCTGGACGGCATCGTCGACCACAACAGCCTCCTGGCCTGGCATCACCGCGCAGCCGAGATGATCCCCCGCATGGCCTCGCGCGTGCACGCCCCGCGCACCCGGTGGGCACACCCGCGCTGGGAACCCGCGCCGCACTTCAACCCCGCGCGCCACGTCCACCGGGTCTCGGTCCCCGGCCGCGGCACACGCCACGACCTGCTGACCCTGGCCGAGGCATTGACCCAATCGCCGTTCGTCCCCGGCAGACCGCCATGGGAGAGCTACCTCGTGGAAGGCCTGGAGGACGGCACGTGCGCCTACCTCCTGAAGATCTCCCACTGCATCGCGGACGGACTGCGTCTGCGTGAACTCTTCCTGCTCGCACCGTACGCGTCGCTTTCCCTGGCTCAGGCCGGAGCACTGGGAGCGGACGGGCGGTGCAAGTTCGGGGACGCCTTCGCCGACGGCTATGTTCAGGCGGAAGCGGCCGGAATGGTGCTGCTCAAGCCACTTCGTCAGGCACTCACCGACGGCGACCGGGTGCGCGCGGTGATCCTGGGCGGAGCCGTGGGCAACAGTGGCTTCACAGGACAGGGCATGATCGCGCCCACCGCCGCCGGCCAAGAGGAGATCCTGCGGGCCGCATACCGGGCGTCGGGCGTCGACCCGCGCGACGTGATGTACGTGGAGGCGCACGGCCCGGGAACCGCCGCCGGCGATCCCGCGGAGCTGACCGCCCTGGCGCGCGTCCTCGGGCCGCGGGAAAACGGCAGGCCCCGGTGCCTGCTCGGCTCCGCGAAGACAAGCGTGGGCCACACCGAGGGCGCCGCCGGAGTGGTCGCACTGATCAAGACTGTGCTGTGCCTGGAACAGGGCACCGTCCCCGGCAACCCGTACTTCACCGCGCCCCGCCCGGACATCGACTGGGACAGCGCGCCGTTCGAGATGCCACGCCACTCGGTAGAACTGAAGGGAGGGGGCGCGCGCCTGCTGGCCGGCGTCACCTCCTTCGGCGCCTCCGGCACGGGCGCGCACCTCGTACTGTCGACGCCGCCGCCACGCCACCGTCCGACACCCGGCCGCGAGGCCCGCGGGGCTTCGGCGGTGCTGGCCCTGTCCGCCCGCTCCCGCGCCGCACTGGACTCCCTCACGCGCTCCTACGCGGAGCTGCTGGCCGCCCCGGATGCCCCGCCCCTGGCCGAGGTCTGCGCGGCCGCCGCGGCCTACCGCGATCACTACGAGTACCGGTTGGCCGTCACGGCCCGCAACTCCAAAGACACGAGCGAGGCGCTGCACCGGCACCTCGGCGGCGGGGAGAGCCCGCAAGTGTCCGTCTCGGCGGAGGGCTGCTGGTCACATCCTCGGCTGGTGTTCGTCTTCCCCGGCCAAGGGGCGCAGTGGGCGGACATGGGGAAGAGTCTCCTCGCCGCGGACGGCGAATTCGCCGAGACGCTGCAGCAGTGCGACGCGGTGATCCGCCGCCACGGTGGCTGGTCGTTGCTCGAGGCGCTGACGACCCGCGACGACGGCTGGCTGCGCCGCACCTCGCGAATCCAACCCGCCCTGTGGGCAATGGGGGTTTCGCTCGCCGCCCTGTGGCGCTCCTGGGGGATCGAGCCGGATTTGGTCATGGGACACAGCCAGGGTGAGATCGCCGCCGCGCAGGTCGCCGGCGCGCTCACCCTGGAGGAAGCGGGCCGCGTCAGCTGCATCCGGGCGCGGCTCATCGACGATCTCGCTCTGCCGGGCGCGCTGTGCTGGATCGGGCTGTCACACCACAAACTTCCCGGACTCCTGCGCAGCCTCGGGGCGCGTGCGGAACTCGCCGTCCAGGAAAGTCGCACGTCCAGTGTCGTGGCGGGTACGCCGCAGGACATCGACCGCATCGTCGAATCCTGCGAAGAGCGCGGGATCTCCTGTCTGCCGATCCCCGTCACGTACGCCGCCCACAGCCCGAGCGTCGACCCCGTGGAGAAACCGCTGCTGGAACAGCTGGCCTCCCTGCGGCCGCAGACGGCCCAGGTGCCCCTGCTGTCGACCGTCACCGCGACACCACTGCCCGGAGAGCGACTGGACGCTGCGTACTGGTGGCGGAACCTGCGCGAACCGGTCCGCCTGGAACCGGCAGTACGCTCCGTGCTGGACGACGGCCGGCCCACCCTCTTCCTCCAGGTGTCACCGCATCCCGTCCTGACCGCGGCCCTGACAGGCGAGGGCGCCCAGAGCCTGCCGTCGCTGCGCCGCGACCACGACGAACTGACCACCCTCCATCGTTCGCTGGGGGCGCTCTATGTCGCAGGCTGCGACCCCGACTGGAGTCGGGTACTGGGCAAACCCACGCTCCATGTGGACCTGCCCCACTATCCGTGGCAGCGCAGCCGCTACTGGCACCAGTCCGCCGACTTCCCCTGGCCCGCGCTGGGCGCGGACCCCATGGAGGCCTCCATGACACCCACACCCACGGGAACACCCCCCGCGACCAGCTCCATCACCGACAGCCATCCCGTGCTCGAAGACCGGGAAACCACCCTCGAGGGGCGCCGGCGCTGGAGTGGGCGTCTGGACCGTGAGCGCCACGCCTTCCTTCTGGGTCACCGCGTCGGCGACCGTCCCGTGGCGCCGGCCGCCTTCTACGCCGAACTGGCCTTGACAGCGGCCCACGAGATGGACCCCGGCAGCGGTCTGAGCGACGTTGACCTACGGGAGTTGCTGCTGCTCGACGACGACGGCGCCTGGGACCTGCAATGCCGCGTCGAGGCGCTGGGCGAGGACGGCAGCCGGATCGAAGTGGCCACCCGCTCAACGCCCGACGGCCCGTGGCGCGTGCACGCCACGATGCGGCGTACGAAGGCCAAGCCGGCTCCGCCGTCCCCGGTCCCGTCCCTCGACGTGCTCCGTCAACGCTGCACCACATGGCAGGCCGGTGAACACTTCTACCGTGCACGGGCGCCGGAAGGAAACGACTGGCAGGGCCCTTTCCACTGCATGGCGGAGATCTTCCACGGGCAGCAGGAGAGCCTGGTAAAGCTGCGGCCCACCGCTCGAGGCGGTTACCGCGTCCACCCCGGCGTCCTCGACGGCTGCCTTCAGGCCGCCCTCACCACGACGCAGGACACCACCGGAGCCGGGCGCGGCTTCGTTCTGCTGGGCGTGGACCGCGTGCACCTACACGCTGACCTGGACGTCGACGAACTGTGGGTCCACGCGCGGCAGTTGCCGACAGCGGCGGACGGCGAGCT
Source organism: Embleya sp. NPDC127516 (assembly GCF_044765325.1). Classification (NCBI taxonomy): domain Bacteria; kingdom Bacillati; phylum Actinomycetota; class Actinomycetes; order Kitasatosporales; family Streptomycetaceae; genus Embleya; species Embleya sp. NPDC127516. Next base: position 67,295 of record NZ_JBIWJT010000035.1, on the reverse strand, counting down.
GTCCGCCGCCCTGACTGTGATGGACGCGGACGGCAGGGTGCTGGCCGAGGTCCACGGTGTACGGGGCCGAAGGCTGCAACCCACGGCCACCATGGAACCGCCGGTCGAGGAGGCGTACACCTCCGCCACAGCTCCCCTGCACACTGCCGCGGAGGGCATGTTCGCGCTGCGCTGGCGTCCTCTCGACCCACCCGGCGCCGCCCGCCCGGGCAACTGGCTGCTGGTGGGGCCCGGCGGCCCCCTGGAAGCAGCAGCGCGCCAAGTACTGCTCGCCACCGGCTGCACGGTCCACGCCCTGCGGGCCGGGAAGCGGTTCCACCGCGTCGGCCCCGGAGAATTCCGCGCAGACCCCACCGCGGAGGACGATCTTGCCAGGGTACTGGCGGAGGTGTCCAAGCACGCACCCCTGACGCACATCCTGTACTTCGGCGCCCTGGACAGCCCCACCCGGGCCGCCGACGCCTCACCCCGCGAAGTCCAGTGGACCACGACCGATCTGTGTTCCGGGCTCCTACCCCTGGCCCGCGCTCTGGAGAAGGCAGGACTGACTACCACACCGGACCTATGCGTCCTCACCCGTGGTGCACAGGCCGTACGGGACGGTGATCGCGTGCCCGCTCCATGGCAGGCAGGCCTCTGGGCCTTCTCCCAGACCATCCGCCTGGAGATGCCGCAATGCGCCACGGTCCTGCTCGACCTCGACGACACCGCGGATCCGACCGCCGAAGCACACCTCCTGGTCCCCCTGCTGTCGGCTTCCGGCGAAGAGGATCGGCTGGCATTGCGCGGCGAACACGCCTACGCGCCACGTCTGACACCCGCCGAGCCGGGCGGGCCCCAAGTGGGCGCTGTGTGCCTGCGAACCACGGGCGGTATCGGAGGCATCCACCTCGCGCCCCTTCCCGACTGCCCGCCCCCGGGTCACGGGGAAATCGCCATACAGGTCTCCTGTATCGGCCTGAACTACCACGATGTCCTCCGGGTGACCGGATCGTCCGCCGGAGAAGAAGACAACCTCATCGCATGCGAGTGCGCCGGAACAGTGGTCCGGGTAGGCGCGGGCGTCACCGACTTCTCGGTCGGCGACGACGTTCTGGCCTACACGTTCACCCCGCCTGCCTCGTACACCGTGACGCCCGCCGCCTGCGCCGCCCACCGGCCGCACAACCTGACCCCCGCCCAGGCCGCCGGCGTGCCCGTCGCCCACGTCTCCGCCTACCGCGGACTCATCGACATGGCACAACTCCAACCTGGCGAGACCGTCCTGATCCATTCCGCGACGGGCGGCATGGGCATGGCCGCACTGGACATCGCCCGCCGGCGCGGAGCCACTGTCTACGCCACGGCCGGCACCGAATCCAAGCGAAACCTCCTTCTGCAGCTGGGAGCGGCCCGGGTCGCCGACTCCCGCTCGGCGGACTTCGCCCGGCAGCTGGCCGAACCCGGTAAGGCTCCGGTGGACGTCGTCCTCAACACCCTCAAGGGCTCCGAAGCACGAGAGGCGAACTTCTCCCTGCTCACCCCCATCGGCAGGTACGTGGAAACGGCACGCAACGAAATGCACGAGGAACGAGCGCTGCCCCTGAGCCTGCTCCTGCCCGGCCGCGCCTTCCTCCCCATGGACCTGGTCGCTCTGCGCCACCACGACCCGGTAGCCCTGGGCGTCACCCTCCGCACCGTCACCGACCTGCTCGCCCGAGGCGAACTCGCGCCACCCCGCACCCGGGTCTTCCCCGCGGAGAAGGCGGGCGAGGCCATGAGCCTGATGGCACGAGCAGGCCACACCGGCAAACTCGCCCTCGCCTTTCCCCACAGCCCAAGCCCCACCCTGAGCGCACCGCCCCAGGTCCGGGTGCGCCCGGACGCCACCTACCTCGTCGTCGGTGGTCTCGGCGGCATCGGCGGCCTCTTCACCGACTGGCTCCTCGACCAGGGCGCACGACACTTGCTGCTCACCGGCCGCAGCCACGTCACCGCCGATCCGCACGGTGACGAGCGCGCCCAAAGGCTTGCCCGGCTCTCCACACACTCGCAGTGCCAAGTGACCTACGCGCCCGTGGACGTGGCCGACGAAAGCGCCATGCGCAAGCTGCTGCGTGAACGCCGGCGGCAACAACTCCCCGCAGTGGCCGGTGTGGTACACAGCGCCCTGGCACTGGAACCCACCCCGCTCGTCGACATGACCGACGCGATCATCGATCAGACCATGCATCCCAAGGTCGCCGGAGGCTGGACCCTGCACCGCCTCTTCCCCGGCAAGGATCTGGACTTCCTGCTCCTGTTCTCCTCTGCGGTCTCCCTGCTGAGCGGGCTGCGCCTGGGCGGTCAACTGGCCGCCTACGCCGCCGCCAACGCCTTCCAGGACGCGCTCGCGGCACACCGGCGCGCGGCCGGACTGCCCGCCACCATCGTGCATTGGGGTTACTGGGATCAGACGGGCATGGCTCACCGGATCAGCGAACGCAGTGACCGCAGCGTCTGCCCCGAGGGAATCCACCCGCTGCGCCCCGCCGACGCCGCCGAGTTGTTCCCCGCAGTCCTCGCGAGCCAAGAGCCCGTCTGCTGCATGCCGACGGACTGGCCCGCCTACGCGCAGGCCGCGCCGCAGGACGCCGGTGCGCCCATCCTGCGCGAACTCCTCGCTACCGGCGGCAATGTGCCCGCGGCGACTCCCGCGTCCGAGCGTTCCGTCCCCTCGCCGCAGCCGCCGCGCCCCGCTCAAACAGCCCCAATATCACAAACTGCCGAAGAAGCTCGGCGGCCGGTGCCAGCGGCGCAACGACGAGCCGCTCCTGCTCCCGTTCTGACCGCCCCTGCACCACCGGAGCCGCAGTCACGGACAGAGAAAGCTGCGGCTCCGCCGGACGAAACACCCTGCCCGGCGACAGCGACCTCCGCTGCGCTGGAATCGTGGCTGGTCGCCGAAGTCGCGCGAGTCCTAGGGTCGCCAGTCGGCGACGTCGATCCCACCCGCCCCCTCAACCGACTCGGCCTCGACTCGCTCCTGGCAGCCGAAGTCACCACCCGCCTGCGCAGCGAGCGCGGACACGACGTGACGGTCTCGCGCATCATCAGGGCCCGGAGCCTGCGCAGCCTTGCCGCGGAACTGACCTCCAGCACGACAGCCGACATCTCATGAACACGGCGCAAACCCCCACGGTCACCGCCGTCCTCCTGACCGGCGCGACCGGGAGCCTCGGCGGCTATCTGTGCCGCGAGCTGCTGCACACCACAGCCGCGAGCGTGTACTGCCTAATCCGAGCACATGACGCCGACGGCGCCCGGCGCCGCCTCCAACAGCGCCTGAGCGAACTGGGCACACCCCACGCGCTCGACGACCCCCGTCTGCACGCCGTCCCGGGAGACCTGAGCAAACCCGCATTCGGCCTCCCGGCATCGGAGTTCGACGCCCTGGCCCAGACGGTCGACACCATCCTGCACGCTGCGGCCACCGTCAACCTGGCCGCCGACTACGACGACCTCGCACCCGCCAACCTGGTTACGGTCCACCACGTCATCGCCCTGGCCCGGCGCCGCGCCGCGCTCACCGGCCTGCCACCGCACCTGCACCACGTCTCCACCCTCGCCACCCTCCTCCACGCGCGAACCGCCGGCTGGGACACAGTCGACGAGAACACACCCCTCTCCTCGGCCACCAGCGGCCCCCAAGGCTATCCCCGCACCAAGAGAGAAGCCGAGGCCGCACTCCGCGCCGCAGCCACCACCGACGGACTACCGGTCACCGTCTACCGTCCCGGAGCCATCACCGGGCACTCGGAAACCGGGCGGACGACGGCCACCGACCCCCTGGCCCCACTCCTCACAGCCGTCACGGCCCTCGGCGCCGCGCCGGCCGGAGAGTTGTGGGTACCCGGCCAGTGCGTCGACGCCGTCGCCCGTTGCATCACGCGGCTGATGCCCCGACCGGACCCTGACACAGGCGTCTTCCACATCATCGAACCTGAGCCCCTGCGGATGGACGACCTCTTCCAGGCGCTGCGCCGAGCAGGCCACCGCCTGGAAGACGTGCCGGTGGAGTCATGGTGGAAACTCGTCGAGGACCACGTACACGACCCGTACATCCGCCCCATGGCCGCCATGCGCGACATCAGCCAACCCATGCTCCCCAGTACTGAGCAGGCAGCGGCCCCCCACATCCGCTGCGACGCCACCTGGCAGGCACTCACCAACGCCGGGGTCACTCCGACTTCCTGGACACCCCAGTACTTCGACCGGCTGATCGCGGCGTTCTCGCTGCCGACGCCGAGGGCCCGCCCCGCCGTACGCGGACACCACGCCCAATCTGCACGGACAGCGAACCAAAACGCGCCGTTGCCCTCGGCCGAGCCCCCGCCCGTGCGGATCGACGGCCTAGCTGCTCCGGTCTGCTTCGCGCACAACGGCCACATCCCCGATCCCGTGGCCGCAGCCGCGGCGTGCGAGTTGGCCGGATACGGCGGGTTTTGGGTCCAGGAACAACAACACAATCCCCTGCTCGCCCTCGCCCGGGCGGCGGACCACACGACCCTCCCTCTGGGAACCGCAGCCGTGGTCGCCCTCGCCCGAAACCCCATGACCCTCGCCCACGCGACGCACGACCTCCAGCACCTCTCGCGAGGCCAGCTGATCCTCGGCATCGCGCCGCAGCTCAAGGCGAATCTGCTCTACCGCTATTCCATGCCCGCCGACCAGCGCCTGTCCCGCATGCGTGAATTCATCCAGGCACTTCGGCACATCTGGAGCAGCTGGAACACGGGCCAACCACTGGAGTTCCGCGGACGGCACTACAAGCACGCCTTGGACAGCCCCTTCTTCACGCCACCGCCCTGCCCTTACGGGCCGCCACGCGTATTCCTCACCGCGACCGGGCCCCGTATGGCCGAGCTGACCGGAGAGCTTGCCGACGGACTCATCGCGCCGCCCTACGCACCCCCCCTGCTCTTCACTCGCGTTCTCCTGCCCGCCCTCGAACGTGGCCTGGAGAAGGCCGGACGTGACCGTACCGACATCGAGGTGGTGTGCCCCCCGCTGCTCGTCACCGGACGCAACGCAGCGGAACGGCAGATGACGGCAAAACGAGCCCGGACCCTCATCGCGTTCTTCTGCGGCACCCGCGCCTACCGCTCCGTCTTCGAGCTGTACCAATTGGGGAGGGTCTCGGACGCCATCGCGCAGATCGCCGTGACCTCCGACCCCTCTAGCTACCGGCGCATGGCCGACCTCGTTGACGACGACACGCTCCAAACGTTCGCCACCGTCGCCGAGGACCCACAGCAGATGGGCGCCCAGCTGCGCGCCCGCTACGGCGGAAGCGCGGACCGACTCCTGCTTCCCGCCCCGCACAGTGGCGACGGAGACCTGTGGTGCCCTCAGACGCTGGGACTGTCTGCCGCAGACCCACAACTCTCCAGCCCCTGACCGCTGCTCGTCCGCACCGTTACGGACGGTTCGCGACCGCCGGTGCCGGCACAGCCACAGCTGGCCGCCCGCCCCAGCGCGATGTGGGCGGCTGAGCAGGCCCTGGACTACTGCCCCAACTTTAGATCTTCAAAGAGTCCTCCTGTCCCTCCCGTGACGCCTGGCGGCGTGAAGATCGGAGCGTTTGACCGGTCGATCCACCGCGCGAAGCGGCTGGCTCGTCAGAGCGGTACCACTGCCGTCGGCTACGGCCGGGCCGGAGCGGGACTGGCGAGGTCCCCTCGTTGCCGACGGGGGAGACGGGCTCGGTAATGGTAGCTCCGGAAGGAATGTGGTGAACGGGCCGGGCGGGCAGCGGGGTGCTGCCCGCAAGGGTGGGGGCGAGGTTGCCGAGTCCGTGGTGGAGTCGTTCGTGTTCTGGAGGGCGCCGAGGGCCCGGCCCGCCTTCGTCGGTGGCGTGGGGGTGGCCTGCTTCGACCGGGCCGGGGGGCTCGGGCCGGGGTCGGTCAGGGCTCGGATGTCGGGATCGGCGGGGTTCGCGGGTCGGGGGCCGTCGTGAGGGCGCTCAGGGCGCGGTCGCGTCTGCGCAGTGGGGTCGAGTGCTGCTGACGCGGGAAGCGGCGCAGTGTTTGGCGCATGCGGGTGCGGGCGTGCTCGACCTCGGTGGAGGCCAGGTGGGGGTACAGGTCGAGGAAGAGGTTCCAGTGGGTGCAGGCGGCTTCCAGGTGTCCCATGTCGGCGAGGGTTTCGGCGACGGTTGCCTCGGTGAGTGCGGTGGCTCGTCGGCTGGGCGGGGTGCGATGGCGTGCGGCCTGGAGCGAGGTGAGGGCGTTGGCGGGGTCACGGAGGGCTCGGAATGTTTGTCCGGTGCGGAAGTGGAGCGCTGCGGGGGTGTAGGTGGTGAACGCGCCGGGCGGGGCGGCCTGGGAGCGGTTGTGGTGGCGTTCGGCCGCGGCCAGGTCCGTTCGGGCGGGCCGTGCTCGTCCGGTGATGGCTGCGGTGTGTGCGCGTTGGGTGAGCAGGAACGCCATGACGGGGTGGTCGCTGGCGGAGCCGGCTCGGGTCACTGCCGCGTCGGCCAGTTCGAAGGCGTGGTCGTGGTGTCCCAGGCGCATGGCCTGGACGCTCATGGCGCGCAGGGTGATGGCGTGCATGCGGTCGTTCCCGGCTTCGTCGGCGAGGTCGAGGGAGGCCTCGAAGTACTTGCGGGCGAGCCCGGGATGGCCGGAGTCGGCCGTCATGTCGGCGAGCAGGTGGGCCAGTTGTGCGACGTCGACGAGCAGTTGTCTGCGTAGGTCGTTCGACGAGGAGGCGTCGGGCAGGTGGCCGGCGTCCTCGGCAAGGTAGAGGCCCAGCCAGGTTCGGACCCGTCGGCCGCCGTGGCGGGCGGCGAGGTCGGCGAACGACTGTGTCATCTCGCGTGTGGTGCGGGAATCGGCGGACGTGGCCCTGCGCCCGGAATCGAGCCGGACGAACGGCTTCGGGCGGGCCGCCGGTCCGGGGTGTTCCCGGGTCGGCCGGTGGGGATCGGTGGGGCTGAAGACGGCTCGGGCGGTCTCGGCGCGGCGGGCGGGGTCGACGTCGGCGCGACACAGGTCGGTCAGGCGCGCGGTCGCGCCCGGCCCGCGCGCCCGGTCCGCCATCAGCGGGGCGTGTGCGGGTGTGGGCACGAGGCCGGTCTCCTGTGGTGTGATCAGTCGGCCGCAGCGTCGGCTGAGGACGGAGGCGACCAGGGCGGGGACCGGGTGGCGTGGTCTGGATCCGCCGAGCCAGTGCGCGACGGTCGAGCGGTTGTATGTCAGGGTCACTCCGTGCGCGGCGCCCGCCGTGTTGACCTGGTGGGCGAGGGTTGCGGCGCTCCAGTTGGCCTCGGTCAGCAGCGCGGCGAGACGTACGTTGGGCTCGCGGTTCGACATGCCCACCCCCGGGGACGCCGGTATCCGGTTTGACCGAAGTGTTCCACTGGCGTGTTGCGGGCGCAATGGTCGTCACCGCCTGGGCGATGCGGGACGGGAAGGTTCGGACGTCTTTGCGTGGCGCGGCGGGCGTGGGGCCGGTTGCCGACTTTGCGTCGCCGTTCCCGCCGGCCTGTGCCCGGTCTCGGTGCCCGTCGCGCGTCGGACGCCTGCGGCGGCCCGGGGTCGGTCGAGTCGGCCCACCACCTACGGTGTCGCGAGTTTCTCCAGCATCCGTTGCTGATGGCGGTGGCCGATGGTCTCGTATCCGAGCACGGTGACGAAGGGGGCGAGCATGACGACGAGCAGGCACACCGCGATCGCGACGCCGGCCATGGAGAGCAGGACGGCCGCCAGGAGCACGAGAAGCGTGAGGGCGATCAGAAGCAGATGGAACCGGTCCGTCGAGGACAGCAGCAGGGTGTGCAGGAGGTAGACCATGGCCAGGTAGAGGCCGACGGGGACCGCCAGGGCCAGGACGACGGTGACGTCACCGAGTTCCGAGTGGTGTTCCAGGAAGAGGCCGGCCACGTGCAGCCCTGCGCCGGCGCCGGCGATCCCGATGAACAGGGGGATGTGTCCGTAGCCGAAGAGGTATCCGCGGTTGCGGCGGAGCACGAGGATGTCACCGAAGGGCGTGGCGAAGTACACCCACCACATGCCGAAGGTCAGTCCGACGCCGGCGATCACGACGGCGATCGCGTTCCCGCTCCAGTGTGTTCCGTCGGCTCCGCCGAGGAGTTCGCCGGAGGAGGCGACGGTGCCGACGACGCCCTCGCCCAGAACGATGATCGCGAGCAACCCGTACCGTTCGGTCACGTGGTGGGGATGCCACGGGGTCCCTCCCGCGCTGCCCTGGGTGAGCACCGGCAGCGCGAGCTCCAGCGTCCCGAGCACGACGAACGCGGCGAAGACGGCGGCGAGCGGCAGCGGGGCGAAGGCCACCACGATCCAGCCGAGTTGGACGATCACGGTCCAGCGGATGTTCGCCATGCCCACGGCCCTGAACGAGGAGGACTCCCGGGTGACGCGCCACCACTGCAGCACCATCGCGAACCGCATCACGACGTAGCCCAGCACCATGACGCGCAGTTCGAGGTGTCCGCCCTCGTCGACCGAGTGGAACATCGCGGGCAGGCCGAGGGAGAAGACGACGACCCCGATCATCTGCACCATCGTCAGTGCCCGGTAGAGCCAGTCGTCGGTAGCGAAGGCGGAGGCGAACCAGCTGAAACTGATCCAGGCGACGCTGATCGCGAACATCGCCATCACGAATGCGGCGACCGCCTGCGCGGCGTGTCGTTCGGCGAGCATCTCGGCGTACTGGGATGCGGCGGTGCCGACGGCGACCACGAAGGTGAGGTCGAACAGGAGTTCCAGCGGTGAGGAGACCCGCCCGTGTTCCTGTGGGTCGCGACCGGTCATGGGAGTCAGTCGTCGCGGCCGTGCGCGCTCGGCGGCGTCGCCGGTGTGCTGGGGAGCATTCATGGCACCATCGTTTCCGAGACCGCCCCTCCACGGGCCCGCGCCGCACCGGGCGCACACGCGCAACCGCCGAGGACCTCGAGAACGCGCCGATCCGGTGAGCCGGACGCGAGCGGCCACCGGCGCGAAGCTCGATCGGGACATCGTGGAGAGCGAACGGCGAACCGTGCACATGGCCGCGTACGACTCGTTCGTCGAGGCCCGGCCGAGGTTCGCGACGGCGAGGACCGGTAGGACGACCGGTCCCACCGGGATCACCCCGGGAGCACCGGGCGCGACGGTGGTCCTTGCCGTCGCTCGCCTTCACGCCCACACGCGCGGTGGCGAGAGGTCAGCTGTTCTGCGGTGTGAACACGCCGCGGAAGCGCATCTTTCCGGAGACGAGCCGGTCGTACGCGTCGGTGGCCCGGTCGAGGGGGAACGTCTCGGTGATCGGCTTGACCTTGCCCTTGGCCGCCATGTCGAGCACCTCGCCGAGGTAGTGCTGCCCGCCGGGGGACGCGTGTGCCGAACCGCCGGCGCCGGTGCCGGCGGGTCGAGCCCCGGGGCGGGCACGGGTCACTCGAACGCTGTGGACCGGCGACCGGCCGCTCCGCTGCGGGTGTGCGTAACCGTGTGTCCGTAGCCTAGCGGGCTGCCGTGAGATGCCATGCCTGGTTCCCGGCCATGAAGGGCCGTGCGCCGTCGACCCAGGTGGCCATTCGGTCGCGCTCGGCGTGATCGAGGGCGTATCGCTCGGCGAGCGCGGGGAGTTGGGTGTCCGCGATGTTCTCGAAGACCCGCATGCGGACCGAGGCCAGGTCTTTGGCGATGAGCGCGGCACGATCATGGGATCTGCCCAGCAGGGTCGCCACCGACACGACGATAAGGCGAGGAGCCACAGGTACGGGCGTGGACCCAGGCCAGGGTCTGCGTCGGGGCGTCCGGTGCCGTCCACGAGGCCAGGGTCTCCTGCGAGATCGCGTGGAGGTCGGCGACGTCCGGCCAGACGATCCACTCGTCGGGGCCTTTCCGCCGGGGACTATTCCCATGGAGGTGGTTCACGGTGGCCCTCCGCGTCACAGGGCGTTCGGGGCCGACGTGATGGGTGACGGCGAGGTGATGCCCCAAGGGGGGCAGGACCGGGACGGTCATCAGGTCGACCGCGCTGTCACCGCCGACGGTGACGGTCCTGCCGGGATCCGCGTGGGCGGCATGGGCGGCATACCAGCCGGCGCCCAGCACGTCGGAGGCGGACGGCCAGGAGGGGATCAGCTCCGGGGCGGGCTGCGCTGGGGCGGCGACAAGGGTGCCGTGGGGATGCGGGCCGTCTCGGCCCGGATGCCGATCGTCTGCCTCGCCAGTTGCCCCTGTACGCAGCCGGATTGGTGGCCCGAGCAGCAGATCTCGCAGGTGTTGTCGAAGATGACGAACAACCCGACGACGAAGTCGCCGACCTCGACGCTCCCCACCGCGGGGCCGAGTTCCTCGGCCACGCCTGCGTAATCGTGGCCCTGGGTGCGTGGTCAACGGACTCGATCCTGCGGTAGGACCACAGGTCCGAACCGCAGACACAGGTCACGGCCGGCCGGACGACAGCGTCGGTCGGTTCGATGATCTTCGGATCGGGGCGGTCCTCCGTGCGGACGTCGCCGGGCGTGTGCACGATCACTCCGCACATGCCCACCTCTCCTCGCTTCGTGTGTGGTGCCCCGGGCCGGCCACGAGTGCCTCGTTCCGAGGGGACAACCGCAACGGGCGACCTGGACCGGACCGCACACGGGGGTCTGTCCGGTGCGCCCGGAGGGAACCGTCCGTTGCCGGGGCGGGGAATGAACGCGTTGAACGCTTGCGCGCTTGTGAACGGTCGTTGTGACGCAACCGCGTCCGTTCCCGGTCCGGTTGCCGCCCGACGTCGGAGCCCGTCCGTCGCCAACCGTTCGTGGCCCACACGACGGGGTGTTCGCTTTCGGGCCACCGGGCATGCCCGGCGTGGCGCGGCCGTCACAAATCACAACCAATCGTATGGTTTCCTCATGGAGGATCCACTGTCACTTGCATGCCTTGCCGGGTGGGACTCGCGAACCGCCCCACCCCGACCGCCGGACGACGTGCCCGCGTCGGAGGCCGAGACCCCGAGTGCGCCTCGCACCTGCGCCGAGCGCCGGCCCGGGGCGTTGCCGGTCGAGGCCGCACGGCATCGCCCGGGAGGGTAACGCCCGTCGGACTCGACCCCGCCGCGATGGAACACCCGGGTCGAACCCTGGGGGACGCGCAGGCCGTCCGCTCCCGCCGAGGCCTCCTCGGCCTCCGACCCCTTCCTGCGCAGCAGGCGTAGAGCAGGCCCGGACCCCGAACGTCCGGGCGAGAGCGCATCCCCGCGCACCGACCGCCGGCCCCGTCGATCCCAACGCCGGCCTCCCGACCGCACGCCCCCGGGACCGAGCCGCTGAGCCGGGCGCGAGTCCGCTGGTGCGCGGACCTCGCCGTGGCGGACAACCGCCTTGCCGTGACACCCCGAATCCGACGAATTGCATGCTCGCCGGTGGCATGCCCGGCAGGCGCCCTCGAGACCGCGATCGCCCCGGGTGCCCCGGTTGCTTAATCGGACACCGTGCCCCCGGTCCTCATTGGGTCGCTGCAGAACGACCCGCGGCGGCCGAGATCGAAGGTCCCGCCCCCGTGTACGCGCATCAACGTCGAACACGGCGGCGCCCGCCGCGAACACACCGGGCGAACCCGGCACGCGCTGCGCACCGGGTATGCCGACGTGTTCTCGTTCGAGACGTAGGAGCGCTTCTCCGCCCGTCCGGGACCCGAGCGTCGACCTCGGGCCGCGCCTTGCCCGCGTGAGGCAGAGCGTTGCCGCAACACGCCCTGGGCCTCCACCCGTTCGCCCCCGGCAGCTCCGGACCCGGGTGTGCGGGTCCCGAGCGGGCAGCCGGTCGGTCGGGTGGGCGGCGATCGGGCGGTCGGTCTCGGCGTCGGTCGGTAAAGCGGCGCGAACCCGCACGGCCACGGCGCCGGCCTGAAGGCCCCGCCGCGCGCTGCGCGCACGCCGCGCAGGTGTGCCGCCGGAATGTGCGGCCGCCGACCGCGACGCGCCGGCCGTTCCGCCCCCGCCCGGGGTGTTGAGCCGTGTCCGCCCGGCCGCCGGCTCCGGAGCAAACGAAGCCGCGTAGTTCACAAGCGCGCAAGCGTTCAACGCGTTCACTCCCCGCGCGGCCGGGCCGGGTTCCTTCCCGGATGTACCGGACAGGCGCCCTGGTGCGCAGACCGATCCCGGTCGGCCGTTGCAACCACTGCCCGGAAGGGTGGACGTGATGACCATGCGGACCGACACCCTCGCGGAGAAGGTCATCACCTCCGAGGCCCTGCGCGCGGCGCCCGTCGAGGAGAGGCGCCGGCGGCGTCCACCGACCGCGAGCGCGCTCTGTGCCCGTGCGCGCCCGAGCAGCCACACGCCCCAGGGAGGCGCAATGTGCAACATCCCGAGGTTGGTTGTCCTTCGCGATTGCCCCGCGGCCCTGGAAGGGGTCCGCAAGGCGGCCGCCTGCATCACCGTCGACACCGAGCGGGTCGTCGTCGCCCACGGCGGAAACAACGAACACTTCACCGCCACCGGGCGGGTCGAGTCCGTCGACGGCGTATCGGTACCGATCTACGCGTGGTCGTACACCACGGCCATCGCCGAATAACTATTCCTCAAGGAGCACTGGTGAAGCAGCCCAGTGAACAGCACCTGGCAGTGATCGGAGCCGGTTGTCGGCTGCCCGGGGGAGTCGACTCCCCGACTTCCTTCTGGCAACTCCTCGCCGACAAGCGGGACACCGTCCGGGAGGTCCCCGACGAGCGGTGGACGCAGGAGGAGATATCCGGGCTTCCGCCGGAGGTTGCCGCCCGGCTGAAGTGGGGCGCGTTCCTGGACGAGGACGTGTACGCCTACGATCCGGCGTTCTTCGGCATCAACGCCCACGAGGCCGACTGGGTCGACCCCCACCACCGGCTCCTCGCCGAGACGTTCTGGGTGGCGGCCGAGCACGCGGGCATCCCGCCGCGATCCCTGGCGGGCAAGCCGGTGGGAACGTACTTCGGCATCTACAACAAGGAATACCTCCTGCGCGCCCAGCGCCCGCTCGAGGAGATCGACGCCTACGCGATGAACAGCAGCCTGCACTCCATGGCCGCCGGCCGCATAGCGTTCCTCCTCGACCTGCAGGGCCCCCAGATGACCGTGGAAGCCGGCTGCTCCTCCGGGCTCGTGGCCGTGCACTCCGCCTGCCAGGGGCTCAAGAACGGGGACGCCGACATCGCGTTCGCCGGTGCCGGCGTCCTCATCCTCGGCCCCGAGGAGTCGGTGCCCCCCGCGCGCTGGTCGTTCTTCTCACCCACCGGCCACTGCAATTCCTTCGACGAGGCCGCCGACGGCTACGTACGCGGGGAAGGCTGTGTCGTCCTGGTCCTCAAGCGGTTATCCGACGCCGTTCGCGACGGCGACCGCATCCTGGGCGTGATCCGCAGTTCCGCGGTCAACCAGAACGGCGGCCGTTCCACCCGCCTGACCGCCCCCTCCAGCGACGCGCAGATCGACGTGTGTCGCCAGGCCCTGCTCGCCGCGGATGTCGCTCCCGCCGACATCGGCCTGGTGGAGGCGCACGGAACCGGCACCGAAGTGGGCGACCCGCTGGAGTTCCGCGCCCTCGCCCAGACCTACGGCGCCGGCACCGGAAACTGCGCTCTGGGATCGGTCAAGACGAACATCGGGCACACCGAACCGGTGGCCGGTCTCGCCGGACTCCTCAAGGCGCTCCTCGCCGTCAACCGGGGGCAGATCCCGCCGAACCTCCGTTTCCACCAATGGAATTCCGAGATCGACCCCGCGGGCTCCCGGTTCTTCGTCCCCACCGAAGTCACACCCTGGCCCGAGGCACACACCTCCCGCCTCGCCGCGGTCTCCTCCCTCAGCGTCACCGGGGCCAACGTCCACCTGATCGTCGAGCAGCCCCCGCCGGCCCCGGGCCGCCCCCGGCACGCCACGCCCGGATCCGACCCCGCGCGGCGCGAGAGCGCCGACCCCGAGCCGATGGCGTTCGTTCTCTCGGCGGCCACCCGTCCCGCGGTCGACATCGCGGCCCGCCGTCTCGCCGAATGGCTCACCGGCGACGGCGCCGACGTGCCCCTGGCGGACGTGGCCCACACCCTCGCCCTGCGACGCTCCCACCTGCGTGAGCGCACCGCCGTCGTCGCCCGCACCCGGCAGGAACTCGTCGACCGGCTCACCGCGGTCGCCGACGGCACCGTCGACACCGCGACGGCGACGGGCACCGCCACCTCCGACACCGACGACACCGACACGGTGTTCCTGTTCTCCGGACACGGCTCCCAGTGGGCCGGCATGTGCCGCGAACTGCTCGACCACGATCGCACGTTCACCCGGGTCATTGACCGGCTCGAGCCACTGGTCGCGGCCGAGTCCGGGTTCTCCCTGCGCGGGATCCTGGCCGGCACCGAACTCGTCGAGGGCATGGACCGGGTGCAGCCCACCCTCTTCGCCATCCAGGTCGCACTGTGCGCGATGTGGGCGGACCACGGCGTACGGCCGGCCGCGGTGATCGGGCACTCCATGGGAGAGGTGGCCGCGGCGGTGGTCGCCGGCGCCCTGTCCCCGGAAGAGGGAACCCGCGTCATCTGCCACCGCTCCCGGCTGAACCTGCGCGCCGCCGGCATCGGCCGCATGGCCTCCGTCGAACTGTCCCGCGCCGACGTCGAAGCCGCGATCGCCCGAAACCACGTCGAGGGCGTGAGCGTCGCCGTCGTCGCCTCCCCGCACACGACCGTGATCGGGGGAGACGCGGCCGCCGTCGAGGCCATGGTCCACACCTGGGAGAAGGAGGGCGTCGCGGCGACGTTCGTCAACGTCGACATCGCCGCGCACACCGCCCACATGGACCCGATCCTGGACGAGTTGCGTGCCGGCCTCACCGCGCTCGCACCGCAGTCGCCGACCGCCCGTTTCTACACCACCGTCCACGACGACGCTCGCGGCGAGGTACCGCTCGACGCGGACTACTGGACCGCCAACCAGCGCCGCCCCGTTCTCCTGGCCTCCGCGGTCCGGGCCGCCGTCGAGGACGGCCACCGACGCTTCCTGGAGATCAGTCCGCACCCCGTCCTGACCCACGCGGTGCACGCCACCGTCGATTCCCTGGGCCAGGATCGAGCCGAGGTATTCGCCTCGCTCCACCGCGACACCCACGACCCCACCGACTTCCTCGTCCAGGTCGCCTCCCTGCACTGCACGGGCCACCCGGTCGACTGGCACACCCGCTACGGAACGGGTGAACTCGCCGACGTGCCCGGGATGAGCTGGGAACGCACCCGGCACGTCATCGACCCCTCGCCCCTGCGCGACGCGACGCCACCGGCCGCCACCGGAGGCCACCCCCTGACCGGCCCCCACCTGGCCGACCCGGACGACACCCGGCGCCACCTGTGGCAGAAGACCCTCACCCGCACCACCCTGCCGTGGCTGGACGAACACCGCGTCAACGACGTCCCCGTCCTGCCCGGCGCCGCCTACACCGAGATGGCCATCGCCTGCGCCGGCGACGTGTTCGCCGCCGACCCGCACACCGTCGAAGTCCGCAACCTGGACCTTCACCGCATGCTGCCCCTGGGCGAGGAACGCGAGGTGACCGCGGTCGCAACGACCCTCGGGCCCGCGACGGCCGCGTGGGAACTGACCGCCCCCGACCCCGACGGCACCCCCAAGCCGTACGCGAACGCGGAACTGCACCACATCACCGATGCCCCGCCGCCGGAGACGGTCGACATCCCCGCTCTCCTGGCCGAGCCCGCCACCGACATCGAACCGGCCGAGCTGTACCGACGCATGAGGGAAGACCGCGGCATCACCCACGGACCGGCGTTCTGCGGCATCGAACGCCTGCGCCTGCTCCACGACCGGCCCACCCCCACCGCCCTGGCGGACGTGACACTGCCCCCGACCGGCCACGCCGGCACACGCTCCCTCCACCTCCACCCGATCCTCCTGGACATCTGTCTCCAAGCCGTGGGCAGCACCTGGCTGGCCTCCCGTGTCGTTCCACCCGGCGGGCTGCTCCCACGCCGCCTGGGACGGGTCAGGGTCCTGGGCGACACCACAGCCGCGGCCCACTGCCACGTCGAACTCACCGACAGCGGCGACCACTCCTGCACGGCCCGGTGCGTCCTGACCGACACCGCCGGAACCGTCCTCGCCGAAGCCGACTCCATCCGATGCGTCACCGTGCCCCTGCAAAGCCCCGAAGACGTCTTCGACCACCGCACCCTCGACGTGACCTGGCAGGAAGCCCCCCTCCCACCCGCCACGTCCGATACATCCGACACGCCCGCCACGGGATGGTGGAACCTGTGCCACGAGGCCGACCGCACAGCCGAGGCACGCGAGGTCAAGGCCGCCCTCCAGGCGCACGGAGCCCAGGCGGTCCTGCACCCCATGAGCGCCGACACCATCGCCGACCTGAACGAACCCGCACACGCCGTGGTGTACCTGCCCTCCCTCGACGACACCCCCGGTCCCGCGGCCCGTGCCCGCACCAACGTGCGGCACCTGATCCGCCTGGCCCAAGCCGTCATCGGCCGCGACGACGACCAGCCGCCGCCGCGACTGTGGGCCCTCACCCGCAACACCCAACACGTCCTGCCCGACGACACCCCCAACCTCGCCGGAGCCGGCCTGCGCGGCGCGCTGCGCGTCATGGCCCTGGAACACTCCGCCCTGCACCCCACCCACCTCGACGTCGACCAGGCAACCACCCCCCAGGAACTCGCGCGAGAACTCCTCGCCTGCCCCGAAACCGACGACGACATCGCCTACCGCGACCACACCCGCCACCTCGCCCACCTCACGCACAACCCCCTCGGGACCGACGACCGCATCCGACGCAGCGTCGACTGGACCCGCGACGGCGCGAGTCTGCTGCGCGGACGGACCAAGACCCTCGACGGCCTGCACCTGGAAGCACTCGCCCCCCAGCCGCCCGGCCCCGGAGAAATCCAGGTCCAACTGCACTCCACCAGCCTGAACTTCGTCAACGTCCTCAAGGCCGTCGGCACCTTCGACCAACTGCACGCCGACACCGACATCGCCCAACCGGCGGTCTTCGACGGAGCCGGCACCGTCACCGCAGTCGGCCCCGACGTCCGAAACCCCGCCGTCGGAGACCTGGTCGCCGTGCCCGTGTGCTGGTCCAACGACGACGGCACACTGATGTGTTCGCGCGCCACCGTGCGCGCCGACTGGGCGATCCCCCTGGCCCGACAGCAGGACCTCGACCACGCCGCCGGCCTCCCGATCGCCTACCTCACGTCCTGGTACGGGCTGCGTCACCTCGGGCACCTCGGCGAAGGCGACCGGGTGTTGATCCACTCCGCGACCGGCGGCGTCGGACTCGCCGCGCTCAACGTCGCTCGTCTCCTGGGGGCGGAAGTCCTGGCCACCGCCGGAACGGAAGCCAAACGCGAATACCTGCGCTCTCTCGGCGTCCACCACGTGATGGACTCCCGCAGCCTCGACTTCGCCGAGCAGGTCCGCCACGCCACCGCCGGACAAGGCGTCGACGTCGTCCTCAACTCCCTCACCGGCCCCGCCCAGGCCGCAGGCCTGGATCTCCTCGCCCGCGAAGGCAGGTTCATCGAGATCGGCAAGCGCGACATCTACGAGAACACCCGCCTGGGGCTGCTCCCGTTCCGCCGCAACATCACCTTCAGCAGCGTGGACATCGCGCTGCTCATGCAAAAGGCCCCCGACCTCATCGGCACCCTCACCCAAGAGATCGCCCACGAGTACACCACCGGAGCCCTCCCGCCCCTGCCGATGGAACTCGCCCCCGTATCCGAGGCATCCGCCGTCTTCCAGACCATGGCCGCCGCCCGCCACATCGGCAACCTCGGCCTCACCTGGCCCACCGACCAAAGCACCGACCTGCCCGTCACCCCCCGGGACGTCCGTCCCGTCCAGCCCCGAAGCTGCTACCTGATCACCGGAGGCCTGGGAGGCCTGGGCCTGGACGTGGCGACCTGGCTGGCAGGACAAGGAGCACAGGCCATCATCCTGGGCGGCCGCTCCGAACCCAACGAACGCGCCACACAGGTCATCGAGGAACTCACCACCCAGGGCGTGCGCGTCATCGTCGTCCTCGGCGACATCGCCGACCCGCGGACCGCCACCCGCTTC
This sequence comes from Embleya sp. NPDC127516, assembly GCF_044765325.1. NCBI lineage: Bacteria > Bacillati > Actinomycetota > Actinomycetes > Kitasatosporales > Streptomycetaceae > Embleya > Embleya sp. NPDC127516. Next base: position 49,220 of record NZ_JBIWJT010000035.1, on the reverse strand, counting down.
GTCACCGCCGCCGAGTCCACCGGCCTCCCGCTGCGCGGCATCGTCCACGGCGCCGCCGTCGTCGAGGACGCCATCCTCGACAACGTCGACACCCCCCAACTCGAACGGGTCTGGAACTCCAAGGCCCTGGGAGCCTGGCACCTCCACGAGGCGACCAGGACCACACCCCCGGACTGGTGGATCTCCTTCACCTCCGTCGCCGCCGTCATCGGCCAACCCGGACAGACCTGCTACGCCGCGGCGAACTCGTGGCTGGACGAGTTCACCTCGTGGCGGCGCGCCCACGACCTGCCCGCCACCAGCATCGTCTGGGGACCCTGGGGCGAACACGGGCGCGCCGTCCACCTCGAATCCCTCGGCTACACCCTGATCACCCCCGCCGAGGGCATCGACGCGATGGAGAAGATCCTCACCCGCTCCTCCCGCGCCCGCATCATCCACGCGCCCCCCGACCTCGAACTGCGCCTGGGCCTGCACCCGGACGCGGCCCACCTCGCCTACTACGCGGCGATGCCCGCCACCGACGACGCCACCGAGGACACCGGCACGTTCCTCACCGAATGGGCCGCCTGCACCGACCCCGCCGGACGCGCACGACTACTGCACGAGCGGATCGCGGACCACACCGCGGCCGTCCTGCGGTGTTCCCCGGACACCGTCGACGCCCACACCCCGTTCGTCGAGCTGGGACTGGACTCGCTCCTGGCGATCCAGCTCCGCAACCACATCGCCCACGAGTTCCACGTCGAACTGCCCACCTCGATCCTGTGGACGCACCCCACGCCCGCCGCCCTCGCCGAACTCCTCACCGACCGCCTGCCCCCGATCGAAAGCGGGAACTGAACGATGGACACCGCCCACGTCGTGATCGTCGGCGCCGGCCCGTGCGGCCTGGCCACCGCGGCCCAACTCCTGCGCCGCGGAATCCGGGTGAGGCTCTTCGAAGCATCCTCCGCGCCGTCCCAGGGCTCCAAGGCCATCATGCTCTGGCCCCCCGCCCAAGCGGTCCTGGACGACCTGGAGGTGCTGGACGCGGCCCGCGCCCTCGCCCACCGACCCGACCACCTCGACTACTTCGGCGACCACGGCCGCCTCGCGCGCATCCCGCTGACCCCCGAGCAGTCCCCCCTCGTCCTGCCCCAAGCCCGCACGGACGCCCTCCTCGAACAAGCCGTGGACAAAGCGGGGGGCACCGTGGAACGGGGACGACGGCTGATCGCCCTGACCCAGACGAGCGACACGATCGAAGTCGTCGTACGCGACGACGCGGGCCGGGAGGAACACCTGCGCACGCAGTGGCTCGTCGGCGCCGACGGAGTACACAGCACGGTACGCGAACTGCTCGGCATCACCTTCCCCGGCAACGCCCTACCCATCCGGTTCGCGCTGGCCGAAGGCCGACTCAACGGCGACTGCGTGCCCACCGCGCCGACCTACTACTTCACCTCGCGCGGGGGCCTGGTCATCGTTCCGCTTCCGGACGGCTGCGTCAGGGTCTCCGGAAGCACCCACGAGGGCCAGGAAGCCACCGAACACCTCATCCAGGAAATGCTGGACACCCGCGGCCCCGAAGGCCTGCGGATGGACCGCTTCCAGGGGCTCACCACCTTCAGCTCGGCCGAGCGCGTCGTCGAGCGCATGAGGATCGGGCGCGTCCTGCTCGTGGGGGACGCGGCCCACACCCACTCCGCGGTCGGCGGGCAGGGCCTGAACCTGGGCCTGCAGGACGTCCGCAACCTGGCCTGGAAGCTCGCCGGCGTCATCACCGGCAGGCTCGACGACGCGATCCTGGACACCTACGGCCCCGAACGCATCGCCGCGGCACGACAGATCATCAAGACCACCGGCGTCCTGACCCGCGTCGCTCTCGCTCCGCCGCCCTGGAGCGGCCTGCGCAACGCCGTGCTCAACATCGCGCACAGAAGCCGCCGAGCCCTCGCCTGGTATGCCGCCAGGGTGGCGGGGCAGCGCATCCGCTTCCCCGCGACACCACTGGGCTGCCCGTCGGGATCCCGCGGCACGGGACTGCCGGCACCCCACTGGGCGACACCGCCCGCCGGCAGCACGCCCGACCGGCTCCTGCTGGTCACCTCCGGCCCCACCGACCACCCCCTGCACCAGGCCGCCGACGCCGCGGCCGAGCGCCACGCCCCCCTCGTCGGCCACCACCACGTTCCCCGTCGACGCCCCGAGTTCCTCCTGGTCCGCCCCGACGGATACGTCGCGGCACGCGGAACCGCGAAGGACCTCCACCGCGCCGAACGGCTTCTCGCCGCCATCAACCCTGCCGTAAAGAACTGAGAGGACCGACATGTCGCACCAAAACGCATTCGACGAACACGCGAACACCTACCGCAAGTGGGCCACCTCGATCGCCGACGGCGACGTGGAGGCGTACGCCTCCTGCTGGGCCCCGGACGCGGTGGCGGAAGACGTCGCCATGGGCATGGTGACCCGCGGGGTCCACGACATCCGTGAAGCGGCCATCCGCTGGTTCCAGGCCATAGGCGACCAGAAGATCACCATCCTCGCGCAGTTGGAAGGCGACGGACACTCCGCCGTCATGTGGGAGCTGACCGCGGTGGTCCGCGGCGTCTTCGCCGAACTCAGCCCGAACTCGCAGCCGGGCAGCCGCTTCACCAAGCAGGGCATGAGCGCCTTCCGCTTCGACGACCAGGCCCGATTCGTCTGGGAAAGGTCCCACTGGGACCGGGCCGGCGTTCTCCGCCAGATCGAGGCGCCCCATGACCAGTGAGACTCCCGCATCCCGCACCGCGGCATCCGTCGGCTTCATCGGCCTCGGCATCCTGGGCACCGCCATCGCGCAGCGACTGGCCGCCTCCAAACGGCTGGACACCGTATGGAACAGGACACCGGGACGCTCGAGCGGCCTGACCGCCGAGGGAGTACGCGAAGCAGCCGATCCCGCGGCCCTCATGGGCGAGACCACCGTAACCATCCTCTGCGTCAGCGACGCAAACGCCGTTCGAGAAGTGACCTTCGGCCCCGGCGGACTCGCGGAAGGCGCCGGACCGGACAAGATCGTGGTCGACCACTCCAGCATCTCCCCGGACAGCACCCGGGACATCGCCGCCCGCCTGGCCGCCGAGACCGGCGCGCACTGGATCGACGCGCCGGTCTCGGGAGGCCCCCAGGGGGCCGCAGCCGGAGCTCTCACCGTCCTGGCCGGCGGCAGCCGAGACGACTTCGAACGCGTGGAACCCCTCCTCGCCCCGTACGCGGGCCGACGCTCCCTCGTCGGCCCCACCGGGGCCGGACAGGCGGCGAAACTGTGCAACCAAGTCATCGTGGCAGCCACCTCCTGGGGCCTGGCCGAGGCCACCCTCCTGGCCACGGCCGCGGGCATCGACCCGGCCCGCCTGCCCGAATACCTCGAAGGCGGCTTCGCCGACTCCCCGCTCCTGCACGTCTTCCAACCACTCCTGACGCCGGGCAACATCGCCTCCTTCGGTTCGCGCGACCACCTGCTCAAGGACCTCGACGCCGCCTTGGAACTGGCACGCGGCGCCAACTGCCCCATGCCCGCCACCGCGCATGCGGCCGAACTCCTGCGCACCGCGCGCCAGTGGTCCCCTCCTCTGCGCACCGGCGGAATCTTCGACTTCCTCAACGGGCCGCCACCCGACGCAGGCCGTCCCGACGACGACTGAGCGCGCCGACGCCCCTCACGGCAAAGGACCGACCCCGCCCGCCGGCGAGGACCGTCACCGAATCGCACAACCACAGCCCCGACACCCGAACCGAACAGACCGACGGAGACCCTGTGATGGACGATTCCCGCCCACTCGGCACCGACAAGCCCGCGACCGTGGACCTTCGCCCTCACGCCGACGCGCTCATCCACGCCCCCCACACCGTCTACGCCCCGCTCCTCGAGCAAGGACCCGTCCACTGGGCCATCCAGCCCGACGGCACCCGGACCTGGCTCGTCCTGGGCTACCCCGAGGCCAAGGCGGCACTGGCCCACCCCGCCTTGTCGAGCAACCCCGTCCACGCCACACCGGAATGGCGTTCCCACTACCTCGGAGACCCCGACACCACCGAATTCCCCCACGGCCGCAACATGCTCAACTCCGACCCGCCCGAGCACACCCGGCTCCGCAAACCCACCACCCAGGCATTCACCCCTCGCCGCATCGAAACCCTGCGCCCGACGGTCGAAGAACACACCGCCCGCCTGCTCCGCGCCCTTTCCCCGCAGGACCCGTTCGACCTGATCGACGAGTTCGCGGCCCCCCTCACGCTCGTCATGATCTGCGACGTTCTCGGAGTCCCCGAACTCGACCACGGACGCATCCGCGAATGGGCCGACCGCGTCAGCTTCCCCGCCGTCCCCGAGGACGCCATCCGCGCCCGGCAGGATCTGATCCCCTACTTCGACCAACTGATCGGCAACAAGCGCGCATGCCCGGGCGGCGGACTCTTCGACGCCCTCCTGCGCACCGCCGACGGCGACCTGCTCTCCCACGACGAACTCCGCGCGACCGCGTTCCTGTTACTCCTCGCCGGACACGAGACCACCATCAGCCTCCTCTCCAACGCCGTCCTCCATCTCCTCACCCACCCCGACCAACTCGCCCTCCTGCGGCGGAATCCGGACCTCGTCGACCAGGCCATCGACGAAACCCTGCGGTTGACACCGCCGGCGCCCAGCCCCTTTCCCCGATTCGCCCGCGAAGACCTCACCCTCGGCCACACGAGCATCCCCGGGGACGGCAGCCAGGTGCAGATCGTCATCGCCAGCGCCCACCGCGACCCCCGCCAATTCCCCAACCCCGACGCCTTCGACATCCACCGCCCCACCGACTACCTCCTGGCGTTCGGACACGGCATCCACAGCTGCCCCGGAAGGTCCCTGGCCCACCTGGAGGCAACGATCGCCATCCCCGCCCTCCTGGAGCACTTCCCGAACCTGGAACTGGCCGCCGCTCCCGACGCCCTCGACTGGCGCACCGGCCCCCTGCTCCGGGCCCTCACCCACCTGCCGTGCACGGCAGGTGCGAGCAATGCACACCCCGCTGCGGCATCAACCCGCAACCACTGACCCGATCCGGCCGCACGGCCCCGCCGGCAGCGAGGACCAAGGACAGCGGACACCGGAATTCCGGAGCCGGAGCACCCGGATGCCGCAGCCTCCGGGTGCTCCGGGCCCGACCGAGACGACGACCGGATACCGCACCGCATCCCCGGAAGAAGAAAGGAAACCCCGACATGGAACAACGATTCATGCCCAAAGCGCATCGACTCTGCCTCTGGATGGGTCCGGTGATGATCGCCACCTATCTCATCGGTTTCGTCCCCCTGGCGGACTTCTTTCCACCGCCCAATCCCAACTGGACATCGGCACATCTGACCGCCTGGATCGTCGAGCACCGCCTCGGGGTGCAACTCGCGTGCGTTCTCATGATGCTCGGTGCGGCGCTGATCGCACCGTGGGCAGCCGCGTTGGCGATATGGACCCGGAAGACCGAAAGCCGGTTCCCCGTGCTCTACGCCACCCAGCTCATCGCACTCGGTTGTGGCGTGTGCATCCTCATGCTCGTCAACATCTTCTGGGCCGCCGCCGCGTACCGCGCGGGCGAGACATCTCCCGAGGTCACCCAAGCACTATGGGACACGGGATGGTTCCTGTTCCTGTTCTCCATCCCGCCGTTCATCGTCTGGTTCGTCTCGCTGGCGCTGGGTGTTCTCTGGAACCCCCCGGAGCATCAGCTCTATCCGCGCTGGGCCGCCTACATGACGCTCGCGCTGTGTCTGAGCTGGATCACGGACCTGGCCATCGTCTTCTTCAAGACCGGTCAGTGGACGTATACCGGGTTCGCCGGACTGTGGCTCATCTTCGGCTCCTTCTCCGTGTGGGTGCACGTGATGACGTATCTCGGCCTCAAGGCTGTGTCCCGCCAGGAGCAGATGTGCCGACAGGAAATCGCCGCAAGTACGGACCACGCCCCAAGGGTCACGGTGCCCTGAGTGCGCGAAACCCACATCGGCACCGACGCCGGCGTCGGATCGCGGACCACAAGCGAGGAAGGGCAAAAAGTCATGCGCCACGCAGAGAAGAGCAAGTACACCACCGCGGAGGACAGCGAGGAGACCCGCATTCCGCATCGGCAACCCGACTCCGACCACCCGACCCCGTGGATTCCCGGAGAGTTGGGCATCTGGGTGTTCGTCTTCACGGACCTCCTGATGTTCAGCACCTACTTCGGACTGGTGATGTACGAACGGGGAAACCACCGGCAGGCCTTCTCGGACGGCCGTGCCCAGATGCTCACCGGCCTAGGCCTCGCCAACACTTTCCTCCTGCTCACGGCGTCCCTTTTCATCGCCCTGGCAGTCCCCGCCGTGCGGGAGTCGGCAGGAAGGAGGGCACGCGGCCTCCTGCTGGGCGCGGGAAGCTGCGGAGCGCTCTTCATAGTGAACAAAGGGATCGAATGGGGCACCGAAGCCGCCCGCGGCCACACCCCGGAATCAAGCATCTTCTTCCAGATGTACTACATCCTCACAGGCGTCCATCTCCTTCACGTAGTCATCGCGATGGTCGTGATCGTCCTCATGTGGCGTCGGGCCGCGCTCATTCACGAGACACCGCATGCACAACAGCTTCGCTTCTTCGAAAACGGGGCCACGTTCTGGCACTTGACCGACGCACTCTGGATAGTCCTGTTCACCCTCTTCTACCTGGTCCGGTGAGAGATGAATACCGTCGATACCGATACCGATACCGATACCGCACGCACGCGGAGCTCCCGAGTGGTCGTCGTGGCCTGGGCAGTACTGGTGGCGCTCACCACGCTGTCATGGAAACTGGCCGGCGACGGCCATGCCGGCCTGGGCGCCGAGGCGAGTGCCGTCGTCCTACTCGTTCTCGCCTTCGGCAAAGTCCTGATCGTGGGCTACGTCTTCATGGAACTCCGCTGGGCACCACGCACCCTGCACGTTCTCTTCTCCTGCTGGTGCGCGGCGATCTGCGCGACGCTCGTCGTCCTCCACGGACTGTGACGTCGGCAGCCTTCCACCACCTGTGTCGGCTGCCCCGCCGATCACCGCCCGATTCCCCGGGCCCCGGGGAGTCGGAAGCGGCCGGATCCGCCGGGCGCCGCCCCACCGCCGGCCGACGTGCCGATCCACCCCCGCCTGAACGTCGTCGGCACCCAGACACGGCCGACGACCGGCACGTCGTGCGGAACCACCACATCCCGACGGCTCGACGAAACAGACAGGGCGAGAAGCATCCATGAATGTCCGCGCGCACATCGACGCCGTCCACGCGCAGATCCGCCGACGCGATCCCGGGGAGGCGGAGTTCCACCAGGCGGTTACCGAGGTCCTCTCCTCCCTCGCACCGGCGCTGGAACGGCACCCGGAGTACGTGGACACCGGAATCGTCGAGCGACTGTGCGAACCAGAGAGGCAATTGACCTTCCGGGTCCCGTGGGTCGACGACGACGGCGCCGTGCGGGTCAGCCGCGGCTTCCGGATAGAGTTCAGCAGCGCCCTCGGCCCGTACAAGGGAGGCCTGCGGTTCCACCCGAGTGTCAATCTCGGCATCGTGAAGTTCCTCGGGTTCGAGCAGATCTTCAAGAACGCGCTGACCGGCATGGCCATCGGCGGCGGCAAGGGGGGCGCGGACTTCGCCCCCCGGGGTCGCTCCGACGGCGAGGTAATGCGGTTCTGCCAGTCCTTCATGACCGAACTCCACCGCCACGTGGGCGAGCAAACCGACGTGCCGGCCGGCGACATCGGTGTGGGCGCCCGTGAAATCGGATACCTCTTCGGCCAGTACAAGCGAATCACCAATCGCTTCGAGGCGGGCGTCCTGACCGGAAAGCCGGTGGCCTGGTGCGGTTCCCCCGCCCGCGCCGAGGCCACCGGCTACGGGACGGTCTACTTCGCGCAGGAGATGCTCGCCACCCGAGGCCACGGCTTCGACGGGCGCCGCGTGGTGGTCTCCGGCTGCGGCAACGTCGCGATCCACGCCATCGAGAAGTCCCACGCGCTGGGCGGACGCGTCGTCGCCTGCTCCGATTCCTCGGGTTACGTCGTCGACGAGGACGGCATCGACGTGGAACTCCTGAAGGAGGTCAAGGAGGTGCGGCGCGCCCGCGTTGCCGCCTACGCGCAGTCGAAGCCGACCGCCCGCTTCTCGGCCCGGGGCACCGTGTACGGCCTGCCCTGCGACATCGCCCTGCCATGTGCGACCCAGAACGAGTTGGACCGTGAGGATGCCGTCGCACTGGTGAAGAACGGCGTACTCGCCGTCGCCGAGGGCGCGAACATGCCCTGCACTCCCGAGGCGGTCCGACTGTTCCACGAGGCCGGGGTGCTGTTCGGCCCGGGTAAGGCGGCCAACGCGGGCGGAGTCGCCACCTCGGCGCTGGAGATGCAGCAGAACGCCGCGCGAGAGCAGTGGTCGTTCGAACAGACCGAGAGCCGCCTCGCCGACATCATGCGCACCGTGCACTCCCAGTGCCGCGAAACCGCCGAGGACTACGGCGGCACACCGGACGACTACGTACTCGGCGCCAACATCGCGGGCTTCCTACGGGTCGCGGACGCCATGTCGGCCCAGGGCGTCGTTTGACGAACTCGTGCGAGGTCGACCGGGCGCGTGGCGGACGGTGGCCCTACCACCGGGTTGCCAGCCGGATGACTGGGAGACGGTGTGCACTGGGAGAAAGTCGCCGGCTACCAGCGGGGTCGGTGCCATGCGGTGCGCGGGGCCGGCCTCGGTGCGGGCGAGACGGGCGGGGCGGTGGACGGCGAGGTAGCCGCCGGATCGGTTGCCGGACCCGACGGAGGCAACCCTGTGCCGGGTGCCTACGGCCGCCAGGAGGGGAGCACGGCCCAGTCGGTCATCGCCGAATTGCTGTCGGGGTGCCTCGGACAGCGCCGTTGGACGCAGCTGGTGTAGTGCTCGCCTCAGTCGCCGTCCGGTTTCTGGCAGGCCGGCAGTCAGTCCACCGGCCGTGCGAGAGCCGGGTCATGGGCGGGGAACGGCGTGCTGCCGATGACGCCGACGCCGGGCTGAACCGTTCATTCCACTGACCGCCCCGGTTTGCTCACTCATGAGCGGTCCACAAGTCTTGATCCCATGGGCGAAAGACCGGATGAACGGGTACATGCGGCAATGGCCGCCGGAGTCGAGTTCGGGGATGACGGGCGGGCTGGGAAGACTCATAGAGGTTCCGTTCTCTTCATGACGTAACGTCAGAATGTGGTGTGGGGCGGGATGTTGCTCACTCGCCGAGAGCCTGCCAGCCGATGATTCCGTTCTGGACGGCGTGGGCCTCGTCCGCTCGGACGACCTCGCTACCCGAGCCCGCCCGGGCGAACGCCTACTCGACCACCTGGTCGTGGAACCGATCATCCATCGCCTGCCGCCCCGGCCACTGCCTCTTGGTACCTTACGACCGCCGGCCTCGTATCGACGGCTTCAAGCCCACCGACGGGTTCGAAGACTGGCGCGAGAACGCCGGCACGGCCAGGCCACCTGCGAAGCCGCCGGAAACGGCGTGTTCCGGCCGGCCGAGCACAGCCATGACCCGCAGCCCTTGCCGGGCCGGGCGCAACCGTGAACAGCACGATCCACCTCTGCCCGACGGCCACCATCGCGGGCCCGACCTGCGCGACCCGACCGGAGTAGTTGCCGAGGCCCCCAGACCCCATCCACCGTAACGTCGCTTGGGCAGTGCACCGCTCCCGCCGGCGCCGTCCCTCCGGGCCGCAGTCGCCGGGGGTGGGAAGGGAGAGCATCGTGAAGAGCCCCGACGTACTGGTGGCCGGAGCGGGACCGGGTGGTTGCGCAGCGGCACTGGGCCTTGCCGAACGCGGCGCCGAGGTCCTTCTGATGGACCCCGGCCCCTCCAGGCAGTGCCGCCTCGCCGGCGAATGGATCCATCCGGCAGGTGCCGACGCGCTACGGAGCCTCGGCCTCGAATTCGAGAACACCACCTGCGCACGCAATCGCGGTTTCATCGTCCACCCCTCCGACGAGGAGACACCGATCACGCTGGAGCATCCCGGCACCGAGGCCCTGAGCATGCCGCACGAGACGCTGATCGCCGCGCTGCGCCGGGCGGTGGCCGAACATCCGAGCATCACCTTCCGGACCGGACACCGCGTACTCACCGCCACCGACCAGGGCCTCACCCAGAGCACCGACGGCTGCTACCGCACCGCGCTGGTCGTAGGCGCCGAGGGACGAGCTTCCGCCGTCCGACGGGCGCTTCGGCCCGACGAACCGGCGGCGATCAGGTTGAGCCGCACCGCGGGAATCACGCTGCCGCTCGCAACTCTGCCGACGGAGCACTACGGCCACGTCATCCTCGGGGCCCCCGGCCCGATCCTCCTCTTCCGCCTCACCCCCGACCGGATCCGGATCACCTTCGACATGCCCGCACCGGGTCCTCGCCCGGAGTCCCTGGTCCGCCATCTACTCGAGGAATACCTGCCACACATCCCCGGCCCGCTGCGCCCCGCCGCCCGACGTGCCCTCACCACGCGGCCGATCCAGTGGGCCTCCAACGCCTACCGACCGCGCGACTTCCACGGCCGCCGCCGGTGCGCATTGGTGGGAGACGCCGTCGGCCACAACCACCCCTTGGCCGCGCACGGTCTCTCCCATGCCCTCCTGGACGCCCGCCATCTGGCCGCTGCCGCCGCCCTGGGCGACTACCGCAGCCGGAGCCGCCGTACCTCCTGGACCCCGGAACACGTCTGCGCCGCACTCGGCAGACTCTTCATCACTCCCGACGCCATCTCGGCCGACCTGCGCCAAAGCCTGTTCACCGAATGGCGGAACAACTCCGCGCACACTCACCAGGCGATGCGCCAACTGGCCATGCTCGACACCCGCAAATGGCCGCTGGCCGCCGCCTTGGCGCGTATCGCCACACACGTCCTCGCCGACAGCGACTTCCCGGACGTCACCACCGTCGGGCGAAGAGTCCGTGAGCTGATCGCTTGGGGCCTGTGGCTGGGCCACCCCCACCCGCCGTACAGATTTCCCCCGCCCGACTCGAAATGCCAATCCTCGTGATACAGCCCCGATGTCCACCGTGGCCGCTCCGCTTCCCTGCCACGTCTCGAGCCATGGTCCGCAGTCCCCACTACTGGAGACGCCCCCTGGCGTGGGCGCTCCGTGGCCTTCGGCAAGGACCCGTTGCGATGGGGCGTCCAGCGCCGCCCTGAAGGGGCAGGCGTTCACCGCCGCGAACTGCATGTCCAAGGGCGCCCTGATCCAGCTGACCCGTTCCCTGGCCCGGGAGTTCATCCAGACACCGCTTCGGGTCAACGCCATCGCGCCCGGACCCGTCGAGACCGCCCTGGTCGACGGCTACCACATGCCGGACGTCGCGGGCAGCGCGGCACACATCGCGCGACGCCGTCGGAATGGGTGCCCACGAACCCGCCCTGCGGCTTGTGCGTCCTTGGCCGCCGCACGACGGTTGACCCTCCACGCCGCGTGGCTGATGTGGCTGGGCGACCCCCATGCGGGAGTGTCGCCGAGAAGCACGTAACCGGGCACCTCAGAACAGGTACGGGAGCATGCGGAAGCGCGCCCGCCCGCAGTACTCGTCCCACAGCGCACCGTACTTGGCCTTGCAGCGACGCTCGTCGCGGCAGGCCCGGTGGACCAGCAGCACGACGAGGAACAGCGGAACCGCATACGGGACAGGGGAGGCGAACCCACACAGCACCGTCCAGCTCAGGTAGACCATGAGCTCACCCGTGTAGTTGAGTTTGCGGCCGATTCCCCAGAAACCGGACACCAGTAGCCGGCCGTCGAGGCTTTGGGCGGGGCGCCCCCAGATGCGCGCCGCCGGGTCGGTCTTGAAGCGGAACTTCTGTGCGTTGGCACCGCGAAAGAGCCAGAAGCCACCCACGAACAGAGCTACCGACACCCCTCCGAGCCAGGGCGACAGCGGCTCCCGAAGGTCCCGCAGGGTAGCAGCGGGCAGGCAGTAGAAGAACGGGACCAGGACATAGTCGCCCCACACCAGCATCCAGCCGAACCGCTCGGCGATGACGTCCCACATCTGCACGATCAGCCGCTCGTACTGGAAGTAGCTGGCGATGTAGAGGAAGAAGAGCAACTGATAGAGGATCATGCGGGCGCTGAGGCTTCCGTACTCAGCCTTCTGAGCGGCCGCGAAGGACACGTTGAACACCAGAAGAGCGATGAGAGAGGGCCGGTACGAGAACGTCTTGAGCTCCACCCCCCACAGTCTCGGGTTGAGCTCCGTGCCGAGAAAGCACTCCCGAACGGCCGTCAGCACGCGGCGCCGACCACCTTCGGCCGTGCCGCTTGCTCCCTTGACGTACAGCAGGATGCTCGCCGTGATGGCGAACACGTTCGCGGTCCAGAAGAGCGTGGAGAAATGCGTACTCGGATACGCCGACCACGCAGGCCGTAGGAACCAGGTCAGACAGAGCGCTGCCACGACGAGAGCGAACAGCGGCATGCCGTTGAGCCGGTAGGTCTCGCGCCGCCCATCGGTCAACAGTGCCCCCTCGACCAGACGACCCGGCAGCCACCGGGAACCGGCGAACAGCACGGTGGTGAACAAGACGACCACCGCGGTCGCGATCACAGTCTCACGCACCTGCTCCACCGCGTCCCTCCCCCGCCCCGTCCACGCGAAGGGCTGTCCGGTTTCCCGTGCCGGCGTGCTCCATCCATGCCCGCGGACGCCCGCTCCGCCGGCGGGTTCGGCCCGTCACCGTGCCGCAGACCCGTGCTTGGGCATCCGAGCCCGCCAGTGCCCGACGAGGAAGTCACCGCTGCGAGCCCCCTCGCACAAGGCCCGCGCACCTCGCGCCATCATGCGGTGCACCGGCGGCAGAGACTCCAGCGGCGCGGCCGCGACCAGTTCCTCCAGCAAGGCCCAGTTCGGTTCCCAGTCGCCGAGCTGTCGACCGTCGCACACCCGGACATCGGTGAACCCGGCCGCGGGCAGGTTGTGCTCGTACTCGGTGAGACGGCACATTCTGCTCAAGCCATGGGTTTGACAGATCGGCTCGATGATGTCGAGGACCGCCTGCTCACTCGGACGCTCGCTCTGGAACCAGTCGGTTCCGGTCCACGCGGCGCCCGGTTTCAGAACCCGGGCCACCTCTCGATGCACACGCAAAGGATCCGGCACATGGGTCAGGGCATCGAAGCTGAAAGCAGCATCGAAGGAGTGGTCCGGGAAGGGGAGCGTCATCACATCCCCGACGACGAACGAGACCAGCTCCGTGAGCCCTCGGCTGCCCGCCGCCTCCCGCGCGTCGCGCACCCGACCGGGCACCAGGTCCACGCCGGTGACGTGCGCCCCGGTGTACGCGGCAATCGTCAATGCGGGCCCGCCACCGCCGGAGCAGACGTCGAGCACCCGCATCCCCGACGTGATCCCGGCCTGGTCGGCAACGAACCGCTCGGTCGCCTCGGTGGCCGCCTCCCGATCCTGACCGGGCCGATAGAACGAGAAGTGGCCCGACGGTCCCCACATCTCCCGATAGATATCACCCACCAGCCGGTAGTACTCCGGCACCATCGAGGCATACCCCGACATCCGAAGGTCCGGAGTGGCGACGCTGCGTTCGAACCGAATCACTTCTTCTTCCGCGGTAGCCGTCATGACTTCCATACCTTCCTTGTGGGTTGGTTCCTGGTCATTCGTAGGATCGGGACACCCAGGGACTCCGGGGGTGGATGTCATGAGGTTGCAGCTGTCGTGGCGCAAAGGGGTTGGCCGCCCGGAGTCCCGCGACGACTCGGCTGCTGATGGGGACGCGCGAACCGAATCGCTTGTATGGACGTGACAGCGAAGTCGTCTGCTGGGGCCAGGCGCACGCGCGACGAAGGAGGAGCCGGTGCCCGAACCGTGGGCCGGCGCGGACGCGGGCAGGATGGAACACCTCCGCACACCGATCGACGCGAACGGCACCGTGGTGTTCTCCCCGCAGGGTGCCGAACGACGAGACCGATCTGCTGCAACTGCTCGGCCACGGGCAGCGCCCGCTCTACACCCCGGGCCGGACCGTCCACCACGCCTCCGGCGCCTGTCGAGATAGCGGCAGGACCGATGCCGAGGACGCCTTCGCCGACCAGGCCCGCATGCGTCGTGACCTGCAAGCGCGCCCGGACCGGGACGAGATTGCCGTCGACCTCGAGATCCCGAGGGCCTGCCGGATGGGCCTGGCAAAGAACCGCACCCGGGCCGTCAACCGGCTGCGCGCCCGACTCCCGGAGTTCTTCCCCGCCGCGGAGCGGGCCTTCGACCACAGCAGCTCCGAGGCCGCTCTGTCGCTGCCGACCGGCCATCGGACCCCGACCGCCGTGTGCCGCATCGGCCGCACGCGGCCGACCACTTGGCCGAAGAACCGCAAGGTCCGTACGCCCGCAGGGGTCGCCGACCTCGCCGTCACGGCCGCCGAGGTTCGGAACACCGTCGTCCCCGGCGAAAGGACCGCAGCGAAGACGGCCCGCACCCTCGCACGGGAGGTCACGGCCCTCGACGACGCGATCGCGGAACCCGAAGCCCTGCGGATGTTTCACCTCTCGGCCCGCGTCGCCGACACCTGCTGCCCCGTCTCCAGGGCGTTCTACCGGCGCAAACGATCCGAGGGGAAAAAGCACAAGCATGCCGTCGCGGCGCCGGCCAGGCGCCGCCTCAAGGTGCTCCGGTCCCTGATCCGCGATGGCCGCACCTTCGCGGCGAGCATGCCCGTCCCCGTTGCCGCAGCGACGTGAGCCGGTCACGAGGCGTTGCCGCCCCGACTGGACTTCATGATTGGGAATCCCTTCCAGACGCACACGACGCAAAGTCATGGTGCGCACTTCCCGACGGGAAACCGCCTGCTCGATGCGCAGCCCACACAAGCGTTTCGGACGCAGGTACAAGTCCACCATCGGCGCGTCATCCTCGCAAAAGCGGCACATCGAGCAGAGTTTGCAGCCCCCGCGGACGTCCACCGGCCGACGCGGTCAGCCGGTGCCAGGCGGCACGGCGCCCCGCACAGGCCCGGCGTGCTCTTTCCGAGTCACCGACACGAGCACACCCTGCCGACGGCCGCTGTCCCACGACCTGTGTCTCCCGCGCGAGAACGCTCACCCGCTCTGGGTGCTACGCCTGGTACTGCTCGACCCGCCGTTCGACTCCGTGGTGGACACGGATGGCCTCAACGCCGGCGTCCACCACGGCACCGACTCGTGGGCGACGATCTCCGCTTCGCCCGACGGAAGCACGATCGCCACCCAGGACGGCTCGCGTCGCCTCGTCGACGCGCTCCGAACCGCTTAGGACGCGTGGACCGCGACTTGCGCGAGAGGCTTGTACGAGCAGAGCACGACCGGTCACCCGGGACGACGAGCAGTCGTCCGGGCGGCTCCAGAACCGGGTGACGGGCGCGCCGGCAGCACCTCCGATGTGACGATCACGATGGGCGTGCCACAGCAGCCTGACCATGTCCGTGCGTTCGTGGTGGTCGAGTGCGGCATCGACGACGGCTGGACGGATCACGCAGTCGACGACATCGAGCAAGGCGCTCCGCAGGCCGTGCCGTCCGCGAGCGTGGGCATGCGCCGGGGTCTCGTTTCGCTGGTGCTCCGTGCGGCCGTTCTCGCCGTTCGGCGGTCGCTGTGCCATGGTTCGTGGCGTTTGCCGGGTTGCTGTTCGGGGGTACCGGCGGTGTTCGTGCGGTGGCCCGCAAATCTCGTTGCCGGGTGCCCGGAATATCTGCCCGGTCCCGGTTGTAGAGCGCGATCGGGCCGATCACCGGCAATGACGTGAGGGAGTGCCGAGCATGGCCGTGAACACTCTGTGGGAGGAGGCCGCGGTCGTCGGCGGGGGAGAGAAGAACCTCGGCGGGCTGGTGAGCAGGACGTTCGCCGAGTCCGCGCACTCATCAGGCGATGCACCAACCGGCCATGCTCGGCACCCGCAAATGGCCGCTCGCCGGTACCGTCGCGCGTACCGCCACACATGTCCTCGCCGACAATGGCTTCCCCGACATCGGCCGCAGAACCCGGGAGTTGGTCGCCTGGGGCGTGTGGATGGGCCGCCGTCACCCGTCGTACAGATTCTCCCGCCCGTTTCGAAATGCCCATCCGCGTGATGTGAACCAAGATGTCCACCATGATCCACTCCGCTTCCCCACCACGTCTCGAGCCGTGGTCAGCCATCCCCGCGCTGCCCGGGGGCGCCCCCTGGATTGGGCATTCTGTGGCTTTCGGCAAGGATCCGGTGGCATTCCTCAGCGAAGGCCGAAGGCACGCGGGGGACTTGTTCCGATTCAGGATGATGGGACAGCAGGTGGTGTTCGCCTGCGGCCCGCGCGCCCACGAGAGCGTATTCAAGGCCGAGGACA
The DNA here is from genome assembly GCF_044765325.1 of Embleya sp. NPDC127516. Lineage (NCBI taxonomy): Bacteria > Bacillati > Actinomycetota > Actinomycetes > Kitasatosporales > Streptomycetaceae > Embleya > Embleya sp. NPDC127516. The sequence goes on along the minus strand of NZ_JBIWJT010000035.1, from coordinate 32,843 downwards.
GCGTCCTGAATGCCGGCGACGCCTACCCGTTCATGAAGCCCATCTTCGGACCGGGCATCGGCTTCGACGCCGAGCCGGAGGAGATGGACCGGCAGATGAGCCTCCTGGCCCGACACCTCACAAGCACCCATCTCCAGCGCTATCCCACCATCATGGAAGCGGAGATCGAGACGTGCGTCCAGGCCTGGGGGGACGAGGGAGAGATCGACCTCGTCCCGGCGATGGCCGAACTGGTCGCCGCGGTGAGCAGTCGCTGCCTGCTCGGCCCGGAGATGCGCCGCAACATGGGCTCCGACACCGTCGGACTCTACCGGGACATGGCCAAGGGCCTACGACTGGCCGGGCTTCTGAACCCGGGACTGCCCCTCCCCGCGTTCCGCCGCAGAGACCGAGCACGCCGGCGCATCGCACAGGAACTGCAGCACGTCATCGACACCCGCAGGAACGGCCCGAACGTCGCACACCAGGACATGCTCCAAGCGCTGTTGGAGTCGCGGACAACGCTCGGGCAGCCCGTGTCCGACGAGACCGTGATCGGGATGACGATCGCGACAACCTTCGCCGGAGTACACAACAGCACAGGGCTCGCCTCGTGGGCCGGCGTGGTCCTCCTGGAACAAGCGGACATGCTGCCCCAACTCCTCGACGAGCAGCACCGGATCGTGCCCGCGGGAAGCCCCCTGACGGCCGAGCGGCTCCACGGTATGGAACTGATGGGCCGATGCATCCGCGAAGCCGAGAGGCTCTACCCACCAACCATGGTGCTGATGCGCAAGGCACGCAAACCCTTCGTCCTCGAAGGGCACCACGTTCCCGTCGGCACGCTCGTGATGATCTCACCCACGGTCGCCCACCGGATGGTATCCGCATTCGCAGATCCGGAACGGTGCGATCCGGCCCGCTACGCCGATGGAAGACAAGAGCACCTGCGCCCGTACAACCTGATCGGCTTCGGCGGCGGGAAGCACCGCTGCATCGGCCGTGCCTTCGCGGACCAGGAAATCAAAGCGATTTGGAGCGTCCTGCTGCGCCGCTTCGACCTGCGACTCCTGGGCGCCCCGCACCGACCTTCGTACTCCACCGCCCTCATCTCGGAACCATCCGCCCCCTGCGTCCTGCGCTACCGCACGCGACAGCGCGGCTAGCGCACCCGCGGCATCCCCACACGGCAGGCGAGGAAGAGCACCATGGACCCGTCCGCCCTTGCACCTTCGGCACCCGCCACCGTCCCTTCACCGTCCACCACGGATCCTCGCTCGGTCCACGATCGGGCGCGCGAACGGCTGCTCTCGCTCCAACGGCCCGACGGCGCATGGGAAGGGGAGATGGCCTGGAACACCGTGCTCCTCTCCCAGTACGTGATCACCCGGCACCTCCTGGGCCGGCCCCTGCCGCAGAGCGAGGTCGAACCGATCCTGCGGCACTACACCGTCAGCCGCATCGACCGGACCGGCTGGGGCCTGCACCCCGCCTCCACCAACCCTTCGCTGTACTGCACCGCCCTCGCCTACACGGCGCTGCGCCTGCTCGGCCTGGGCCCCGAACACCCCCTGTGCCGTCCCGCACGCCGGTGGCTGCGCGACCAGCCCCACGGGGTCGCCGCCATTCCCTCCTGGGGCAAGGCCTGGCTCGCACTGCTCGGCCTCTACGACTACCGGGCCATGCACCCCCTACCGCCCGAACTCTTCCTGCTCCCTCGCTGGTTGCCCATCCATCCCGATCGCCTCTACTGCCATACCCGCACCATCGGGCAGGCGATGGCGTTCCTGTACGGCACCCGATACCAAGGCATGCCCGGAGCGACGATCGAGGAACTGCGCACGGAACTGTTCGAACGCCCCCTACGCCGCAGCGACCGCCGTCGCACCGGCCTCGATACGGCGGTGACCCGCACCCTTGCGCTGCGCCTGGCCCAAAGGGCCCTGGCCGCCTACGAACACCACCCCCCTCCCGCTCTGCGCCGACGCGCCCTGCTCCACTGCCGCAAGCGGGTAGAGCACGAGCACACGGTCACCGGGCGGATCGGCCTGTCCCCCGTCAACTCGCTCCTCGACATCTTGGTCCTGCACGCCGCGGGCGCCGCCCCCGACGAAGTCGACCGCTCGTTGCGGGCTTTCGACTACTGGCGTTGGAGCGATCCGCAGGAGGGGACCCGCTACGCCGGTGCCCGCTCCCACAGTTGGGACACCTCGTTCGCGATCGAGGCGCTCGCGGCCGACCGCGCGCCGTGCCGGGAAACCGTCCGGGCCGTGAGACGCGGCGGCCGCTTCCTCAGCGGGGCTCAGGTCACCCGCGAGATCCCCACCCCGCACCTGACGGCGCGCTCGCCCGCCCGCGGCGGCTGGTGCTTCTCCGAGGGCGGTCATCGCTGGCCCGTCAGCGACTGCACGGCCGAGGCGGCCAGTGCCCTGCTGTCCTGCGCGAACTCGCAGGCCCCCGCCGACCCCCGCTTCGACATCGCCGGAGCCACCGCGTTCCTGCTCGCCCGCCAGAACCGTGACGGGGGCTTCGCCACCTACGAAAAACGCCGGGGACCACGATTCCTGGAGCGCCTCAACCCCGCAGAGATTTTCACCAACTGCACGATCGACGACTCCTACACGGAGTGCACCGGGTCGGCGGCCGTCGCCCTCGCCCGGCTGCGCGATCACGGCGACACCGCACAACGGCAGGCATGCGAGACGGCCCTGGACCGAGCGCGCGCGTACCTCCTGGCCCGGCAACACGCCGACGGTTCCTGGCCCGCGGCCTGGGGAGTCAACCGGATCTACGGAACCCTCTTCGCCGTACGCGGACTACTGGCCGCCGGAGTACCCCGCACCCACCCTTGCTTCATCAAGGCGGCCTGGTGGCTGGAAAGCATCCAACTACCGGACGGCGGCTGGTCCGAGGACCCCACCGGCTGCTCCGAGAACCGCTACGTCGCCGGCGCCACGAGTCAACCGGTCAGCACCGCCTGGGCCCTGCTCACCCTGCTCGAACTCACAGGAGGCCGAAGCCGCGCGGCCCTCGCCGGAATCGACTGGCTGTGCGCCCGCCAACTCCCCGACGGGAGCTGGCAGCAGAGCACGGTCACCGGAGTTTTCTTCGGCACGGCCATGCTCGACTACCGCCTCTACCGCGAATACTTCCCGCTTTGGGCCCTGGGCCGCTGGCTGGCCATTCAACCCGCCGGCTGCGGCCCCACCCCCCGCCAAGGCACCTGACACTCCGTCCACCGCCCCCTGACACGGCCGCGACGAAGACGGCGCGCCGGGTCGTGGGGGGACACCGACACCGAGGAGGACCCGTTGCTCGGGGCAATCATGGACCTGGTCGCGGAGGAACTGGCCACGGCCGAGGGGGACATGGCCGCCACGGGAAAGGCGTTGGCCGGTCGGGGGATTCCGGACGAGATGGAGTTCCTCCGGTTGTCGCGGGCGAGGATCTCGGCTCCGACTGGGGCGGCTACGAGTTCAGACCCGGCGAACGCCCGAACGGGGTTCGCTCCCGTCCGCCGTCGTCGAGTTCGACCATGCCCGGATCTTGCGTGGTGCGTCCGACACGGCGGCGTTGAGGGCGCGAGGGCGCAGTTGTCACCGCGTGCCGAGGGGCAACCCGTCGCCGCCGGTCACGAGGCATCCGGAAGCGTTCCGACGATTTAGCCGGGGCGACCTCCGCCGCGGTATTGGACGGTCGGGGAGGTCGGCGCCGTAGTGGGTCGGGGACTCGAGGTTCCACCAGCGAATGGCCGCGATCGCGTCGCCGGCCCGGAACTCTCGAGTGTCCGCGATGGGGCATTCGAACATCTCCGGGGATTCGGCTTGTCGGTCGGGTGTCGGTACAAAGCCCGCGTAGTCGATCTCGACGGGTAACCGGCCCGGCCCATGACGTAGTCCGGCGTGGGGTGGGCCGACCGCGGTGTCGGGAGAGTGATCTTCGAATCACCTTGTGTTATCGGAATCGCCGCGAATACAGTCGAATGCGATGGTGCCACCCGCTGAACGGATCTCCTACCGCTACTGGTCCATTGCGTCGCCGGCTGGTGCCTGGAAGACCGGGTGATGTGAGTGCCTTCTCGCCGTCCGCACGAGTTCTCCGCCCTGTCCCAGGCCAACCCCATGGTGCCCGGGGGTCGTCGCACGACCCCGCACGCGAAGAGCGGGCTTCCCGCCGCCGATCACAGGGTCGGACGTGAACGCCCGGTCGAACTCCACGGGGAGTCGGGTGAGTTGGTCCAACTCCATGGGGAGTCGGGTGAGTTGGTCCAACTCCCCCCGTCCGGTGGGCTCGAGGCCGGTATCGGCGCGGGACGGGAGGCCGGCCGAGGTTTATGCGGCGGAGCCGACACGGACGCCCGATGGTGACGCCGCGCACGGGTCGCGAGGACCCGGCCCGTGGCGATCGAGCCCGCGACCGTGAGGAGCGCCCACTGTTGATCAGCGCGGCACGCTGGTGGGATCCCGCCGAGGACAACACCCGCGACAACGCCCGAGTGTTGATCCGGGACGGTCGTATCCGCCACGTCGGGCCGGGAGCGGCGGTGCCGGCCGAAGCGCGCAGGATCGACCTGGGGGACCGGACGCTGTTGCCGGGATTGATCGACTGCCACGTGCATCTCACCGAGGCTTTCCCCACGTCGATCTCCGATCCCGTCAGTGCCCAGACCCTCGCCGCGATACCGCACCTGGACAGCCTGCTGCGCAACGGCTTCACCACGGTCAGGGACATGGGCGGAACCCTCGAGGACCCCCTGGTCGTCCACCTGCGCGACGCGGTGGCCCGGCGAATTGTGCCCGGCCCCCGCCTGCTCGTCGCACCCCACCTGATCTCGGCGCGCGGCGGACACGGGGACAAGTCGGCCGCGGCGGTTCCGCACGGGGTTCGGGAGGTGGGGCCGGTCGCCGACGGGGCGCAAGAGATCGAGCGTCGGGTTCGCGCCGACGCCCGCGCGGGTGCCGACTGGATCAAGTTCGCCGCCACCGGCGGCGTCACCCACCCCGACGACTCGCCGCTGCGCGTGACCTATTCACAGCTCGAGATGAACACCCTGGTGGGCACCGCGCGCGACCTCGACCTGCCGTGCGCTGTCCACGCCTTCTCCGACGAGGGCATCCGCCGCGCCGTCCGGGCGGGCGTTCGCTCCGTCGAACACGCCTGCCTGGCCACACCGGCAACCCTCAACACGCTCCGCCCGCACGGCGTCTACCTCGTCCCCACCCTCCACGCCGTGTCGCACTTCCTGGCCCACCTCGACGACGACGCGTTCTGGACCGACCGGGACGCCAACGAGCGCGCAAAACTGGCACGCCACGCACCGACCCTGCGGGGGCACGGCCGGCGGGTGGCCGCCTGCACGGCGACCATCGCCTACGGCACCGATGCCGGGGTGCTCCCACACCGCGACAACTGGCGCGAGTTCCCCGCGATGACGACGGCGGGCCTGACTCCCCTCCAGGCATTGCGCTCGGCCACCGCCTCGGCCGCCGAACTCCTGCGAAGGCCAGGGCTCGGTCGCATCGCCGCGGGAGGCGTCGCGGACCTGATCGCCGTGCCGGGAGACCCGTTGCGCGACATCGACGCCATGGGCCGGGTGGACTTCGTTCTCCAGGACGGTCGTGTGCACGTCGACCCCACCGACCCGCCCCGCCACGAGCACTCGATGGAGCCGATGCGAGGCGACGTGCAGGCCCACTACGCGATTCGCACGGACCCAGGCCCGTTCGAACCCCGCCCGCTGCGAAGTGCCCCGTGACATCACCGCCTTCCGACCACCCGAGAGGAGATCGCATGCGCGTCCCCCTGGAAGCGGATCTGGCCATCGCGCACGAGCCCCGCACAGCCGAGGGCCTCGCGGCCGATCGCGCCCTCCTGGACGACATCGCCTCCTGGATGCGCGACGAGCGCGCCCACTCCATCGGCGCTCCCGTCAACTTGGACATCGACTACCGGCACCTCGCGCCCTTCCTGGCGGTGCACGGCAACAACGCCGGAAGCCCCTGCGGAACCAGCGAATACCGTCTGCACACCAAGCACTTCGAGCGCGCCGTCGTCGACTTCTTTGCCACCCTGGCCGGCGCCCCGTCGGGCGCCGCGTTCGGTTACGTGACCAACGGCGGCACCGAAAGCAACCTGTTCGGCGTGTTCGTCGGCCGCGAACGCCATCCCGACGCCGTCCTGTACGCGTCGCGCGACGTGCACTACTCCGTCCCCAAGATCGCCCGGCTGCTTCGGATGGAACTCGTGTCGATACCCACCGATCGACACGGGGCGATGGACCCGCGTGCCCTGGAATCGGCATGCCGAGCGAACCGGCACCGCGGCGCGGTCGTCGTCGCCACCATCGGCAGCACGGGAAGGGGAGCGGTCGACGATCTCCCCGCCATCCGCGCGGCGTTGGCCGACACCGGTATCGAACGCACCCACCTGCACGCGGACGCGGCGTTCGGCGGCCCTTTGGCCGCGCTGGGACCGTCCCCACGACCGTGGGGCTTCGCCGACGGCGCCGACAGCATCGCCATCAGCGGCCACAAGATGGTCGGCTGCCCCATCCCGTGCGGCATCGTCCTGGCCCGCCCCGAGCACGTGGACAACATTCGGGAACAGGGCGCGGCGGTGGGCGCCGACGACGACACCATCGGCGGCTCCCGCGACGCCCTCTCACCCGTCCTCCTGTGGCACGAGCTGCGCCGGCTCGGCCGCGAGGGCATGGTCGACCGCGTCCACGAATGCCTGCGCATCGCGGAATACGCCGCCGAACACCTGGAGCGATGCGGTCGGCGCCCCACGCACCCGGCCGGCACGAACACGGTGCTCTTCGACGCCCCCTCGCAGGCGATGTGCGAGCGGTGGCACCTGTTCCAGGTCGACGGCCGGGCCCACCTGGTGACGATGCCCCACGTCACCGAGGACCACATCGACCGCCTGTGCGCGGAACTCACCGATCCGCCCACCGACGCAACGCCCCGGTGAAACCAACCCGCGAAGCCGCGAACGCGTGCTGGGGCACGCGTTCCGCCTTCTCGAGCGGCACCGATCCGATACAAACACCATCGAGAACGGAGCAGTCCTGATGCGCGCGACTTTCATGTACGGCGCCGGTGACGTCCGCATCGAGAACGTCCCCGATTCCGTCGTCAAACTGCCCACCGACGCACTGGTCCGCATCACCGCGTCCTGCGTCTGCGGCAGCGACCTGCACCCCTACGCTTCGATGAAGCCCGAAGACGGCCCGGTCCGCATGGGCCACGAATTCATCGGCATCGTCGAGGCCACCGGCTCCGAGGTGACCACCGTCAAGAAGGGCGACACGGTCGTCGCTCCGTTCGCCATCTCCGACAACACCTGCGTGTTCTGTCGCGAACGTCTGCACACCTCGTGCGCCCACCCCCAGGCCAATCTCTGGGACGACGAACTCGAGGAGGGCGGCCAAGCCGAAGCGGTCCGCGTCCCGCTCGCCGACGGCACCCTCGTCAAGCTTCCCGTCGCGCCGGACTCGGCCCTGATCCCGTCCCTGCTGACGCTTTCGGACGTCCTGGGCACCGGCCACCACGCCGCCGTGGCGGGCGGCGTCGACGAGCGTACCCACGTCACCGTGATCGGTGACGGCGCCGTCGGCTTGTTGGCGGTCCTGTCGGCCAGGCGCCTGGGCGCCGAGCGGATCATCCTGATGGGGCGCCACCGGGCGCGTACCGACCTCGGCCGGGCCTTCGGTGCCACCGACGTCGTCTCCGCCCGCGGCGAGGAAGGCACAGCCCGGGTTCGCGAGCTCAGCGGTGGGCACGGCACGCACGTGGTGATCGAAGCCGTCGGCCACATGCCCGCCTACGAGCAGGCACTGGGGGTCATCCGGCCCGGCGGTGTCATCAGCCGCGTCGGTGTCCCGCAGTACGAACAGGCGCCCATCGGCTTCGGCAGCCTGTTCGGCCACAACATCCGCCTGGCCGGGGGAGTGGCCCCGGTCCGGGCCTACATCGAGGAACTGATGCCCGACATCGTGGAGGGCGTCATCGAGCCGGGAAAGGTTTTCGACACCATGACCGACCTCGACGGCGTCCCTGCCGGCTATCGGGCCATGGCCGACCGCACGAGTCTCAAGGTCCTCGTCAAGCCGTGACCCCGGATCGATCAACCCGGGCACCGATGTGCTCGAAGACTGTTCTGGCAAGCTCACGGTGCGCGGCAGGCATCTGCGGACCGAACGGGCGAAGAAAGCGGGATCGTGGCCTCAGTGGAGCGGGGGGGACGGTTCGATGACCACTGAACCACCGGCAGATGATGGAGCATCGGACGTCGACACGTGGCACTCTCCTACCGAGGGCATGGCGTTGGCGGCCCGCGTGCGCCCCCACCGCCGTGCTTCCTCCGCACGCCGATCACCCGGCCGGCCGGCAACGCCCCAAGACAGGCGGGGCATTCACCGATCGCGCACGACGGACAGCCGTCGATCCGACGCTGCAACCCGGCGACGCCTTCTCAGGCGGTCTGCGGGCGGGCATGCTTGAAACGCTCGAACGGTCGCCATAGCGCAAGGATGTGGCCGTGCACGCTTGTCGGCGCACGCGAACGATCGGCCGCCGGACGGGCGTTGGACGCGCCGAAGTCGCGGTTGCCGGTGAACCCGTACGGATCGAGTGATCACGCCGCACTCGGCCGGGCCCGCCCCGAGCCCCCTGGAACCCGGCCGGCGCGGCGTCTCGTCTCGGGGTGGGACCGGGTGACCGGCCCACGCCGTCCAGCAGGGGGAAGGGCCGCATGAACAGGCCGACGGTCATCGTGGCGGAACGGATATGGGACGGACTGGCCGCTGCTCCGACGCCGGGCATGGTGATCGTCGACGGCTCGACAATCGCCGCCGTCGTCGACACGAGCACACGACCGCCCCCCGACGCCGTCGTCGTGCGTCTGCCCGGCTGCACGCTCGTGCCCGGACTGATCGACTGCCACGTGCACCTGTCCAACGCGCCGGACATGATGGACAGCCACATCGGCTTTTCGGTCGCTGCCCGCCACCGCAACGTCTTGCTGTCGATGCGCAGCCTCCTCGGCAACGGCTTCACCACCGTGCGCGACCTGGGTTGCGCGCTGGAGGACTCCCTGGCCCTGATGGTTCGCGACGCGGTGGCCGCGGATCTGTTGCCCGGCCCGCAATTGGTCGTGGCCCCGCGCATCTTGTGCTCCCGAGGCGGCCACGGCGACAAGAGCTCGAACCTCGGTAGCCTGCCGCACACGGAGATCGGGGCTTTGGCCGACGGCGTGGACGAGATCCTGCGTGCGGTGCGCAGTCAGGCCCGCACGGGGGCGGACTGGATCAAGTTCGCGGCGACGGGCGGGTTCTTCTCGCCCTCGGACGAGCCGGAGCACACTACGTATACCCAGGGGGAGATGGACGCGCTGGTCGGGGCGGCGCAGGACATCGGTCTGCCGTGCGCGGTGCACGCTTTCGGCGACGAGGGTGTACGGCGGGCGCTGCGGGCGGGTGTGCGCTCCGTGGAGCACGGTTCGTTGATACGCGCCGGAACCCGTTCGGAGATGGCGGATCGCGGCGTGTACCTGGTCCCCACGCTCAGGGTCATCGAGGAGGCGTCGGATCACCTGGACGACGACGACTTCTGGTTGCGACGCCCCCGGGCGGCCCGAGCGAAATTTCGCCGTCATCGGGAAAGCCTGCACGAGGGTTTCGCGGCCCTGGCCGACAGCCCCGTGGAGATCGCCTTCGGCACGGATGCCGGCCAGGTGCCGCACGAGCACAACAACCTAGAGTTCCTGACCATGGTGCGGTACGGCATCTCACCGTTGCGCACGTTGCGCGCGGCCACGACCACGGCGGCCGACCTGCTGGGGCGTACGGACATCGGCCGGATCGTTGCGGGAGCGCAGGCCGACCTGGTGGCCGTTCGGGGTGATCCGTTTGTCGACATGAGCGCGATGACGCGTGTCGAGTACGTGATGCGCGAGGGCCGCGTGTACCGACACGAGCGCGGACGTGACCAAGGCTCCGATGAACTCCCGGAAACCACGCGGGACTGACCCCCGGTTGCCCCGATCCGTGCGCACCGGCCGGGGGCGCTACGCAACCGGGGGCCACCGACCCCCGCCGGGCGGCCCGGGGGTCGCGCGGTCCGGACTTCCCCACACCTCCCGGAGAAACTAGCCCCTGTCCGGCGGTACTTGGTCGGTTCGCGCCGCCTGGCTCCGCGCCTCGCCGCGCCGGAGAAACAACAGAACAGAACCACCAAGCGACTGCTTCTCCGGCACGCCGAGCCACGGCACCGGACGACGCGGCCTGATCCACCAAGATCCGCCGGAAAGGCCTAGCGGCCCTGTCTAGGCAGGACCGTGATCCCGGCCTTCCCCAGTTCCTCGATCACGGCCACGCGATGGTCGTCCCCCTCGATCGCCAGCAACACGTCCACCTCGATCCGAGTCAAGTCGAGGCCAGGGTCGACGTCCACCCGTTCGACGTCCAGGACGTTGGCGTTGGCCCGGCTCACGCAACTGTGCAGCTTCGTCATCGCGTCCGCGTGGTCTGCCACTTGCACGCGTATGCGTGTGCGGCGTCCCGCGGATGCGAGATCGTGTCGCAGGAAGCGCTGCAGCAGTTCCGCGTCGATGTTGCCGCCCGTCAGGACCGCGACCACCGGGCCCTCGAACGTGTTCGGGTGCTCCAACAGGGCGGCGATCGAACTCGCCCCGGCCGGTTCCACCACCAACTTCAACCGCTCCAGGCTCAACAGGACGGCCTTCGCGAGGGACTCCTCCGAAACGGTGACCACGCCGTCGCCGAGTGCCTTGACCATCTCGAACGTCAGATCGCCGGGACGCTGGACCATGAGCCCGTCGGCCACCGTGGACATGTGTTCCAGCGTCACGGGGTGGCCGGCGGCCAGCGAGGGCGGAAACGCCGCCGCCCCCAGAGCCTGGACGCCGACGACCTTCACGTGCGGGCGCGACAATTTGACGGCTGCTGCGATCCCGGCCAGCAGTCCGCCGCCGCCGAGCCCGACCAGGACGGTTCGCACCCGGGGACACTGCTCCAGGATCTCCGCGCCGACGGTGGCCTGGCCGGTGATCACGTCCCGGTGATCGAAGGGGTGGATGAACACGGCACCCGTCTCGTCCGAGAACCGTCGCGCCGCCTCCATGGCCTCGTCGACCGTCGTGCCCGCCGTCCGGACCGCGGCCCCGTAGTCGCGAGTCGCAGCCAGTTTGGGCAGGGGCGCACCGGACGGCACGAAGATCGTCGAGCGCGCATCCAGCAACGACGCGGCGAGCGCGACGCCTTGGGCGTGGTTCCCGGCGCTGGCCGCGACGACCCCGCGGGCGCGCTCCTCGATGTCCAGACCGGCGATGCGCACATACGCGCCGCGCAGTTTGAAGGAACCCGTGCGTTGGAGATTCTCGCACTTGAGGTGCACGGCGACACCCGTAAGGGAACACAGCCGTCGACTGGTCAGCATCGGGGTGACATGCGTGACCGGGGCGAGCAGATCGCGGGCTTCACGAACATCTTGCGCAGTGATCCGTGTCTCCTGCATACCGTGACTGTACGACCGGTGACGCCCGGCAGCCAGACACGGCGACGACCCGTCGCGAACACGAAATGCCGTCCCGGATCCCCAACACGCGCCCGTGGCGCCCCCTTTGCAGCGAATGCCTTGTCGCCCGTCACGACACGTGCCTACGCTGTGGACGGCACATGCAAGCGAACAGCTCCGCATCCTCCTGTCCGTGCCCTTCCCGGGGCGCGCCGGAGCCTACGACCGTCCGCATCGCGGGCCACGCCCGCCAGGACACGGTTTTCCGGCGCCCTCCGAGATCGCGCCTCATCCCGGAGCGTGAAGTCGTGCCCGCTCGTGACCTGCGAAACGAGCCCCTCGGCGACCTGCCCGCCGACGGCACGGTGCGCCTGACCGGCGCCCAGATCCTCCTGTACACCCTGCGACTGCACGCCGTGGACACGGTGTTCGGCATCCCCGGCGAGGCCGTCATGCCGCTGTACCAGCGCATCGCCTCCGCCCCGGGCCTCCACCACGTGCTGGTCCGCCACGAACAGGGAGCCGGACACGCGGCCTCCGGCTACGCCCAGGCCACCGGCCGGATCGGCGTGTGCCTGGGAACGTCCGGCCCGGGATCGACCAACCTGGTCACCCCCCTGCTGGACGCACACATGGACTCGGTCCCGATACTGGCGATCGCCGGCCAAGTCGTCAGCCACCTGATCGGCACCGACGCCTTCCAGGAGGCGGACATCTGCGCCATCACCGCACCGATCACCAAGTACAACGCCCAGGTCACCAAGACGTCCGACATCTTCGAAACGGTTGACAAGGCGCTGCGCATCGCCGTCTCCGGACGCCCCGGACCCGCACTCGTCGCGATCACCAAGGACGCCCTCGACGACAGCATCGAGGTGCCGATGCCCCTGGAGGTCCCCACGACCGGCCCGGCCGATCCGCCGACCCCCGACCCGGCCCGCATCGACCAGGCCGTCCAAGCCCTGCTGAACGCCGAACGACCGGTCCTGTACGTCGGCGGCGGAGTCATCAAATCGGGCGGATCCCCAGCACTGCTCCGCCTCGCCGAACTCACCGGGGCACCCGTCGTGACCACGCTGATGGCCCGAGGGGCCTTCCCCGACGGCAACCGCCGGCATCTGGGCATGCCGGGGCGCCACGGCTCCGTGACCGCAGTCGGCGCGATGCAGAAAGCCGACCTCCTGGTGGCCCTCGGCGCACGCTTCGACAACCGCGTCACAGGAGAGATCGACTCCTTCGCACCCCACGCGACCGTCGTCCACGTCGACATCGACCCCGCCGAGATCTCCCGCAAACGTCGCGCCGACGTGCCGATCCTGGCCGACTGCGCCCAGGCGCTGTCTCTGCTCGCCGACGCCGTGCAACGTGCGCTCGACCAAGGCCGCAGCACGAACTACCGCAGCTGGTGGGACACCCTCGAGGAATGGCGTCGACGATACCCACCGGGCTACGCCGTTTCTCCCGACGCCCTGGCGCCGCAATACGTCATCGAGCGTCTGGGCACGCTCACCGCCGGTCCGCGCAGCGTGTACACGGCGGGGGTGGGTCAACACCAGATGTGGGCCGCGCAGTTCATCCGGTTCGAACGCCCTCGGACCTGGATCAACTCCGGCGGCGCGGGGACGATGGGCTACGCGATCCCGGCCGCGCTGGGTGTACAAGCCGCGTTGCCCGAGGCGATCGTGTGGGCCATCGACGGTGACGGGTCCTTCCAGATGACCAACCAGGAGCTGGCCACCTGCGTCCTCAATCATCTGCCGATCAAGGTCGCCGTCATCAACAACGCGAGTCTGGGCATGGTCCGCCAAGCGCAGAACATGACGCACGGCGAGGAACACGCCAACATCGACCTCGACTCGGACTCCGCCCCCATCAGCCCCGATATCACGCGACTCGCCGAAGCCTACGGATGCAGGGCGTTTCGATGCGATCGGGCCCAGGACGTGGACGCGACGATCGAGGCGGCCATGACGATCGAGGACGTGCCCGTCGTGGTGGACTTCGTGGTCGCCCAAGAGGCGATGGTCTGGCCCATGGTGCCCTCGGGAGTGTCCAACGACGACATCCTCGAAGCCCGGGACAGGCGCCCCGACTTCGGACAGGACGGTACGCCGTGAGGCGGCGACCCGGCCCGACCTGCGGGGTCGGGCCCGTCCGACGCGCAACGATCGCAAGCGGCCGCGATCGAATGTCCCCAGTGGACGCCTGCCCGCCGCGGCCCGATCGGCCCAGGCGAGGGGAGCGGAATCGATGAACGCGCCATCGGATGATCGACCTTCCCTCGAGTCGGTGATCCTGGCGGCCGGATCGACGACCGAGCAACTACCCCCACTGGGGCCCGACGCCCGCACCGTCGTCTTCCGCAGGATCACTTTCCCGCCCGGCGGGACGACCGGATGGCACTACCACCCCGGCCCCATGCTCGTGATCTGTAAAACCGGCACCCTTGTGCGCACGTTCGCCGACTCCTCCACGGACATCATCACGGCAGGCAACTGCGTCCTGGAACCGGCGGGCAGCGAGAACGCCCATTGTGGTGAGAATCGAGGCGAAGAACAGGTCGTCTTGTACGTCGTCTACTTCCTCGCCGACAACCAACTCCTCTCGGTGAAGGTCGACCCGCCTTCCCACGCGGGCCCGCGGGCCACAACCTCGTGAATCACGCATCGAGGCATCCCCGCACGTGAGGGCAATCGCCGGGCCGCATCTCGATTCCCGGGCGATGTCGTCGGCTCCAACACATCGATTCCCTCCCGGGCAGGAGGATTTCGGTGGACCGGGCTGGAAGGGGTGCCTCCCCATCGGTGCGGTCCGAGCCTTCGACGGTGACCAGCCGGCCGCTCCCGGCCGCGGGGGCGTGTCTCCTTCGGGCGCCGCAGGGCCCGCCGTTCACCGGGCGGGGTTCGAGGGGGCGGGGTCGGTGGTGTGTCGGGAGGTTTCGGCACGCAGGGACTCGGCGAAACGGTCGATGTCGGCGCGGGTCACGTGGGGGGCGGTCACGATGTGGGAGACACCGTTCTCGACGGCCATGTGCCAGTGGTGAGCCAGGGATGCGTCGATGGAGGCGAGGACGACGGTGATCGAGTGCGGATGGCGCCAGGCCTTGCCCGGGCCGTCCTTCAACCGGTCCACCGCGTAGGCGGCGGTCCCCAGGCAGTGGTGCGCCCTTCGGGTCAGGCCGGGAGTGCCCAGGCGGCGCAGGGCATACCACAGGAGCAAGGGGGTGTAGGCGTCGCGGCTGCATTTGACGATCGAGTCGGATATGCCGACGTACTCCACGTCGTGCCCCTGCGGTATGTGCTCCGAGCGGGCGAGTGCGATGGCGCACGGCATGGGCAGGCCGATCATCTTGTGCGCGCTGATGGTGACGCTGTCGGCGCCGGCGTCGAAGGCGAAGGGGACGTCCTCGTCGACGAAGGGCAGGATCAATCCGCTCAGCGCGGCGTCCGTGTGCACGAACACGTCTCCGGCGGGTCGTGCCGCGCTGCGCAGACCGACGATGTCGTCGACGGCGCCGAGCATGGTCGTCCCGGCCGTGTTGACGACGACCGCTCCGCGGCCCCGTCGAAGGGAGCAGGCGTGTTCCAGGTCGTCGAGGTCCATGCGGCCGTCGTCGAGGGTGGCGACCTCCACCGGTTCCATGCGCAGGAGCTCGGCGACGCGGCGGATTCCGAAGTGCGCGGCGCGGCTGAAGTACAAAGGAGCGCGCGGCAGGGCCTGTCGGCCCAGGAGGCATCCCCACTGGTTGCCTTCGGTGGACCCTGTGGGGAGAAAACCGCGTACCTCGCCGGGAGGGGCTTTGAGGATCTCGGCGAAGAACGCCAGGATCTCCCGTTCGAAGGCGTCGGCGCCCAGACCCAGCCGGTCCGGTTCGTCGGCGAAGCCGATCGAGTACCAGGGGGTGTCGAGGAGTTCGGACAGGGCGCGGTAGTCGAAGTCCTGGTTGAGGGGGTAGCCGAGGTGCCGGTGACGCTTGTCGTGTCGGGTACGGCCGAGTTCCGTCAGGAGCCGGACGTCGCGCTCGGCGTCCGGCTCCTCGCGTCCCAGGCGAAGGGCGTGGGGCTCGACGTGCATGGGTTCACCTCCGACTCTCGGCGAACGCGTTGGTCTCGGCCCAGATGGCCTGCAGCGGAGAGGCGTCCGGTGCCACCCGGAACTCGAAGAGGCGGCGAAAGCCGAGGCGCCGGTACAGGGCCAGGTTGCCCGAGGTCGTCGCTTCGCAGTAGAACGGGTATCGGGGGTTCTTCATCTCGAAAAGCTCCTGGAAGATCGCGCGTCCCACGCCTTTGCGCTGGTGGGAGCGGCGGACGCCGAGCATCGTCCAGTACCAGTGCTCTCGGTCCATGTTCGGGTGGTTCTCCGCGACACCGTCCACGAACGCCACCACGCGGTCCGCACATTCCCGGAACGTTGCACGGAACTCCTCGCGCGCTCGGGCCTTGTCCTCCTCATTCGACGCCAGGGTGGTGGACAGCTGACCCAGCATCACGCCGGCGCGATCGGGATCCATCCAGATCTCGCCCGCATCGAGGGTGACGTCCACCCACTGTCCGAAGAACAAGGGCGCGTACGTGCCGTACTGCGGGTCCTCGGGGAAGAGCCAGCGCAGGAACGGGTCGTTCTCGAACGCTTCGGTGAGCACCTCCACAGCGAGGTCGCTGTCCTTCTTCGTGGCGCGGATCAGCACGGTTGTAACTCCTTTCACTGTCGCCGGCACAGGCGGGGGAGGCCGAAGCCCCTGATCGGAAAGGACGAACCTTTCGGCCCACCGTTGGTGAACGCAGAGGCGACCTCTTCGGCGTCCGGGCAACCCTTGTGACGCCCGGGCGTCTCATGAGCGCGGTACCGACTTTCCGGCTGGTGTGAGCGCTTCCCGGGAATCGCCTCCACACGCGGTCCAAGACCTCGCTGAAGTCCTCTGATGCGTGAACGCGTTGAACGCTTGTGCTCTTGTGAACCGGGAGAGGCCCGCAGGATGATGAGCCGGGGACACGGAGCCGGGGGCTGCCCGACCTTGAATGCGCGAGTGGGCCGGGGATGGGTGGGCGGCTCCGACCCGGCGGCCGGCGAGCACTCGACCGTGGTGTCGGAGCTGTTGCGGGCCTCCCTCGCCGGCACCGGCGAACGCCTCCCCTCTGCGCCCCTACCGCATGCACTGCGACGGGCCGCGCAAAAAGGGGGAGGGCCCTGTTCGCCCGCGGCGGCCCGGCCGGGCCGTCCGAAGCCTCGACTGCGCCTCTGCCCGGGCCCGTTGATACCTGACCGCGTCTCGCCGACACGTCCATGACGGCACTCTTCCCAGAGGCCACCTGCAACGCTGATCGACAAGGGCAGGGCGGCCTTCCGGATGTCCGCCTTGCTCATAACACGATCGCCACAGGCGCAGCGATTGAGTCCTCGCAGTCGGTGCAGACCGGGAGCGCCTGCTTCCGATGCTCTCGCTGCTCCAACGGCACGCCGCGCGGCCTTGACGAGTGATCGATTGTTCACCTTGTGTCACAGGAATGGGCGGGAATACAGTGGTCGGTGACTGCCCAATCAAGCTCCCACCACTATTGGTCCGACGCGGCGTCCGCGGAGGACCGAAAGACCGGGTGATGTGGTTGCTTCCCGCCGTCCGCACGTCTTCCCTCGGTCGCAGGCGAGTGCCGCGAACACGCGTAGGGGAGACGGGGTGAGTTCGCGTGAGGCGGGCGAGTTCGACGCCGCCGACCACAAGGCCTTTCGCGAACGCCTGAACGAGTCGCTCAAGGCGCTGGGCGAGTTGCTCCGACGCCCCGCGTTCGGCCGGATCGAGACCTGCATCGGCGCGGAACTGGAGATGTTCCTCGTGGATTCCTCCGGCGCGCCGATGCCGCTCAACAAGGCCGTCCTGTCCGCGGCGGGCGACCCTCGGTTGACCGTGGAGGTCAACCGCTACAACCTCGAATTGAACGTCACGCCCGTGCCCGCCCGAAGCCGCCCCTTCACCGCCATGCGCGAAGAGACGAGTCGGGTGATGGCGAAGGTCGCGGCGGCCGGCCGACCCTACGGAACCCGGCCCCTGATGGTGGGCATGCTCCCGAGCCTGCGTCCCTGCGATCTGTCCGGCTCCTCGCTCACCGACGTTGCGCGCTACGCGATTCTGAACGATGCGTTCGCCGAGCGCCGTCAGGGTTCGTTCGACGTCCGGATCGAAGGCGAGGAACCGTGTGTCCTGCGCACCGACACGATGGCCGTGCAGGGGGCGTGTTGCTCGTGGCAGGTTCACCTCACTGTGCCGCCCGACGACTTCAGCCGCACCTACAATGCGGCGCAACTGGCCGTCGGACCCGTCCTGGCCGTCGCCGGGAACTCGTTTCTGCTGTTCGGTAAGAAGCTGTGGCAGGAGACGCGCATTCCGTACTACGAACAGGGATTCGGCGACCGCGACACGCCGGTGGGCGGGGACCATCCCCGGGTCCTGTTCGGCCGGGCCTGGTACGGGCACGGCGCGACCGAAATCTTCGCCGAGGCCGTCCAGGACTACGCGACGATGCTTCCCGTGTTGAGCGACGAGCGACCCATCGAGGCGCTCGCCGCGGGTCGCACGCCCCAACTGGCGGAGTTACGCCTGCACATGGGCACGGTGTGGCCCTGGAACCGGGCCGTGTACGATCCTGCCGGCGACGGTCATCTGCGGATAGAGTCCCGGGCGCTTCCCGCCGGACCCACCGCGATCGACATGGTCGCGAACACGGCGTTCCTCCTCGGCCTGATCCGTCATCTCACCGACGCGCCCGCGGACTTCACCGCGAACCTCCCCTTCCGCGCGGTGCGAGACAACTTCTACCAGGCGGCACGATACGGCCTCTCCGCCCGGCTGGCGTGGCCCAATTCTCCGGCCGGACCCGCCGTCGAGCGCGGTGCCCCGGATCTGATCCGCGTCCTGATTCCGCGAGCCGCCCGTGGACTTCTGTCCATGGGGGTGGACGCCGACGAGGCACACCAGGTGCTCTCGGTGATCGAACAGCGAGCTGCAACCGGTATGACCGGCGCCATGTGGCAGCGTCGCATGCTCGACTCCCTCCGACAGCGATCCGACCATGACTGGCCCTTCACGAGTTGGTCGCACAATACGCGCGCCTGAGCGTGCTCGACCATCCCGTGCACACGTGGCCCGTTCCGCGCGCGATAGCCCCGTGGCCGTGATCGTCGCCCTGTTCCACGAGGGACGGCATCCTCTGGCGGCCTCCCGGTCGAGGCGATCGGGCGCTACCACCGTCGTTCACCCACCGTCCGCGCGTCGGGGCGCGCGAGAGCGGGATCGCAAGGGACCGTCTCGGTTCAGACGTTTGCCGAGGCACTGCCCGGGGGTAGCGGCGGTGCTTGTGGGACGACCCGGCACCTCAACGTGCCCGGGTGCCCTGACATCCGCCCGGTTTTGGTTGTAGAGGGTGATCGAGTCGATCACCGGCAATGACGTGAGGGAGCGCCGAGCATGGTCGAGAACACTCTGCGGGACAAGGTCGCGGTCGTCGGCGGGGGAGAGAAGAACCTCGGCGGGCTGCTCAGCAGGACGTTCGCCGAGTCCGGGGCGAAGGTGGTCGTCCACTACCACACCTCGGAGAGCGATGCCGAGCAGACGGTGAAGGCGATCCGGGCGGCGGGTGGACAGGCCGTCTCCGTCCAGGGTGACCTGACGAAGGTCGCGGACGTGCGAAGGCTCTTCGACACGGCGGTGGACACCTACGGCGGTGTCGACGTGGCGGTGAACACCACCGGGATGGTGTTGCGCAAGCCGATCCTGGAGACCACCGAGGAAGAGTAC
The DNA here is from genome assembly GCF_044765325.1 of Embleya sp. NPDC127516. NCBI lineage: Bacteria > Bacillati > Actinomycetota > Actinomycetes > Kitasatosporales > Streptomycetaceae > Embleya > Embleya sp. NPDC127516. The sequence goes on along the minus strand of NZ_JBIWJT010000035.1, from coordinate 13,538 downwards.
GACCGCATGTTCGCCGTCAACGCCAAGGCGGCGTACTTCTTCATCCAGGAGGCCGGGCGCCGGCTGAACGATCACGGGAAGATCGTCAGTCTGGGCACGTCGCTGCTGGCCGCGTTCACGGACGGCTATTCCACCTACGCGGGTGGCAAGGCGCCGCTGGAGCACTTCACCCGGGCCGCGGCCAAGGAGTTCGCCGACCGGAACATCTCGGTGAACACCGTGGCACCCGGTCCGATGGACACACCGTTCTTCTACCCGCAGGAGAGCCCGGAACGGGCCCGGTTCCACGCGTCGCAGGCGATGGGCAACCAACTCACCCACATCGAGGACATCGTCCCGGTCATCACCTTCCTGGTCACCCAGGGCTGGTGGTTCACTGGCCAAACACTGTTCCCCAACGGCGGCTACACCACCCGCTGACCGCACGGGGCCTCCCTGCGGGACACACCCCCGCGCCGCGGCACGGGTCGACGCGTCGGCACGCCGCTCTCCGGCGCGTGGAGTTCCGATGCCCGCACATTCGACCACTCCCGCTGCGGACACCGTCACCATCTCTTGCCGCCGCAGCAGTCGACGGCGGCGGCACGGAGGCAGCGTCCGCAAATACGGCGCGTTGACGATGTTCGCGGAGCCGATGCCGCGCGGGCGGGGGCGGGTGGAAACGCGGCAACCGGATGCGGATGCCGGGCGACCGACCGAATGGACCACCCAGACCGGCCTGGGCGAACCTATCTTCTGCCGCCTGGCCGCGGAACCGATCACCGACGGCATGCTGCCCCGGTGGCCACCCCCGCCTCCCGCCCGACGGCTTCACGCCTACCGACGGGTTCGGCGACTGTCGTCAGAGCGCCGACACAGCCGCGGTCATCTGCGAAACCACCGGACGGGCGCAACCCGGCGCCACGTCCCACGGTTCACGCCGGCGGGGCAACGCGAACCTCCGCCGAAGGCGTGTACGGCCGGCGGGCCGACCAGGTCACCGTCGGCAGACGCCGTTTCACCACCAAGGACCGACTCATGCCGTGGACGCTGCGCCCACGCGCGTCACACCGATGCCAGGGAACACCTTCCCGGGCAGGGCCTGTTCACCGCTCGTCGGTGCGACGAATCTCGCACACGACAACGGCCGAGTGGCGCCGGAGCGGCGCGTCCGTCGGTTCCGAAGCCGCGCAGGAATCCCAACGCGACCGGCCACGTCCACGGGCCCTCACCTCAAGCCGACGTGGTCGGCGGCTGGAGCCTGGGCTTGGCCGTCCTGGCCGCCACCTCCGCGGCGTTCGCCTCGTGGTGCCACAACACCGCCCTCGGCCCGCCGACGCGCGCACCGCACCCGAATCCGAGATCGACCCTCGCTGAGCCCTTGCCCGACAGGGTTCAGATCTTCGGGACGGGGCCCGAAGAGGGAGCCGGCCGTGCGGGTGAACGACCGTGCCGCCGAGGAGAAATGCGTCGATTCCGTGGACGGCGTGGACGAAGCCGATCGGATCGACCGGCTCGGTGGTCGAGGGCCGAGACCTGGAAACGGCACCGCGTCGCGGACACCCACATCCACGGGCTCTTCCTCGCTCGTCGAGGACTGATTGTCCCCCGCCGGAAGAGCTTCGGCCATTGGGCACCGTCCATGCGTTGCCCCGGACAGGTGAACCCGGTCGACGCCCGCGTCACGAGCCGCGAGGGGGGCATCCACCGTGCGTCGCACCGTCGACACGGACAACCGAAGGAGCCCTCGATGACCACGCGCCTCGACCCCCGCGAGATGACCGGCGCCACCGTGCACGACCCGGACGGCGCCAAAGTCGGCACCGTCCAACAGGTCTACCTCGACGACCGCACCGGACGACCCGAATGGGTCACCGTTCGCACCGGCCTATTCGGGAACAAGGAGTCCTTCGTCCCGCTCGAAGGGGCCGATCTCACTGACAAGGGCCTGCGTATCGCCCACCCCAAAGACCTCGTCAAGCACGCCCCTCGGGTGGACGACGACGGCCACCTCGACCCGGGCGAGGAACAGCGTTTGTACAGCCACTACGGACTGGATGAGCCCGGCAACGTGGGGGACCGCAGTAAGACGACCAACGCTGACTCCGCACGGGCCGTGCCGCACACCGCGAGTGGCGATCGCGACAAAGGCGACCGTGGGGCGCGGCCGAGGCAGGAAAGCGCGGACCGATCGCTGACGCGTTCGGAGGAGCATCTCGTCGTCGGCGTCGAACGCCGGGAGACGGGCCACGCTCGTCTTCGCAAGTACGTGGTCACCGAGGAAGTGACGACCACTGTGCCGGTCAGTCACCAAGAGGTCCGAGTCGAGCGCGATCCGATCACCGATGCGGACCGGGCCGGCATGTCCGAAGAGACCCGCTTGGGTGAGGAGCAGCAGGACGTGACCCTGTACGAGGAACGCCCGGTGGTCCGGACCGAGGTCACACCCGTCGAGCGCGTCGGCCTCAGGACCGACGAGGTCACGCGCGATCAGGAGGTCACCGGAAAGGTACGCAAGGAGCGGGTCGACGTCGAAGGTGTCGACGAAGCCGACGACAAGCCCCGGAAGCCCCGCCGGGAAGGGAACTGACACGAGCGCGGCGTCAGGCCCGCCCCGCCGCGCCATTGCCGTTGGGGTCCGGGCTCGTACGGATCTGTGGGAGCCCCGGGCTGATACGCCCGGGGCTGCCCGACAGCCTTGTTCGCTCGCCGAGATGGATCAGTTGAGCAGGGTGCGGTGGCGGAGGAAATCGGGATCGCGGGCGGGTGGAACGCTGCATCGTCGAGCGTGGCGAACTTCCGGTGGGTGGTCGCGGTGTTGTCCCCGCTCTCGCTGCCTCGCCCGCGACCGCGAGGCGGGCGCCGTTCCCAGGAGGTGGATACGAACGCACAGACCCATGCAACGACTTCGGCTGGTCGGCGCGATTCTCCATCGTCAGCAGCGGCGACTTGGCGTGACTACTCGCATCCGGACCGGCCGATACAGGGTCGGCCTACCGCCGGACGACGTTTCGCCGGACGCGCCGGGGCACTTCCGCACGCGGTAGTCGAAGACGGTTGCCAGTGTTTGCCCGGGCGCGAGTACGGCGTGGTGCTCGCCGCAGTGGTCGTCGACGCCCGGATTGGCCCCCCGGCGCGATGGGAGGATCTGGCACTGACCGGACGCGTGCCCTCGGCGACCTACGACGCGATCCACACATGCTTCGCGGCCGGTGCCTGGTAGACGGCGCAGGGCCTGCGAAGTGGTCGGTGGGTGGTCATCGTCGACTGAGGGGACGACAGCAACGTGTGAGTCGGGAGCGGGCCGTGGGCCGGGAACCGCAGCGAGCCCGCCCGGCGACACGGCGTCCGTGCCACAGATGTCCGAGTCCGCACCTTCGAACTGCGTGGACGCGCCGATATCCGTAGGTCTCGTGATTCGCCGTGAAGATGTTCTTGATCGCCGCCTAGCCGGTCGCGCCGTTGTGTGGTCGCGGATTCCGGGCGGATTCGCCATGCTGAGTATCCGGATCGGGAGGCATCGAGCCATCGGCACGTGTCGGCACCACGAAAGTTTGCCTTCTCCGCGTCGACGAGTTCATAGCGGGAACTCACCGATGGTCGCGGGCGAAGAAGCAGGCGGCTTTTGCCAAAAATGCGTTCTCCTCGCGGAGTTTCCGACTCTCGCGCTCCAGTTGCCGTTCACGCTCCGTCGGAGCCTCGCGATCCCGAGGCTTCGATCCCAGTCCCGCCATCGACTTGCGGTACTGCGACACCCAGTTCCCGAGCATGGTGTCGTGAATTCCCAACTTGCGTGCCCCCGCGTAACTCCGAACGGCGGGCGCCCTGGCGACCTCTGCCGCACGCTGTGCGTGTCTCGGTGGTGGCCGGAGTACGTGTGAGGTCGTGCGTCGGCGGTTCGGCGGGAAGGCACCTTGGGACGCTGGGTCTTGGTCGGTGCGGCGCCGGACCGTGGTAGCCGTCATACGAGAAGCCGAGCGGCCTACGCTTTGCGCCGTGGCCCGCACAGGCGTCCTGTGGGTGGGGCCCGCTCGTGGGTCGGTCCGCCGGTCCGGGCGCAGTGGGGAAGTCGCGGTGGTCGGACTGGGACTGGGCTGCTGCGCGGCCGGTGCCGACTCGGCGGTAGGCGCGGCTGCGATGTCGGCGAACGAGGGCCGGTTCGTCGTCGGGGCGGGCTCGTCGTCGCCCGCGATCGCGGCGTCGGCCGGTTCCTTGAGCAACGGCGGCCTGTTTCCGGAAGACGAAGTGGATCTGCACGTTCACGCCCTCCCGGTCGGCGACCTTCTGTGGCTTGGCTGCTCCGTACCCCTTGCCCGACGAACAGCGCGGGCGCTTCAGTGGTCCGCCGCCCGGTGGCCAGGGCAGTGCCGCCCCGTGATCCCTTGACCTCTCGCACATCTGGAGCCTATATCTAGAGTTCAATACTAGAGTGTGACTCTAATCCATGGAGGGCTGAGAGATGCGCGCCATCGCCAACCGTCAGCAGGAACAGGCATGGAACAAAGAGGGCGTCCTCTGGGCCGAACACGCCGAGCGCTACAACGCGATGCTGGACGGGTTCAACGCGCCTCTCTTCGCTGCCGCGCGTATCGCCGCCCATGACCGCATCCTCGACGTCGGCTGCGGCACCGGCCGGACGACACTCCTTGCCGCGCAGCAGGCGTACGACGGAAGTGTCGTGGGGATCGACCTGTCCGCGCCCATGCTCGAACGCGCCCGCCGTGACGCGGCCGAGGAAGGCATCGGCAACGTCACCTTCACGCAGGGCGACGCCCAGGTGCACCCGTTTTGCGAGCACGGTTTCGACGTCGTCCTCAGCCGCGGCGGAGTCATGTTCTTCGCTGACCTGATCGCGGCGTTCACCCATCTCAGGCGCGCGCTCGCGCCGGCCGGCCGGCTCGCCTTCCTCGGCCCGCAGCCGGGAGGCCCGGACAGCGCCTATGCCCGCGCGACCGCCGCTCTCTCGCCGTTCCTGCGCGAGGCATCCCCCGCCTCCAGGGGGATGGGAGCGCTCCTTGACCCCGCGCGGATCAGCGAGGTGCTCGCCGCCGCCGGGTTCACGGACGTCGACATAGCCCCCGCCGAAGCCCCCATGGTCTTCGGCGCCGACGCGGGAGATGCCGCCGACTTCATCTTCGGTATGGGCCCGACGCAGCACAACCTGCGCGACGCAGACCCGGCGGTCGTCGCCCGTATCCACGCCGAAGTGCGCGACGCGCTTGCGGAGTTCGAGACCGCCGAAGGCGTCCGCATCCCCGGGTCCGTCTGGATCGTCGCGGCGACATGAACACGGAGGCAAGAGCCAAGACGCGCCGTAGCGCCGCACCGCCACAGCCCGCCGGCGCACGGCCGCCCCGCTATAACCCGACCCTGAAGGAGCCCATCACCTCATGCGCAGGCTCATCGAATCGACGTACGTGACACTGGACGGCGTCGTCAGCTCGCCCGCCCGGTGCAGCGGGCCGTATCGGGATGCGCAGTACACCAGTACACCGGCGACCTCCTCAACGACACCGACGCCGTGCTGCTTGGACGGCAGGCGTACGAGGAACTCGCCACCTTGGTACGCACGTGAGCGGCCTCGACGAGGGGTGCGCCTCGCGCCTCGACGACCTCCCCAAGCACGTCGTCTCGCGTACCCTCCCGCACGCCACCTGGAACGGCACCGTCATCGCCGGCGACATCGCCGCCGAGGTCGCCGGCCTCGAGGAACAGCCGGGGCAGGACATCCTCAAGCTCGGCACCGGCGAGATCGACCGCGTGCTCCTGGCCCACAAACTCGTCGACGAGTACTTCCTCCGGGTCTTCCCTGTCATCGCCGGACGCGGACGCCGCCTCCTCGACGGAGCAGACACCGCGCACCTCACGCTGCGGGGCGCCACACGCCTCAACTCGGGCGTGGTCCTGCGCACCTACGCCCCCACCCAGGTCCACCCAGCCGACGGACGCCCCCAGGCACGGTCGGCGGCCGCCGGAACCGGCCTATGTGCGCGTCCAGCAGCTCGGCGACGACGGTCGGACCGTCGAAACGACATCGCAACTCGGCGTACAGAGCCAGGTCAGAGCTTGCCTTCGAGCAGTACGGTGCGGTGGCCACCGAGACGGCGTGAGAAGTCCACGACGAACTCGGGGCGCAGCGTGGGCCAGTTCCAGAACGTGAAGCCGAGATGGCCGAACGCGAAGTAGTCGTCGGCCCAGAGCCACGTGTGCACCGGAGCTGCCCGGCCGCAGGACGGGCACGCTACGGGCTCATCGTGGCCTTGGGCCCAGGATTCCATCGCATCCATGAACCGGGCCCACGTCTCCTCGATGAGCGACCAGTGCTCGTCGCCGAGGGGCATCTCCGTTTCGCAGTGCAGGCAGGTGACGGCCGAGGGTTCGCCCTGCCCGGCATCGAAGACCGTACGTCCTACGGTGACGTGCAGGCCGTTGCTCCACACATTGGCCAGCTCGGGATCCGGGACCTCGACGGCTTCGCCGTAACGCGTCCCCGGCGCGTGCCCGGCGTCAGCGCCCAGGACGCAGTCGGTACGTTCCGCTGAGACGAAGCCGTCTGCGATCAGCCAATCGAGTATGTTCACCGCGAGCCCCTGCGCCTCCCCTGGCGTGGCCTCGGTGTCGACGATCGTCTGGAACCAGTCGCCCATGATCTCCCCTCCAGTGGTCTTTCCTGCGTACCGTACGTCTCGCCACGGGCGATTGCAGCGGCACCACCGACACCGCGTTCGTATCGAAGCCGTCCGTTGCGCAACCCGAGGTACTGGAAGTACCTGCGCAACCCCTTCCAGCCGTCGTGGGGCGAGCCGTACATCGACCGGGTCGTGCGCATGAGCTCGGCCCTGGACTCGGCGCGCGACAGGGCGCGCGGGCACGAGGCGGTATTGGTCAGCCACCAGGTGGCGGTGTGGATCGTGCGCTCGTACATCGAGCGGCGGCGCCTGCTGCACGGCCCGCGCAAGCGACAGTGCTCGCTCGCGTCGCTGACGACGTTCACGTACGAGGGCGACCGGATCGTGTCCGTCGACTACCGCGAGCCCGCGAAGGACCTGCTGCCTTCGAAGGCCGAGGCGTCGCCGAAAAAAGCGCAGTTCGGCGCCTGACGCCAATGGCCCGCGTCGTGACGGAAGGCTCGCCGAGGCTTCACATCGGTTTCCCCGGCGTGGTGGGCCCGGGAGCTCGAACGGGGTCGGCGGTGCGGTGCGGGGGCGGCCCGGCCTGACCTCGCTTCCCGATACGCAGCCCCGCAGATGGTCTCCCCAACTTTCAGCCAACAGATGGGCTTCTTCCCGCAGGTATTCGAGGAGGACCGCCTACAACTGAGGGTGCAGGTGAGCCTGGATCTTTTCGACGAGGAAGAGCGTCAGTTCCGGTATCCGCCGCGTCGATGCCTTCGCGCGCTCGCCTTCGTGCCGGCACGGGTATGGGAGGGCTGGTGATGCCATGCCCCAGGAGGCTGCGGCCTCGAACCTCGGCCTCCTTCGGTCCCGCTTCACGGTTGCGGTGCGGGACCGGTGCCGGCGGTCGTTGTCGGCTTCGGGACTGCGTGTGCGTACCCTCGACGGCATGAGCGATCGAATAGACTCCCGGGTGGCCGGGAACATCGAGTTCTTCCTGCGAAGGGCCTTGAGGACCGAGGGGAGTTGGAGTCCGGCGAGCCTCGCGGATGCCACGCTCGAAGCCGTCCACCGTGGGGGAGAATCAAACGAAGGCGTCGAGGTTCGCGGACGATTGTTCCGAGGGGGCCACGCCGACGTTCCGTTGCAGCCGGTGCAGCCGAGCGGATGGCGGGATCCCGGGGCGGCGACTCTGGGGCAAGCGCTCGACAACATCTGGGGGCAGGCGGCGGAGTATTTCCCGGAGTGGGTGGCCGCCATCCGCCGGGAGGTATTCGGCCTCGTGGTGGTTCGGGTACGAGGTGGGGATCACGTGGCCTACTTCTCGCGTTCTCGTCGTACACCCCGTGGTACGCAAGCCCAAAGGCTGAGCGACATCGATGAGCCGGGGCCCGGCGCCGGCGCGATCAACGTACTGTGGTCCGGCCCCCCGGCCGACCGGCGTTTTGACGACGAGACCATTCCCGCGTCGATCCGCGCCCTGGCGGCAGCGCACCGCTCACTGCACGCCGGTGACACGAGCCTGCGATTCGACTTGCCGGGCACCGAGAATCTGGGCGATCTGTTGCGTGAACGCTACGAAGGGGCCGAACCGGACGAGGAGGAGGAGGACTTCACTCTGGAGGATCTGAACGAAGGTGTCTTCGACGCGTGTTTCTATCTCGGTCATGACAATTCGGCGGCGGAATCATACTTCGTCGATCTCCACGAGCAGAATTCGACCGTAGACCCGCTGGTCGTCACTCTGAGCCCGGACGGTGCGAATCACGGAGACCGTTTCGGGGAGTGGTTCGATCACCAGGCCCGGGCCACCCTGTTGGGTTTGTGAGCCCGAGGACGTCGAAGCCCTCGTGGAGGTGGCGGTAGCCGGTGGCCTGGGAAGTCCCGGCATCAGAGGCGAGGCAGCGCACGCAACCGCATTCGCGGAACCGGGGGTGTCGTGGGCCTCGATCGTTCATGAGTCCTCGTCGGTTCGCCGACGGGGACTTCGTGCTGGTGGGATGCGGCATTTCCGGGTTGGGCGCGCGCCGGTGGCCCGATTGTCGTGTTGTGTCGGGTGGGCGCCGGTTTCCATGTTTCCGGGGGCGCCTCGTCTCGTCGGAGTGGTCGAGTTCGGTGCTCAGGTGGGTGTGGCGAGAGCGTGGAGCCGGGTGATGCCGTCGAGGATGTGCAGGGCCCAGGGGCCATCGTTTCGATGGACGGACGACGACGCGCCGGCCGGTGCGGATCAGGCGGGCGGCGGTCGAGAAGAGCGGAAACGAGGGAACTCAAACGATCAACGCATACCGCTGTTCAGGAGGTCAGCGTAGACCTCGGCCGGTGATTGACAGCCGTAGATTTCGCGGGGCCGGTGGTTGAGTTCATCGGCGATGCCGTTCGGGTCGGCCTGGCTGAGTTTGCGGAGATCGGCGCCCTTGGGCGGGTACTGCCGCAGGAGGCCGTTGTGCTCACGTTGGTGCCGCACTGCCAGGGGCTGCGCGGCTTGCGAAGATAGACGGGAACACCGGTGGCGGCGGTGAAGTCACGGTGGTCCGCCATCTCCCGGCCTCGATGCCAGGTCAGGGAACGTCGTAGTTGCGCCGGGATGCCGAGGATGGAACGGGTGAGGTGCGGTCGGACCTGCTGAGCCTTGATGCCGTTCGGGAGGGCGACGAGGGCCGTGCAGCGGGCCGTGCGCTCGACCGGGGTGCCGATGGCGGATGGGCGTGTGCCCAGGACGAGTCGGGTAGCGGGGACGCATCACTGCGTCCCCGCCCCCTCAGAGTGAAGTAGCCCTCCGACGAGGTGCCTCTGGCTGAGCTTCTTTTCCGACGGACCCTTCCCGAACCGGACGGGCCCGATTTCCAGACATCCGGCTCTCCAGTGATCACTTGCGAAGTGCTGCGGTAGAACGGCCCGCGTGGATGTCTTCAAGGCAACGACGGCAGATCACAAGGGACTTGCGCCGCCGCATTGCCATCAGATGGACCCATGCGGGCTCCTCCCGGCGTCCGGGACGGTTGAGATTGGCGAGCTTGCGGACGTGGTGAACCTCTAGCCTCGCGCTTTCATGAAGCGGGTCGTCTGACATGCGGTCAGAAAAACGGAAAGTGCTCCTGACCTGCAATACCGGTGATTTAGGCGTTTCCGCAGGTCAAGTAGGGTGTCTGGTCACTTTGAGCGTGTAGCGGACGTTACTGGGAGTGCGGGGCTGGTCTCGTTTCCTGACCTCGAATGTGTTCTTGGATGGCTTCTTGACGCGTTGGCATTGTCGGTCCCGTCGGGTGGGGAGGAGCGCGGCCAGGAGTTCCGTCACGACCTCGCGGCGTGCGGTGTTCAGTGTGGTCGCGTCGGTGGCGGCCTGGGCGGTGACCTTCAGTCGTGCGAGTTGCACGGTGACGGCGAAGGAGATCCGGTCGGGATCGATGCCGGCGTGCTCCGCGGCACGCAACTCCGGTGCGCACAAGGCCTGGTGGACGGTGAGGAGGGCGTAGATCTCCCGGCGGACCAACTCGGGCGCTCGGGACCTCGGGATGAATCCGGCGCCGCGCAGGCGGGTCTTCAACTCCGCGAATCCGTTCCCGATCCCCCACCGCTCGTGGTGGATCGCCGCCAACGCCCGCGTGGGGGCGAGCCGGTGGTCCGGCAGACCGGTGGCCGGACGGAACCTCTCGGTGCGGGGCGGACCTGCTTGCGGGTGGACGGTGACGGTGTACTCGACGATCCGCACGAGGTGCCCCGCGGGCTGCCCTGCCGTGGTGCGGCCGGCCGCGCGGGCTGTGCCGCGGCGTTGGTTCTCCGCCGGCGTGCCCATGACGGACGGGTACGACCCGTCGGGCAGTATCCGCAGCGGGACGAAGACCGGGTTCTTCTTGATCCGCCAGGCCAGGTGGGCGCCGGTGGACCGGGCCAGGCCCCACAACCCGTATCCGGCGAGGTTCCGGTCGGCCGACAGCAGCATGTCCGACCGCAGCGATGCCGGCACTCGGCGGGTGAGCCGGTGTTCGCTGACGGATGCCACTGCGTCGAAGGCCGCGTCGATCGGGGCGTGGGTCCCGCACTCGGTCAGCGCCATCAGGCGGACCTGCGGGTGGCCGCTCTGATTGGCGCCGTCCTTGCCGGTGAACCCGAACCCCCGTGCGTTGACGGGGTTGTCGGGCACGTCGAGGACGGTGCCGTCCCAGGCGACCAGTCGCAGACCGAAGGCGAACGCACCGATGGTGGCGGTCGTCGCCAGGGTGCCGCACCGCCGCTCGAACAGGGCCCGCAACGGCTTCTCGCCGAGCCGCTGCCGAGCCCGCGTCAGGGCTGAACTCGTGGGCAGGTGTTGCACACACAGACCCGGAAGGTGCCGCAGCTTCTCTGTCGGCGCGCGCAACACCGACCGGTAGCCCGGCGGCCCGGCACTGTCGGAACCGCCGAACAGGCACAATGCCAGGACGAAGCAGACCACGGCCCGAGCCGGCAGCAGCCGACGGCGCCGCTCGGGACAACCGGTCGATTCCACGATCTCGTCGACCGGTTCGGGGCCGATCTCCTCGGTCGGCACACCGAGACGGACGTGTTCACCAAATCGCCGGCCCGGCGGCGCCATCGGTTCGCCGGTCGGCTTCGGACCGCCCTCGGCGTTGGCGGACGGCACGCGGGCAGTGGCACACCGAGCACCCAACGGAGTTCCCTCGTGGACAGTCGGATCTTGGTCGATCTTCTGTCCTACCGGGGACTCCGTTGCCGCGTCCCGGCCTTCGTCCGCAGTCACCGGAAGTGACGAACCCACAGAACGTCACCGGGGATATTTCCGCCCAAACCAACCACCGACGAGCGCCTGACCTGCCCTGACGCGCTAAATCACCGGCATTGTCCTGACCTGCAACGATGGGACTTCTCTAGGTCCCGTCGGCTGCACGGAAAGAAGCACTTCCCGGGTGAGGAAGGATAGCGGTTCGTATCCGCGTGTTCGGGTGGAGTCCGGTGGGTCGGGGATCGTTTCGCGGGCCGGTGGGGTGTTGTTGACCGAGACGGCTCGCACGGTCGGGTTGGATCGTGCGTTGTCGGGCGGGTGTGTTCCTCGTCTTCGGTGGCCGAGGTCGGCCATCAACTCCGCGACGGACTTCGCGTTGTGGATCGCTCCGCGGTCCGAGTGGATCGTCGACCGGGCCCCGCCCACGGCGTGCCGACCGACCGTCCCGGTAACGAACTGTCGTGCGAGTGACTCGTGTTCGCGATGCGCGACCATCCAGCCCACCGTGTATCGGGAGTAGATGTAGATCATCGTGTAGAGACAGAAGAACACCCGCCGATCCGGTCCACGCGGCTTCGTCACGTTCCACGACCACATCGTGTTCGGGGCCTCGGCCACCAACTCCGGTTTCACGCGGGGCGGATGGGTGGCCTGTCGTCGGCGTTCGCGGACCTCGCCGCGCTCGCGCGGGATCCGATACGAACTCGGGACCGAACGGGACAACGTCACGTGCGCGACGGCGGTCACTACACGAGATATCGGTGGACCGCGCCCAGTCCGACCGGCCGCGCCCCGGACCGAATGCGGATGACAGCAGCCCGACGCAACCGCGGCCCCTCGCTCGCACCCGAGCCGCGACCCACGACGACGTCGGCGCGTCGCGAACCCGTCCCACCCGCCACGCAATACGGGATATGGGCAACCCCACCCGAGCCTCCCGCCCTCCCCCCACGACATACCTCCCGCACGACCCGCCCCGCCCCGGCCTCCCGTCGACCCGCCGCACCGACACCCACCACACGTTCCAATGCACGGGTGATCGGTGAAGCACCGGCGTAGGCCTTGAGCCCGCGAGCGTCGGCGAAGCGGGCCTTGTCGTCCCCGATCTCGGCGAGCACCCGGGCCCCGAGCTGGGTTCCGAGCCCGGGGAAACTCACAGCCGAGGCAGGCTTCGAGGGCGTCGTCTTCTCGGGCGCCGCCCAGTTCACCGGCACGGCGTTCGCCACCGACGCCCGCTTCACCGGAGCGACCTTCACACGCCCCGCCCACTTCACGTACGCCCGCCTCACCTGGGCAGCATCGGGTTCGCGGTGCGATGGTCGCCGTGGGGCAGCGGCTACGCGGGCGCAGCCCTGGAGGCGTTGCTCGGCTACGCGTTCACGACGGTGGGTCTGCATCGGGTGTGGGCCGGGCACGAGCCGGACAACGTGGCCTCGGGCCGGGTGTTGAAACGGTCCGGGATGTATCTGGAGGGGACGCGCCGTCAGGACGTGTTCCTGCGGGGCGCGTGGGGGGACACGATCGTGTACGCGGCGCCGGCCCCCGAGTGGCTGCCGGACACGGCGCGCTGAGTGCCCGTCAGGCGGTGCGCAGGGCGGGGCTGGTGTGGGCCTTGTCGAGGTAGTCGCGTACGGCGGGCACGCCCCGGTGGGGTGCGAGGGGGGTGACGGTGTCGCGGACGTGGTCGAGTCCGCAGCCGGAGGCCGGACCCGGTGCGGTGCCTGTCGTGAGGACGGGCGGGCGACCTCGCCGGCCCGATCTGGGGTGTCAACGCCCCGTCCACCGGGCAGCCGGTGGGCATGGATCAGTCGCAGACCCCCGTCCTGGACGCGCTCGCCGCCTACCACGAGCAGGGATACACGCCGTTCACGCCGCCCGGTCACAAGCAGGGCCGCGGCATCGACGCGCGGACCCGCGCGGTGCTGGGTGAGGCGGTGTTCGCCTCGGACGTCCTGGCGACCTCGGGCCTGGACGACCGAACCTCGTCGGGACGGGTCCTCGAGCGTGCCGAGGAGTTGATGGCCGAGGCGGTGCACGCCGACCACACGTTCTTCACCACGTGCGGCAGCTCGCTGTCGGTCAAGAGCGCGATGCTCTCGGTCGCCGGGCCGCACGAGAAGCTCGTCCTCTTGAGGTGCTCTATTTCTTCCGGACAGTGACCCGCGTAGGGTTGTCGAGATTCGGAAATGAGAGAGAACGTGCCACCCAGATATCCGCAGAAGTTC
>NZ_JBIWJT010000034.1:0-113301 GCF_044765325.1 Embleya sp. NPDC127516 | reverse complement strand
GCAGGACTACCAGCAGGGGAATCATTGTTTTACCTCCGACCCGCTTGTGCCCCACCCATTCGGGCGCATGCCTGAAAAGATGGCGGTTTACCGGGGTGTTTCCGGGACAGGATTCGGCGCCGTTTCCACCATTCCCACCGTTCCCTCGAAGCCCTTTCGCCGCGGTTTCCCTGTTTCCCTCGCGACTGCCAGGGCCGGAACCAGCGCCCGTCGGGCTCGTCGGGCATGGGTGCGAGTGGGTGGGCGATGGGATCGCGAGCGTGTTCACTCCGAAAGCGGCCGCGCCCATGACGTCGCGCAACGGCCCGGCACGGACCGTGGTCCACGCGTCCTGAGCGTCGGGGTGGGTGTGCGACCGGATCGACGGGGCAGGCGCGGCTCGAACCATTCGAGACGACGGCTCCCGCCGTGGCAATCCGCCTGCGGTGAAGGAGTTCGTCAGGAGTTGAGGAGTTCCCTGTGAGCACCGGCGACAACGTGTGGGGTCACCGTCCCGAGTCCGGCTACACCGCGGGGACGAGCCTGGCCGGATACAAGGTCGATGCCACCGACGGCCACATCGGCAAGGTCGACAAGCACAACGACGACGTCGACGCGTCCTACCTGGTGGTCGACACGGGTGTGTGGATCTTCGGCAAGCACGTCCTGCTCCCCGCGGGCACGATCGCGAGCATCGACACCGAGAACAAGGTCGTCCACGTCTCGCGCACCAAGGAGGAGATCAAGAACTCCCCCGAGTTCGACAAGGACAAGCACCTCGACGACCACGACCACCGCAGCCGCACCGGCGACTACTACGGCAACACGACACCGGGTACTCCCGGCGCCCCCGGCGCCGGCCCCGCAGGCACGTTGTAGTCCACGCGCAGACCCGACGATGGGTGGCGCTCCCTCGGCAACCAGGCCGGGCGGAGCGCCACCGGCGCGAGGGCACACGACGGCAAAATCCCACCATCGTGTGCACGACGGCTTCGCCGATCGGCACTCTTTGAATGTCGCGCGGGTCGAGAGGCGTTCGGCGGCCTGCGTCGTGTTGCGGCCCGCTTCGAGACAGTGACCGAGGAGGGATCGAGATTCAGGCCCATCCCGCCTCCACACGGTGGAGACCGCCGCCTCCCGGCTGCGCGACCTGGGCGAACGTTCGGCGGTCCCCTTGCTCCCGGCCCGCGACGCCGTCACACCCGGCAGTCACGCCCGAGCGTCGCGCCGCGCCGTCACCGCGGAGCGTGCGGTGGGGCGGGGAAGGTGGCGGAGTGGGTGTCGCGCCGTTCGGGGTCGGCGGACGACGCGTGGTCGGGGGCGGTGGGTCTGCCGTACCAGTCCAGGCAGACGACCAGGGCGTCGTCGTCGGGGACGGGGCGTCCGCGGTGGCCGGTGAGTTCGCGCAGGACCGCGCGAGGCATCTCGGCGGGCGGCAGCAGCCGGGTGGCGCTGATCGACCGGGCCAGCGCACGTTCGCCGTAGGCCTCGCCGGCCGGCGAGGCGACCGCGTGGACGCCGTCGCTGACGAACACGAGACGGTCCCCGGGCCGGACGTGGAATTCCTGCGCCGTGTAGTCGGTCTCCTCGAACATGCCCAGGGGCAGTTGCGCGTCGAAGTCGATCGGGGTCACCATTCCCTCGCGCAGGAGCAGCAGGCGCGGGGAGCCGGCGTCGACCACCTGGACTCGTCCGGTGGTCAGTTCGAAGTCCAGCAGCAGGACGGACAGGTACGCGTCGCCGCGGTGCTGGGCGTAGACCGCCTGGTCGGCGAGGGCCGCCTGGTCGGCAAGGGGGATGCCGGCGCGTCGGGCGTTGCGCAGGGCGTTGATCGTCAGGCTGCTGAGCAGGGCGGCGTCGATGCCCTCGCCCATGCCGTTGGTCACCGTCAGGACGAGGTGGTCGGCGCCGGCGGACCAGTCGAAGTTGTCGCCGTGGACGGCGTAGGCGGGCTCGAGCTGGGCGCCGATGGCGTATTCGTCGCGGCTGCAGGCTCGCCCGGGCAGGAGTTCCCACTGCATTTCGGCCGCCAGGGTCAGGCGGTCCTTGCGCCGGGCCCGGCGGTAGAGGTCGGTGTCGCGTTCGGCGACGGTCACCGCGTGAGCGAGCATCTCGGCGATGTCGGCGAGTTCGGTGGGGATCGCCGGCGAACAGGCGTCGGTCGGAAGGGTGACGGTGAGGACACCGAGGCGGTCGCCGCGTACGGTCACCGGGAGGTGGACGACCGTGGCTTCCGCGTATTCCTCGCGTGCGGGCTCCTGCGCGCCGAAGACCCGGCCCTGAGGGCTGTTGTCGATGGAGAGGGGTTCGGCGAGGGGTTCGGTGGCGGGCGGGAGCGCGGACACCGGAAGCAGGGCGGTCAGGCTGTAGTCGGCCATCAGCAGCTCGACGGATCCTGCCCGGTAGTGCCGCGTCAGCACGCCGCGGATGGCGTCGAGCAGTCCATG
The DNA here is from genome assembly GCF_044765325.1 of Embleya sp. NPDC127516. NCBI lineage: Bacteria > Bacillati > Actinomycetota > Actinomycetes > Kitasatosporales > Streptomycetaceae > Embleya > Embleya sp. NPDC127516. The sequence continues at coordinate 110,875 of NZ_JBIWJT010000034.1, read as the reverse complement.
CGGGGGCGCGGCGCGCAACGCGCGCTCGGCTTCCTCGTATGCATTCACAGTATGTCTTCAGCCGTTCTCTGCGGGTGCGGCAAGGAGCACCCTTGTGGCGTGTCTGCGGAACGGCCCGGACCGCCTGTCGGATCAACCGCTTTTATAGCGTCTATTGTGGTGACGGCACGGCCGTCGGACCGACGGCCGTTTCGGGCGTCAGAGTAAGGCGGTGAGCGGGGTTACCTCCTCTCGACACGACCATTCGGACGAGACGGCGCGCGTTGCGACCGCGGCGGCCGAGTTGCTCGAGATGCTGCTGGGGCGCGCGTCCACGGCGCCCGTTTCTCCGTCACAGCTACGCGCGCTGTTCCTGCTGGAGCAGCACGAGGGCATCAACCTGCGCACGTTGGCCGACGGCTTGCGGTCGACGCCCTCCTCGACGAGTCGCCTGTGTGACCGCCTGCAGGCCGTGGGCTTCGTCGAGCGCCTGCCCAGCGCCAACAGCCGTCGTGAACTGCAGTTGCGGCTGAGCGGGCGGGGCTGTGCCTTCCTGGCGGATCTGCGGGCCCGCCGCGAGCGGGAACTGGCGGTCGTCACGGCGCGCATGTCGGGCGAATCGCGGGCGATGTTGCTGAAGGGGCTCGAATCCCTGCGCAACGCCGCCGTTCCTGTCATGGACGAGGCGGCGGACAACCCATCGCTCGCCCGGCGAGCGCGAACCGCCTGAGGCGACCGACCACCTCGCGCGGCCTGCGCGACGTGCCCCCTCCACCGTGTGCGGGGAGTGCCGAGCACGTCGGGCGCACACGTCCCGACCGGATGCCGGCCGATGCCGATCTCCCATGACGACCCCCCTCCGTCGGACGAGCGAGCAATGACGCCCGGCCGCAGGCAAACGGCTCGGACGACGACATCAATGTCATTCCCTGACGTCGACGGCTGTGCCCTGCCCCCCGGCGTCCCGACGCGAAGCGTATCGAATTATTGATCGATGACAAATGTTGCGGGTGGACATGCGTCACGGTTCGGTACGCGTGATCCGCCGCCGAACGCGCGAGCACGGACGGCTGCGCGCGCCGAGTCGACCACGACTCCCCCGCGCACTGGTCCGATCGGAAGGCCACGAAGCTGAATCCGGCCTACTGGCCTACCGGGCGGAGGAGTTGACGCGGCGCCTCGGCGTGCCGAAGTTGCACGACGGGTGCCTTGGCCTGGTTCGACCCGCGCCGGTACGGGTGGCGGGCGGGCGGTGGTGTCGCGGTTCGGTGGGATGGGGGGGGTGGGCCTCCCAGCCTCTCCGTGTGCGCCGAGGCTCGAGCCCCCTGCGTATGCAAGGGGGCTCGAGCCCACCGCGTTCGGGCGCCGGCCTTCAGCGGGAGGAGGCGGACTCGCCGCCGCTGTTCCCTCCCGCCGCGCAGCCGTGACCATCGTTGTCGGCGTCGGTGCGCCCGGTGAGGTATCCCTTGACGCCGGTGACATCGAGCAAGCGGGTCAGCTGCGCGGGTGGCCGATGCAGGTGCAGGGCGATTCCGGCGGAATGTGTGCGACGACGCAGGCCGATCAGAGCGGACAGTCCGCCGGAGTCGATGGCGGTCAGACCTTCCCAGTCCAGGTGCAGATGACACAGGGCCGGGCCGTGCCGCTCCAGATGCGTGTCCAGCACCGCGTTCACCCGCTGGGTGAACGCGTCGATGGTGTCGTATTCGAGGTCTCCCCGGATCGCCAGGCGCAGCGACTGTGTGTCGCCGGCCTGAATGTCGACGGAGAGCTCGACTGGCACGTAGGAGCTCATGCGATTCCTGGGCCGGAGTGGGCGGGCGCCGTGGGCAGGGTGTCGGTTGCGATGCCGAGGAAGGTGAGGGCGCGGGGAAAATCCCGCAGTTGCCCGGCGAGGACGTCCAAACCCATGCGCAAGCCCGCGGCGGGCACGTGGCGGGCGGCGAGAATGTCCGCGGTCCAGGTGACGAACGAGGTGAACAGCGCGACGTCGTCGACGTAGAGCGCCGTGGCGAGGAAGTCCACGATGTGGGCGAGATCCTCGGCGGTTCGTTCGCGCTGGGCCGCGCTGTACGTACGCATGCCGGGCCAACGCTCGTCCAGGGCGACCAGACACTGCCGCACCAGGGCGGTGCGGCCGGTCCTGACGAGGGTGTATTCCTGATCGGCGAGATGGGGCAGGTCGTCGATCTCGTGTCGCCGACCCGGGCGATGGCCGGCGACACCCTGGGCCAGGTGGTCGGCGGCTCGTCGCGCGTCGGGGGCCCAGGCGTCGGCTCGAAGAAGACGGGCGTAACGGCCGTCCTCGCCGAAGGCGGCGCCGCCGACCATGACCGGGATGCCGAGCGACTGCACGGCGGTCACCGCCTGGTGCGCGGTGGGCAGGTGGGTGGGCAGCGACGCCGACAGCAGCACGGCTGCCGGGTTGGTCTGGTGCACATGCGCGATCAGGTGCGGAGTCGGGGTATGGGCGCCCAGGAAGTCCACCCGCCAGCCGCGCCGGGTGAGGATCTCGGCCAGCAGCCGGGCGGGCAGGGAGTGCCATTCGCCATCCACACAGGCCACCGTGATCCGCCCCCGCGTCTGCGCGAGGGGCGGCGCCGGATGGTGGTGGGCGAGGGCGGCGATGACCCGGTCGGTGATCGCGGTGGCCGCGTGTTCCTCGGCCACACTGATCCGGTCCGCGGCCCATTCGACCCCGATGCGGTGTTGCACGCCCGCCACGACGTCCAGCAGGAGGCTCTCTCCGTCGGCCCCGGCATCGGCCGCCGCGGCGACCAGCCGCATCGCGCCGGGCTCGTCCCTGCCGATCACAGCCGTCCACAGGCGCTCCGAAAGCCCGGAGAGCGGGCATTGCTCCGAGACGTCGGCCATCACGGCTCCCGCCGTTGCGACTCGCGGCTCCCGTGCCCGACCTCGTGGAACTCGTCGTGGGCGCCGGCCGGGTTGGTGATCGCCAGCGTGGCCATGTCGTCGTGACGACCGCCTCCCAACCACTGCGCCGCCAGCATCTGTACCCGCTCCACCACGGCCTCCGCCGGCATCCGCGCACACTCCCGCAAAGCCTCCTGCAACCTCTCCTCACCGTAGAGCTGGTCGCCCAGCGGCCCGCCGCGGGCCTCGGTGATCCCGTCCGTGTAGAGCAGGCAGGTTTCGCCCGGTTCCAGAACCACATCCACGCTCCGCGCCCGGACCTCGGGCAGGGCTCCCACGAGTGTGCCGCCGGTGGCGGCTTCCTCCACCCGACCGTCGGCCCGGACGATCAGCGGCGGCAGATGTCCGGCGCTCGTCAGTCGCAGCAGCACCTGCCCCGAACTCCGCCGGACGGAAGCCAGCACCAGGGTCGCGAACCGGGTGTGGTGGGAGTTCATCAGCGCGTCGTTGAGGAGGACGAGGACCTGCTGGTGGTCACCGGACAGCGGCAACAGCGCGTGCAGGACGCTGCGGATCTTTCCGGTCAGGACGGCGGCTTCCAGACCTTTGCCCGCCACGTCGCCCAAGACGACGAAGGTCTCCTTGGACGCGTCCGCACCGGGATGGACGTCATAGAAGTCACCGCCGACACGCTCGTGGTCCTGTGACGCCCGATAGACACCGGCGTACTCCACGCCGTACACCCGCTCCAGCCGCGGCGGCAGCAGTTCCCGCAGCAGCGTGGCCGTGATCGACGCCTGCTCCGCGTACAGCCGCGCCGCCGACAGCGCGGCACCAGCCCGCGCCGCGAAGAGTCGCGCGAAGACCTCCTCGCCGTCCGTGAACGCCTGGTGCGTGCTGGACCGCAACAGGATCAGCACCCCGGCCGGCACCCCGTGCCCGGGCAGCGGGGTGACGATCACCGATCCGATCACACCGGCGAACCCGGGCGGTACGACCCAGCCGGGGACGTCGTCCGGGTCGATCCACCGCGTCGGCACCGGCGGGAATCCCTGCAACGCCTCCGCCAACCCGGGGACCGTTCGCGCGTCGATGGACACCACCGCCTGCGTGACCTCACCGCCGACCTGCGCGTACGTCAGCGCGTGCCGGCGACCCTGGGCCGGGGCGACGATGACCGCCGCATCGGCGAGGTGATCCGCGGCCATCCGTGCGGTCACCTCCGCGCAGCGCTCGACATTCAGCGACGACAGCAAAGCACCGGAGATCTCCGCGAGCAGCGCGGCTCGCTCACGCTCGCCGCGCAGCGCCTGCTCGGCCCGACGGAGATCGGTATCCTCCACCAGCCACCACACCACATCCCCGTTCTCGACCAGCGAGGGATGTGCCTCGAATGTACGGCCGGCGACAGCGCCCGACACGGCCGCCGGTGGCGCCCCGGCCGACGGCAGGCGGTGGTGGGCCTGTGCGAGCCAGTGCGGCAGGCCGCCTGCGGCCAGACCTTCCCCGGCCTCTTCGGCGTGCGCGAACAGGCGGCGCGCGCCTTCGTTGGTTTCGACGATGTCCCCGCCGCCGTCGGCGACGACAACGGGATAGGGGGCGTTGTTCCACGTGGTGCCGACGTGAACGTCACCACCGCGCGGAGTCTTGGGGGTACCCGAAGTACGGATCACAAGCCGGGGAACGCATCGCGCGCACCCCACCACCTCTCTGCCGCTGGAAAATAGTTGTCTTCCTGCAACCGTGTCCTATGCACCGGCTGTATGCAACACCCGACCCAGGTGCTCACAACTCGACTATTCAGTCACATAAGCACTATTTCGCCGCGTGCACTGGGCTCCTTTCCCGCGGACGGTCGGTGCGCGCAACCGAGCCTGTGCCGGCCGTGCTTGCGCGTGACGTGCGTCCGGGAACGGCCGGCGCGCGGGATCGTGCGCCTGTCCCCCGTGGTGGGGACGCCCGGTCTCGGGCGTCCCCGCCACGGGATGGTTCAGTCGAGGTCGGCTTCCTTCTCCCCGACGACGGTGTCGCGGTGGAAGTGGAACGGGCAGTGCGTTCCGCCCAGGCCGATCGTGGTGACGCGTTCGAAGCGAAAGCCGTGGCGGTCCGGATCGATCGCCTCGATCCAGGAACTGTCGAACGCGCACATGGCGGGCGTCAGTTCCGGGGCGGAGTTGGCGACCAGTACGTCGTGGTAGAAGCAGCGGTGCACGTCGAGGAGGTAGCTCCGGCCGTCGTCCACCGGGCGGTCGAAGGTGAACGTGGCGCCGAAGGATTGCTCCTCGCGGGTCTTCGACAGCGCGACCATGGCCGTGAACGGGTCGGGTGCGGCGTCGAGCATCGCGAGAGTTCCCGCCCGGAACGTCTCGTGGAACGGCTCGACGAACGCGGCTCGAACAGCGGCGAGGGCGTCGTCGCGGCCCAGACGCGGCAGCAGCGTGCGATACGCGGCGACCAGCACCAGGGTCAGACGCAGGTTGTGCCGGGACGGCTCGTCGTCGATCAGGTGCGCGTTGGCGGCCATGAGGTCGTCGTGCAACACGCGGATCGCGCCGAGCAGTTCGTCCGGGAGCGACCGCTCGCGAACGGTTCGGGCGATGTGGTCGTGGAACGCGTCGAGGAGAACTGCGGTGTCACGATCGGGATCGGGGACGTAGCCGCCCTCGTCGATCTCGATGTCGTGGTGGTCGGTGGCCATGACGGTCCTTCCGAGACGGGCTCGGTTCCGACGCACGGCACGGCGCCACCGGGGCAGGGCCGGCCGCGCTCGCAACCGGGCGAGCACGGCAGCGCGCTCCACCGACCGACCAGGCGCTGACGAACTTGGGTGAGTATCAATCTTGCCCGTCCAGTCTGGCAGATGGGCGGTCGCCCTGTCCCGCCCGGGCCACGGTCACACCGCCGTCGACGCCTCCTGCCTACGGCCGGCGGACGACACGAAGTCGTCACCGGCTGCCCGACGTTCGGGCAAGAGGTGGGCATTCGGGACGGATTCCCCTCGCCGCTCCCGTGCACCGACCTCCCGGGCCACGGAGTCCCGTCGCCGGCGGACTGCACCACGACACTCGGTCGGTTCCACGTTCCCCGGCCCGGATCGCCAACGCGGCGTTCCTCGGCCGGGCCCCGACTCGATGGGCGCCGACCCCGTCGCCCCCGGTCACCGTGGTGCGTGGGTCGAAAACGCTGCTCTCATACGTCCTCGGCGGCGGGTTTCAGGGTGCGGCGTCCGGCGACCGCCATGGCGTAGCCCGCTGCGGCACAGAGCGCGGTGACGACGAAGGCCCGCCGGAAAGCGCCGGTCACAGCCGCTCGTTGGCGACCGCGATCAGGACTGCCGAGGCCGAACAGCGCCATACACGCTGCCCGTCGGCGTCCGGCATCCCCCGGCGACCGCCGACGCGACCGCGGCCAAGGGGATACGACAGCGCGGTGAAGTACCGGTACGCGCGAAACACCGCGTCGACACGACCTTCCGCGGGGCCGTCGTGCTGTGCTGTGCGTCCACGCACCCCCCTCGCACCGGGTTCGGCGGCTCGCAACGCGAAGCGGTTCGCGGCGGGGCGCAGGGCCGTCGTCGAGATCGCTCCGGCCCGCCCCGGCCGGATCCCCTGGACCCGGCTTTGCCACCGTCCGGACAAGGAAGACAGATGACCGGCACCATCCGCCGCCGCGGCCCCGACATCACCGGCACGTGGTTGGCCGCGCTCCTCCTCATCGGCAACCTGGTCACGGTGCTCCTGCTCCCGCCCCTGGCCGCCGGACTCCTGGCCGCTCTCACCGGCCGACAACCCACCGGAGCCGAACTGCTCCGCGCCTACGGCGACCCGGATGCCTCCCGCTTTCCACCGCCGGACGTGATCGCGCTCTCGGTCGGCCTCCTGCTGCTGCTCGCCGCGATCGACCTGCCCTTCCTCGCCTACCTCCGCGACCGCGATCGGCGCCGGCACGTGGACTCCACCGCTCGGCTGTTGACACGTCGTGCCGACGTCCGGCGGGTCGGCACCGAAAGCGTGCGCGCCTCGGCGGCGCGGATCGCGTACCCCGTGGCGACGCCCGGGGTGTACGTCGGCCGCAGCGTGCGCGACGGGCGCGACGTGTGGGGCTCGTGGGAGGAGGTCCAGGTGGACATCTGCGGCCCGCGCACCGGCAAGACCACCTGCCGGGTCATCCCCAACATCGTCTCCGCCCCGGGCGCGCTGGTGGTCACCTCGTGCAAGCGGGACGTGGTCGACGCCACCCGCGAGGTGCGTCGACGAAACGGTCGGGTGTGGGTCTTCGATCCACACGACGTAGCACACGAGCCTCCCACCTGGTTCTGGGATCCACTGGGCATGGTGGCCGGCAACCTGAAGGACGCGGTCGGCGTCGCGGGTCTGATCGCGTTCACCCAGCGCGACACCCAGATGCGCTCGGACGGGTACTTCCAGCCGGCGGCGCAGAACCTGCTGGCGATGTTCCTGCTCGCCGCCAGCCTGGACAAGCAACCGATCACCGCGGTGCGACGTTGGTTGCTGCGCCCGGACGACGACGAGCCGGAGACCGTCCTGCGCGGCGCCGGGAACCTGCTGGCCGCCGAGGCGTGTGCGGCGAGCCGCGGTCTCCCCGCGGACCAGCGGTCGGGCGTCTACGGAGCGGCCGTGCAACTCGTGTCCTGGCTGGCGGCTCCCGAGGTGCTGCCGTGGATCACTCCGGGCGAAGGGCGCGAGGAGTTCGATTTCGTGGAGTTCGCCGTCGGCACCGACACGCTCTACATTCTTTCCAACGTGGACGACGCCCGTTCGAATCCCGCCGCCACGCTGCTCACCGGGGCCATGCTGGTCGCCGCCGAATATCGTGCGGCGGCGTGCTCGGGCGGCCGTCTGCCGGTCCCCTTCCTGGTGGTGATGGACGAGGCCGCCAACACCGCGCCGCTGCCGATCCTGCCCGATCGGCTCTCCCACTACGGGTCCCGGGGCGTGGTGGTGATGATGATGCTCCAGTCCTGGGCACAGGGCGTGCACGTGTGGGGCGAGGCCGGCATGGCGAAGATCTGGAACTCCTGCTCGGTGCGGGTCTACGGGGCCGGCGGCTCGGAAAGCGCGATGCTCCGCGCGCAATCGGTGTTCTCCGGCCGATTCGAGGCGGGTACCACCGCCGTCACGCACGCGTCCTCGGGCTGGTGGGGTTCGACGGTGACCAGAGCCACCCGGCCCGAGGTCGTGCTCGACGTGGCAGACCTGGCCGCGCTGCCGCGCGATCGCATGCTGGTGCAGATCAGCGGCGGCAGACCGCTGCTGGTGCGCTCGATACCGTGGTGGGAGGGTCCGCACGCCGACGCGATCCGAGCCTCGATCGCCCAACACGGCCCGTGACGGCGCCACGACGCGCACACCGGTCCGCTACCCGCCCGCGCCCGGCGCCCGACGCACGCCCATCCAGGCGGTCGCGAAATCCACGTACGGTCGGACCGGGACCAGGAAGGCGCGCGCCGCGCCCACCCGACCGCGGGAGATCGCCTCGGGATACCGCTCCTCGAAGTCCCGCCCCAGCGCCGGAAAGTCGTGGTCGCTCAGTGCCACGTCGGAGAAGGACCACCACGAACTCCCGCCCGAGGCGGCGACCTTGCAGGTGTAGCGGCGCTGCGACCGATGAGGGTGTCGGTACTCCGCCAGGTGGGCCACGGAAACGACGCCCCACCCGACGCCGATCGCGAGCACTCGGGCCTGCGCGTCGTACAACCGGCCCATCGGTGAATCCGGGCCGAAATGCGTCCTCCCGTGGCCTCGGGTGACCTCTTCGGCCCGGCCGCCCAGGGCCACGACCGAGGCCAGCGGATGGTCGCTGCGCAGCGCCCCGTCGTCGACACGAATCGACTCGGCGAACGCGCCCACCGCGGCCGACACCGACGCGCGCGGGTCCAACGGCCGGTGCAGATAGTCGGCCAGCTCCTCGACCGTCCGGCCGGCGGTGGCGTCGGCGAACGCCTGGGAGGTGATCGAGTTCTCCGGCGTGTACGCGGGCACCACCAGGGTTCCGTCGCCGCCGAGCACGGCCCGGAACGCCGACCGGAGATCCCGCGACTCGGCCCCGAGGCGGTCTCGACCGCGCACGGCCCGCAGCGAACTGTGCACCATCACCGTGTCGCCGGGTCGTAGGCCCAACTCGGTGAGGTCTCGGGCGAGTTCGACGACCCGGGCCGACTCTGCGCGGTGCGGTGTGGAGTCGGTGTACCAGGACGCGTCGGGAGTCGATGCCGCGAACACTGCTGCCTCTCCCGGGAGTTGGCTCGGCGTGGTGAATCGTGCGTGCCGCGGGCCGGTTCGGCGCCGCCGGATCGCGCGAATTGGCTGATCAGGCGCGGTCCTCGGCCTCGCCTCGGGCACGTGTCGCGCCCGAGAATCGGACCGAGTGTCGCGCACGGGCCCCCCGTCCCGTGTGACGTGTGCACGTGAGCAGGCGGAGGAGAGCAGGGTGGCCCATCCCGATGCCGCGCACCTCGATGCGAGAACCGAGGCGGTCTTGCCCGCTCCCGCGAGGGGGCGCGAACTCTACCGGGGCGGTGACCAGTCGCTGCTGCACCCGTTGCTCGACGCCCACTTCACCCGACACGCGATGGAGGTGGTGGGCCGCAGACCCCTGGACGCCCGCTTTCGGGTCCTGCACCAGGGAACGGTGAAGGCATACGACCTCAGCTACGGCACCGACGTGGTGATCAGTCCCGCCGAGCCACCCGCCGTCTACATCGTGCGCCTCGAACACCGCGGCCGAGCCTCGCTCAACGTCGAGGGCCGCACGCAACCCTTCTCCCCGAGCGTGGTCAACCCCGGACAGGTCGTGGTCGCCCGTTGGGACGCCGACACCGCCACCCGAATGCTCTGCATCCCCCGACAACTGGTGACCCGGGCCGTGCGCGACCAGATCGGCGAGACACCCGAGGAACCACTCGACTTCCACACCGCGTTCGACCCGCGCATCCCCCACGCACGCACCTGGCTCCGGATCGCCCGACGGTTCACCCGCGAGGCCGACAACGGACTGTTCGCCCGATCCCCCCTGGCCGTCGCACACTTCGAACTCGCACTCGTACACGGCCTGCTCGCCACCCAGCCGCACCGCCTGTCCGAACCCATCCGCCACCGCGCACCGGTCCGCGGCACCGGCCCACTCCAACGTGCCCTCGCATACTGCGAGACACACGCCGGAACACCCATCTCGGTCGCCGACATCGCCGCGGCCGCCCGAGTGAGCGTGCGCACCCTCCAGGAACAGTTCCGCATCCACCTGGACACCACCCCGATGGGTCATCTACGGCGCATCCGCCTGGCCGGCGCGCACGCCGACCTCCTGGCCGTGGCACAGGGCCGGACGCACGGCACCGTCACCGGCATCGCCGCCGCGTGGGGCTTCCCCGAACGCCGACACTTCGCCGCCCACTACCGGGCCGCCTACCACCGGCCCCCCTCACACACCATCGGCGGGCACGCGACCGACCCGCACCACCCCGCGCCCGCCCGATGACTCACGACGTGACCTCACCCACCCGCCGGCGCGCTCGCCAGATCCTTCGCGATCCTGGTCCGCACATGCGCGATGACCCGCATCATGTCCGGGCAGTACACCGTGGGATTGAGGAACCCGCTGCCCGCGCGATAGCGGTGGATGAAGAATCCGCCCCCGCAGACATCGCGGATCGAGCATGAGCGACACGTCGGCGACAGGCCCTCGATCCCGATCTGGCGAGCCACCACCGCCGGGTGCCGCAGCGCCGCGTCCAGCGGGTCGGTGAGCACCGACAATCCCGTGGCCGCCGCGCCGTCGAACGCCGACTTGATCGTGTCCACCTGCTCGATCCCACCGTCGGTGTCGATGGTCACGGTGGTCGCGGGGCCGATCCCCACCTGTTCGGACCGGGTGTGGCCGCCGAGGACCAAACTCAGCAGATCCTCGAACAGCTTGACCCGGGTCTCCTGGCGCGGTGCGTCGTACCAGCGATCGAAGGCCCGCACGATCCAGTCGCCGTAGGGTGTGCGGCTCGACCCCTCCTCGCGCAGGGGCGGCGGAGACGTCCAATTCCCGTGCGGCAGCACGAAGTCGAGCATCGGCGGCTCGTGCGTGAGCAGCGACTCGTACACCTCGACCGGATCGTTCGCCACGTCGATGACGCACAGCAGCCCGCCGAACAATCCCGGCCGCGACGGATCCCGCAGCCTGGCGACCGCCTCGGTCACCGCCCCGTGGCTCCCGCGCCCGTCGGCGAAGCGCCGATGGCGGTCGTTGGCGAGTTCGCCGCCGTCGACACTCACGCCGACCCGGAAGTCCAGTGCGTGCAGGGCGTCGAGCATGCGGTCGTTCAGGAGCAGACCGTTGGTCTGCACGCCGAACGAGACGTGTGTACTCGCCGGCACCTCGCGGCGTACGGCCTCGGCCATCCGCGTGATCAGGGCCGGTCCCGCGAGTAGCGGCTCGCCGCCGTGCACGATCAACTGCACGCGCTCCTGCCCGTGGGCGCGCACGTGTTCGCCGATACGGGCGGCGGTACGGTCCACGACCGCCGTCGACATCGTCTTGGCGCTAGATCGCCAGGATTCGTCGCCCATCTCGTACAGGTAGCAGTAGTCGCACGCGAGGTTGCAGCGGCTGTGCATTTTCACCACGAAGTGGGTGAAGGGCACGGGCTGCCACGTCGTGCCCAGGCTGTCGGGATCGAGCAGATCGGCCGGCCATTCCGCCGGTCTGCGTACGGGAGCTTCGAGGTTGACCACAGTGTCTGCTCCGGGTGGTTCCGAGGATTGCACCGGCGCGATCCGTGCGGGTGAGGGTGTTCCCGGCCGGGTCCGGCGGACCTCGGGAGTGTCCGAGGTCCGCCGGGGCATCAGCCGTTGCGTCGACCTCCGGCGTCACGTGCCGGTCGATCGAGGGTGACTGTTACTCGCCGCCGACGAAGCTGTTGTAGCCGATGCGCGGACCGCCGGCCTCGGACTCGGCGGCGACCCGACGCAGCGCGATGGCCAGCGGGGATTCGCCGGTGCGGTCGAACGCGGCGGGGGCGGCCGGGGAATCGGTGACGATGGACGTGGAATTCACGGGGTTCACGAGTGGCTCCTGTGTTCGATCCGGTGGGGCAACCTCAGGCTAGGAAAATCGGTCATCGCCGGCTCGGATCGCGAACGGAACTCGCGCGATCCGACCCGATCACCGCGCTTCCATACCCCCACCCGCACCCGGGGGTCGAGACCTCGATCCGGGCTGCCCGTCGAACCCCGCCGGCTTCCGTGTGTCGACCCGGCCGAACGCGGACCGCGAGCAGCGCGAGGCTCGGCGCGGTGCCGGGTCACCGGCGCTGCGGACTCCATTCGAAGAGCAGGATGGTCACGTCGTCCCGCAGTTGGTTGCGCTGGTAGTCGAGGATGGCGTGGATGAGCAGCCGCAGCACCTCGGCCGGGCGCTGTCCGGCGGAGGAGGAGCGGATGATGAAGTCGGTGAACCGGTCGAGGCCGAACTCCGCACCGTCCGCGTCGCGCGCCTCCACGACACCGTCGGTGTAGAGCAGGACACAATCGCCCGGTTCCAGGGTCGCCTCGTGGACCTGCCGGGCCGCCGGGGCGAGTGAACCGGCGAGGCCGATCGGAGGCTGTGGGGGGCTGTCCAGTGCCCCGGCGAGCACCCGCTCGGCACGGATCAGCAGCGGTGGGGGGTGACCACAGTTGACCCAGCGCAGCACCCCGGTCTCGGCGTCGAGCCGACACAACACGCCGGTGGAGAAGTGGTCGGGCAGCCACTGGGCGAGCGCCCGGTCGACGGAGCCGACCACGTCGGCCAGGTCGGCGCCGCCCCGGCGGGCGTTGCGCGCCGCGGCCATGGCGACCGACGTGGTCAGGCCGGCGGTCAGATCGTGGCCCATCGCGTCGAGGATCATGGTGTGCAGGATGTTCTTGACCACCGAGTGGTCGAAGGCGTCGCCCGCGACGTCGTACGCCGGTTCCAGGACGGCGGTCGATACGCACCTGCTGCTGCCGATGGTGCGGGGCGGCAGGAAGGCCCGCAGCATCTCGGCGGGCAACCGCATGGTCGCGGTGCGGGTGCGGGCGGCGAGCCAGTCGCTGTAGGCGCGCTTGGACGTGATCAGCATGGCGAACAGATGGGCCAGCATGCGACTGCGGCGCATCCGTGTCTCGTCGAGCGAGGCGGTCCGCACCGCCAGCACGCCCAGCCGCTCCGCACCGTCGACGAGAGGCACCCACAGGATCAAGCTTTCGTCGTCCTCGGCCACCCGTGGAGAGACCGTGCGGTAGGCCCAACCGGCCGCCGAGAGGTCCACCGGCAGCGGCTCCAGGGCCTCGTCGAGTGGGATGAGCAGCTGCTGCTGCAGGTCGACGAGGTAGATCAACGCGGTGTCCAGGCCGAGGGCACGGGCGCATCGGATCGCCAAGGCGGGCAGTTCGACCGGCAGGGCCGTCTGCGCCTCGACGATCAGCTCTTCCAGCCGATCCTCGTCGATGGCGGTGTCGGGACCGGGGAACGCGTGCGGTGTGTCCGACACGAGGATCACCCCTTCCGTGCCCAGTTTCACACCGATCCCGCCCTCCCTCACCTCAGCCCGGCTCACGCCGGCCCGCCGGTCACCCGAACCCGGCCGGGTGATCGACGGGCCTGCGGATCACGCGGCAGGCACCGGCTCGGCCGGCCGACCCTGGACCCGATGCGCGTGCTACGGATCGGGCCGCTCCTCCCGCCGCGAACCGATGTCGCGGATCTACTGCTTGTCGACGACGACGTGTTGGGATGCCTCCGCCAACCCCTGCTCGCTGCCGAGATCGAAGTAGGTGCCGCGACTGACGGTTACGGCGATCGCAGTGGACCGGACGACTTCCGACAGTCCGTCGGTGAGGCGGTACTCTCCGGACTCTTCGTGTTCCCCCACCGCGCCGAGGACGGGAAGAAATTCCGCGGGGAACGCGTACCTGCTGATATTGATCAGGACCTTCCCGCCGTCGGGTCGGGTTCCACCGGCGTCCTTCTCGACGAGATCCGTCAGGTGCAGTCGCCCGTCGCTTTCGACCGTTTCGAGGCGGCCGTAGCGGTCGAGGGCACTCGCCGGCGACGGTTGTCCCACGAGGGCATATCCGCCACTGCCGCCCGCATCGCGCCCCAGTTGCGTGAGTGTCGATTGTCCATGCCGCTCGACGAGCAGGTCGTCACTGGAGACGAAGAAGAAGGCGTCGTCGGCGATGAAGTCTCGTGCGAGCATCACCGGGACGGCGGTACCGTACCGGTCCTCCAGGTCTTGCTCGATGAAGGTGATCGAGGGAACCGAGGCGAGTTCGTCGAGCGCACGCGCCTTTTCACCCCAACCTCGTCGGCCGAGCAGGGCACGCAGTTCGGTGTCGTCCTCGTAATAGCGCTGGATCTGGGTGCTTCCCCGGCGTACCACGATCGCGATTTCCCGCACGCCGGCGGCAGCGCACTCACGGACGATGTAGTCGATCGTCGGCCGGCGTCCGATGGGCAACATCGCCTTCTCGATCACCTTGGTAATCGGGAACATGCGCGTTCCCAACCCTGCCGCCGCGATGACCGCCTTGCGAATGTTGTCCACAGATGTACTCCTCGACGCGCGACGGCAGGGCCGTCCGCCGGGCCGGGCCGCACGGTTGTACGTCGTGCGGCTTCCACCGTCCTCGGAACGGCCCTGGCGGACAGGTCACGATAACGCCGCGAGGGAGTGCCACGAGAAGTCCGGGCGGTGTCAGCCATGCCGGCCGATTCGACGACGGGACCGGACGGGGTGTTCCGCGTATCGGACTCTCAGCCGGGTCCTCGCTGCTCTGCACGATCGGGGTGAGGCACGCTGACGGCCAGGACCGCCGTGTCGTCGTCCACCCCGGCACCGAGGGTGTCGAGCAGGTCGCGGATGGCGTCGATGGCGTGCCGGGCGGTGGTGGGGGCCAGCGTACGGGCGAAGTCGAGGAGGGCATCGTCGCCGTAGCGGTCCCCGCGGCCGCCGGTGTGCGCCTCGGTGAGGCCGTCGGTGTGCAGGAGCAGGGTTTCACCCGCTTCGAGGCGGAAGGTGATGGTGGTGATGTGGGCGTCGGGCAGTGCGCCGATGAGCTGGCCGCCGGGGGTGGGCAGATAGTCGGCAGTGCCGTCCGCGCGCATCAGCAGAGCCGGCGGGTGGCCGCCGCCGGCCAAGGAGATGCGGAAGCCGCCGTGGTCGCCCTCGGGCGTGAGCAGGCCGAAGAGGACCGTGCAGAACCGGGGGTCGATGCCGTTGTACTCGTGGTTGAGAACGGTGTTGAGGTTGTGCAGGACGGCGGCCGGGTCCGGGTCGTAGACCGCGGCGGCGCGCAGCGTGTAGCGGGCCAGGGAGGTGACGGCGGCCGCGGCGGCGCCCTTGCCGCACACGTCGCCCAGGAAGATTCCCCAGGTGCCGTGCGCGAGTGGGAACAGGTCGTAGAAGTCGCCGCCGACCTCGTCGGCCGAGGCGATGTGGTAGTGCGCGGCGACGTCCAGGCCCGGCACGTTCGCCAGGGCCGGCGGCAGCAGGGTCTGCTGGAGTGTGGTGGTGAGGCGCCGCAGGCGTTCGCGCTCGCGCTCGGACTCCCGGCGGGCACGCAGCAGCTCTTCCTCGTAGGCACGGCGTTCGCGGGCGTCGAAGACGGTGGTGCGGATCAGCAGCGGCTGCCCGTCGTCGCCGGTCTTGACCGTGGAGGTCACCAGGATCGGGAGTCGGCTGCCGTCGGCCGCCTTCATCTCCAGCGCGATGCCGTTGATCTGGCCCTGCATGCGCAGCAGGGGCGCAAAGTGTGTTTCGTGGTAGAGGCGTCCGCCGACGGTGAGGAGGTCGGAAAACCTTTTGCGGCCCACCAGGTCGCCGCGCTCGTAGCCGAGCCACTCCAGGAGGGTGGTGTTGACCTTGGCGATCTGCCCGTCCAGCAGCGTGGACAGGTATCCGCACGGGGCGTGCTCGTAGAGATCCTCGGCGCTGTCCTCCAGCAGTGCGGAGAACGTGCGGTCGTGGTCCGTATGCCCGTCCCGGTCACGGCCGGCTCGGGACATCACCGCGGCGTTCCGGCGAACGCGGCGAACGCCTCGGTCGTCTCCTCGGGGGCGCCGAGCCGGGGGTAATGCCCGGTGGCGCTACGGGTGACAAGGCGCACCACCAGGCGCCACATGTTCCGGTCGCGGCCGAACCCGTGCGCCGGCATCACCATCGGTGCGCTTGCCCGGCCGGACACCCGCACCCGGCTCCCGCTTCGCACATTCATACGATCCATCCTCGCAGAGACGTAAAAGGCCAGGACCGCGAGAACGCGCGCTCGCCGCCGTGCGGGCCGTGCCCGGCGCCGTTCACCGCCTTACCGAGCAAGCGCCCGAGCCGCCCCGGAGCCGGACGCTCCGCACGTTCATCGCGGCAGCGCGCCATCGCGGCGTGCACCAGGAGTTCCCGCGACAACTCCACCTCGAAACGGGAAGAGGGTCTCTGCCGTCGGCCGCGGGGGCGGGCTCCCGTTGCTTGCCGTACGGCAAGCAAGTGATCGTCGCGGGACCACGAACGCCCACCCCGCTGCAAGCCGCAGGTGCCACGGACTTTCACTTGACTTCCCACTCAATTCAATATGGAATCAACTCCATGGAAAGTGAGGGCAGACGCTCGTACCGGATGGGCGCCCGGGCCGCGGCACTGGAGGCCACCCGGGCGCGCGTCATCGGCTCGGCGGCCGAACTGTGGTCGCAGCGTTGGCACGACGAGGTGACGTTGCAGCACATCGCCGACGCGGCCGGCGTGTCGGTGCAGACGATCGTCAACCACTTCGGCGGCAAGGACGGCCTCGCCGACGCCGTCGCCGACGCGGTGGCGGCACAGACCGAGCTCGCGCGCCAGGCGCCGACCGGGGACGTGGCGGCCATCGTCGCCGTCCTCTTCGCCGACTACGAACAACAAGGCGACGCCAACGTGCTCTGGATCGCGCAGATGGACCGGATCCCCGCTGCCGCCCGGGCCGCCGCACACGCCCGCGGTCTCCACCGGGCCTGGCTGGAACGGGTCTTCGCCGACCGGCTCCCCGCCGCCGGCCCGGCCCGCGATCACGCGCTGAACCTGCACTACGCCGCCACGGACATCTACCTGTGGAAGTTGTGGCGCCGTGACCTCGGGCTCTCCCGCGAGGAAGCCGAGCGAGCCATGCGCGACATGTTGACCGCGATCGACCCTCGGAAGGAACACCATGCCTAGCAACTTCCTCTTCGCCACGTGGGCCGGCGGCGGAGCCGTGCCCCCCGTACTGTCGGTCGCCCGCGCGCTCCGCGAACGCGGCCACGGCGTGCGGGTGCTGGCCGACGAGTCGCTGCGCGACGAGATCGTGGGCGCGGGCCTGGAGGCGGTCGCCTGGACCACCGCGCCGCAAGGCGACCCCAGCGACCCGAGCAAGGACGTCATCCGCGACTTCGAGGCCCGCACGCCGCTCGGCGCGGCCGCCCGGCTGCGCGACCGCATCGTCTGCGGGCCGGCGTCCGACTACGCCCGGGACACACTCGCCGAGTTGCGTGCCCGGCCGACGGACGTGCTGGTGTCCGAGCACATGCTGCTGGGCGTGGCCACCGCGGGTGAGGCGGCCGGCGTCCCGACGGCCTCGCTGACGACGACGATCTATCCGTTCCCCACCCCGGGGGCACCGCCGCCCGGTCCCGGCTTCGCTCCGGCGAAGGGCGCGCCGGGCCGGCTGCGCGACCGCATCGTGACGCGGTTGTCCGGCAAACCGTGGGTGAAGGGGCTACCGGCCCTGAACAGCGCACGCGTCGAGAACGGCCTGGAACCGCTCGACTCGGTCGTCGAGGCGTTCGAGCGCGTCGACCGAATACTCGTGCTTTCGCCCCGGGCCTTCGATCACGCCGGGCGGCAGTTCCCCGAGCACATACGGCACGTCGGGCCGCGCCTGGAAGACCCCGCCTGGGCCGGGGACCTGACGCTGCCGGACGGCGACGCACCACTGGTACTGGTCGGCCTGAGCTCGTCGTTCATGAAGCAGCACGACCTGCTGGAGCGCATCGCCGAAGCCCTCGGCACCCTGCCGGTCCGCGGGCTGCTGACCACCGGCCCCGCCGTGGACCCGGCAACGGTACGCGCGCCCGCCAATGTCCTGGTCACCGCCTCCGCCCCGCACAGCCTCGCGCTGCGGCACACCGCCGTGACCGTCACGCACGCCGGCCACGGGACCACGGTCAAGTCGCTGGGCGCCGGGGTCCCCATGGTCTGCGTGCCGCTCGGCCGCGACCAGATCGAGGTGGCGCGGCACGTCCGACTGGCGGGCGCCGGCGTCTCCGTGGGCAAGGGCGCCTCGGCGCGCACGATCGCGCGCGCCGTCGAGCGGGTGCTGAACGACCCGTCGTACCGCTCCGCCGCGGAGCGGATGGCGCGGGCGATCGCCGCCGAGACCGCCACCGACCGGGCGGTCGCCGAACTGGAGGCCCTCGCCGAGCAGCGCGCGCCCGGGGCCGCCCGCACACCCGACCACGAGTCGATCGAGCCATCAGGGCAGGCAGGGACATTCGCGAGCTGACGTCCCGTCACCGTCCCCCGCTCCACCGTCCCCGCAATCGGTCCGCGAGATCCTCGGCTCGCACGCACACGTGCCGCCTCCGCGCGGGTCCCGGCGGGAGGGACCGTACGGAGGCGGCGGGTTCGTGTGCGGTGGCCGGAGATCCACCGTCCGCGCGGGGTGCGCGGCGGTCAGCCGACCGGCGCCTCGGCGCGGGTGTCGCCTGCCTCCGGCTCGGTGGGGCGGATGGTTTCGGCGGGCGGGTTCGCGGTGCGACGCGCCCACAGGTAGTAGAGCATCGACGTGACCGCGAGGCCGACGATCCAGGAGATGTCCGCGCCGTCCAGCTTCTTGGTGAGCGCGCCGGTGTACAACTTGGTGGCCAGGAACGGGATCTGCACCACCACGCCCACGACGTAGCAGGTCAGCGCGGTGACGTTCCAACGACCGTAACGGCCGTTCGGGTCGTAGAGCGCGGGGATGTCGACGCGCTCGCGCGAGATGAGGTAGTAGTCGACCAGGTTGATCGCGCTCCACGGCGTGAAGACCATCAGGAGCAACAGTACGAAGTTCTTGAAGTTGGTCAGGAAGTCCGCGCTGGCCGCCATCGCGATGACCACCGTGACCGCCGTGAACCCGATGATGTACGCCGCGCGGGCGGCCTGCGAGATCCGTGAACGCCCGTCGAACGCCGTCACGATCGTCAGGATCGACATGAAGCCGCCGTATGCGTTCAGGCAGTTGACGGTCAGCTTGCCGACCACGATCACCAAGTAGATGAGGAACGCCACGAACGCGGGGCCCGCCAGATCGCCGAGGAAGCCGACCTGGTCCGGCAGGAACGCCTTGCCCGCGACGGCCGCGGTGAGCGCCCCCAGCGTCATGGCGATCTGGGAACCGACGACGGAGCCCGCGAACGTCGACCAGAACGTCGCGCGGTGGCTGGTGTCGCGCGGCAGGTAGCGCGAGTAGTCGGCGACGTACGGGCCGAAGGTGAGCTGCCACCCGGCGCCGAGGCCGATGGCGAGCAGGAACGTCGCGATGTCGAAGCCCGTTACGCCCACGTGCGCGCCGACGTCGTACTGCGTGAAGAGGCGGATCATCAGGTAGCCGAGGCCGAGCACGCCGATGACGGTCGCGATGCGGCCCGCGACGTGGATCAGACGGTAGCCGGTGACCGCCACCACCGCGGTGAGCGCGCCGAAGATCAGGATGCCGACCTTGGCGTTGTCGATGTGCAGCATCTCGCACACGGCCTGACCGGCCAGGACGGTGCCGGTCGCGGCGAAGCCGAGGTACATCAGGATCACCAGCAGCAACGGCAGGACCGCACCGTAGACGCCGAACTGCGCCCGGCTGGAGATCATCTGCGGAACCCCGAGCTTCGGCCCCTGCGCCGAGTGCAGCGCCATCACGGCCCCGCCCAGCACGTTGCCGATGAGCAGGGCGAATATCGCCCACAGCGCGTCGGCGCCGAAGACCACCGCCAAGGCGCCGTCGACGATCGCGGTGATCTGCATGTTGGCGCCGAACCACAGGGTGAACTGGCTGAGTGGCGTGCCGTGCCGCTCGGCGTCGGGGATCACCTCGATGGTGCGGCGTTCCAGCGCGAGGCCCCCCTCGGAGGTCTGCTCGATCGGCATGCGTGGCTCCCAAGGCGTAGCGGCGATCACGCCGAACTGTGTCTGTGTCCCGCCGAATCTGGCATGGGGATGAACAGACTTCAAGATCATGAATGAAGAATTTCATTCGGTGGACACCACATCACACCCCGGCCACGGACGCGCCCAGGCTGATTGCCCGCGGTGAGAGGACTGAGCCGCCTTGTCCGGGCCGAGACGGACGGGCCGCGGGCCGCGTGCGTCGCCTACCGGGGCGGAGGGGATGCGAGCACGATGATGTCGTCCTCGTACAGGCTGCCGGCGACCACCGTGCCCTCGTGCTCCGCGACGCCGGTGACGAAGCCGTACGAGACGTTGTCGGCGCGCAGATCGTGGACGACGCGCGAGTCGAGGTCGAAGGCCATGACCCAGGCGACGGGTGTGGCCTTGGGTCGTAGAGCCTCGGGCAGGTTCCACAGGAGGACACGCGGGAGCCCCGGCAGGGGCAGCAGCCTGTCCAGCAGCGCGTTGCGGGGCGCGGCAATCGACACCCAGAGCAGCCCGTCGCTTCCGAGGCTCATGTTGTCGGGCAGGCCGGCGAGGTTCTCCACGAACGGCTCGTCGGTTCCGGCCTTCGGGCCGGTGAGCCGGTGACGGCTGATCCGGTACCCGGCGGTCTCGGCCACGAGCAGGTGGGAGGCGTCCGGGGCGAGGACGAGTCCGTTGCCGAATTTGAGGCCGTCGCGCAGCACGGTGACCGTGCCGTCGGGGTCTCGGCGGCAGAGCAGGCCGGTGCAGGAGTGCTCGACGATGTCGCCGACGTAGTGCTCCAGGTCCCAGCGGCGGGTGGATACGGTGAACCAGACGGTTCCGTCGGGGCCTTCGACGACGTTGCTGACGAAGGTGAGCGGCCGGCCCGCGATGGTGTCGACGAGCACCTCGACGGATCCGTCGGCGGACATGCGCAGCAGACCCCGGTTGTGATCGCAGATCAGGATGCCGCCGTCGGCGGCCGGTTCCAATCCCAGCGGACGGCCGCCGGTGTTGCCCACCACCGTGTGGGTTCCGGCGGCGGGGTCGATACGCACGATGCGGCCGTCGCCGAGACCGGTGAGCAGGTTGCCCCGCCTGTCGAAGATCACGTCCTCGGGGCCGTGACCGCCGGTGGCGATGCGGCGGCCGACGACCAAACGGCCGGTGACGGCTGTGCGCCCCTCGTCGGCGGGGGCGGGGGGCGGAGTCCAACGGCGGGGCGAGATGAGGCGTCGATTCAAGGACATGTCAGGCTCCCTACCCAGGCGGCGGGAAGCCGCCCGGGGTGCCCGCCACGGCGCGCGGCATGGACGTCCGGCCGTCTCGAAGGCACGGAGTTCGGCGAACGGTTCGGGCGACCTCTGCGAACCCGTCCCGGGTCGGCGGCCCGGGCGGACGCATGGAACGAACCTCGTCCCGCGTCCCGGCCGGACCGCAGGTCGGATGTCCCGTGAACCCCTTCATCGCATACGTTTTGGGTATTATGTGCGTTTCCGTCCCGGGAGAGGGGCCACGCATGGATGGGCTCGGGAAACCGGATCCCGGATCCGTCGACGACGCGAGACTCGGGACGCTACGAACCGCCTGCGCGGACGCCGACGTCGACGAGCTCGAGCTGGCCCGACTGGCGTTGCATCACGCGGTGACTGCGACGGGGGCCCTGGCCGGATTCGTGCACCTGCGGGCGCAGGACCGAAACGTGCTGAGATTGGCCGCGATCAGCGGACTCCGGGCGAGCCACGCGGTTCGGTGGGAGGACCTCCCCGCCGACGGCTCCAACGGACCGGCACGGGCGATGCGCGAGGGCAAACCCATCGCACTGGCCCTCTCCGACGCCGACCGAGGCGACGGCGCCGGTGGCGACGGCACCGGGGGCGACGGCGCCAGTGGGGACGGCATCGACGCGGCCGACGGTCGGCCGCTCGGGTACGGTGCCGCGGCAATGTTGGTCCTGCCCATCCTCGACAGCCGGCAGGGCGTCGGAACCCTCACCCTGATCACCACGACGCCCGTGCCCGAGGAACGACGCGCGTTCCTTTCCCGTCTGGTGGACACGGTGGGCACCCGGCCGGCGCGGGCCTCCACCTCGGAACGCGTGATGCTGCCCTGGTGGTCGGGATCGGGATCACGTCTACGCGAGGCCATGGCGGGCGTACGGGTCGCCACGTGGGAATGGGACATGCGGACCGGGGAACTGCTCATCGACGAGGTGGGCTTCGACGTGATTCTGAAAAGCGCCGGATTGCGCCGTGACGAGTGGGACAACCGAGTCGAGACCTGGATGCAACGGGTGCACCCCGACGACCTGGAGGGAGTGCTCGCGGCGATGGAAGAGGCCATCGCCCGACACGAGGTGTACTCGGTCGAGTATCGGGTGCGTTCGGCGAACGGACGGGTCAACTGGGTCGAACTGCGAGGCCACACCACCTACGCCGACGACGAGACCCCGTTGCGGATGACCGGCACCGGGTGGATGACCACCGCCGAGCGGATGACGGAGCAGGCCGTCACTCGCGTCCTGCGCCATCTCCCCGACGCGTTCCTGATCGTGGACCCCGCCGACTGGCGCGTACTGTACGCCAACGACCGGGCGAGTCTTCTCGCGACCGCCCACACCTCCCTGACCGGACGCACGCCCTGGGAGGTGATCCCCGAACTCGCGGACCGGGGACTCCCGGAGCAGTTCGCGAAAGCGTTGGACAGCGACCTGCCGGTGACGGTCGACATACGGCTGGGCGAGACCTGGCAGCGACTGCGCCTGGTGGTGGCGGACCCCTACCTCGTGGTCTTCATGGCGGATGTGACCGCGAAGCTGGAGGCCGAACGAGCCGCCGTCGAACGCGGACGCCGGATCGGGGCATTGGCGGAAGCCCTCGCCCAGAGCCTGACCACCCGGGACGTGGTCGACGCCGTGGCGGCCGAAATCCTCCCGGCGTTCGGTGCCGACAGCGTGCTGATGTACGCCCGGGAGGACACGAGTCTGCGCCTGGTGGGGACGGTCGGCTACGACCCGGCGCTCGTCGCCCGACTGAGGGACTTGGACGAGCCGCGTCCCCTGTACACCGACGTTGCGCAGTTCATCCCCTCGCTGGAGGCGTTCGTCGAGCGCTACCCCGAGCTCGCCGACCTGGCCCGATCGGGCGAACGACGAGCCTGGGCGCTACTGCCGCTCACGGCCGGCGGCCATCCGGTCGGCAGTTGCGTGATCGGTTTCCTGCACCCTCGTTCCTTCGCCGGCGCCGAACGCGGAGTACTCATCGCCCTGAGCGGTTTGATCGCCCAGGCGATGGAGCGGGCCCGCCTCTACGACCGTGAGCACGAACGCGCTCGCCGATTGCAGGAACAACTGCTGCCCTGGCGGCTCCCCCAAACAGCGGCCCTGACTTCCACCGCCCGATACCGTCCCGCGGGCAAGGGCGTCGACGTGGGCGGCGACTGGTACGACGCCATTCCGCTCTCGGCCGAGCGCGTCGCCCTGGTCATCGGCGACGTGATGGGACACGGGCTGTCCGAGGCGATCACCATGAGTCGACTGCGCACCGCGGTCTCGACCCTGGCGATCCTGGACCATCCGCCGGAGGAGATGCTCGCCCACCTCAACGACGTCGTCGCCGGCCTCGACGGCGACCTGTACGTGACCTGCCTCTACGCCGTGTACGACTCCACGACCGGGGTGTGTACGCTCGCCTCCGCCGGCCAGCCGCCGCCGGCCGTGGTCGACCCGGACGGCACGACGCGGTTCCTCGAACCCCCCATCGGCCCACCCTTGGGGACGGCTCAACTCCCCTACCAGACCCTTGACTTCGTGCTGTCCGAGGGAAGTCTGCTGGTGCTCTACACGGACGGTCTGATCGGCGTCGCGGACTCGGACCCCGAGGTCGGGATGAGCCGACTGCACAAGGCACTGACCGACGCGGCCGGCGAACAGCGGCAGGAGCGCGCGTCCGACGACGAGGCCACCGAACTGGGTCGGTTGTGCGACTCCGTCGTCGGCGCGCTGCTCCCCGGCTCCGGGCATTCGACGGACGACGCCGCGATCATGGCCGTGCGCGCCCACCGGCTCGCCCCGGAACACGTGGTCTCGAGGGATCTCCCATTCGAACCCTCCTCGGCGGGCCTGGCCCGCGAGCTCGTGCGTGATCAACTCCCCCGGTGGGGCTGGGAGGACCTGATTCCGAGCACCGAGTTGGTGGTGAGCGAGCTGATCGGCAACACGATCCGGCACGCCGCGGGACCGATCGCCCTACGCCTGATCCGCGGCACTACGCTGACCTGCGAAATCCAGGACGGTAGTCAATCCAGTCCGCGCACTCGGCACGCCGCGCTCATGGACGAGAACGGCCGCGGCCTGCAACTGGTGGCGGCGATGACCCACCGCTGGGGCACCCGGTACACCAGTTCCGGCAGCAAGACCCTGTGGACGGAACAACTGCCTCCCGCTTCCCGGGAATGAACCACCCGATCGGCCGACGTCGCTCGCAGGGTGAGAGGCTGGTTCGGTGATCAGGCGAAACTCCCCTCTGAGACCGTTCGTGGCGACGCTGGCCGCGTACGATCTCGGGCCGGGCCCGGCCGGTGTCCACCGCGGGCTTCCCTCCTCCACCCTGTCGATCACCATCCCCGAGGACGATTCTCTCGAGATCGGGTGGGTCGCGCGTTCCGCCTCGCGCAATCGCCACCGCGCCGTCGTGGCCGGCCTGCACATGGACGCGGCCGAGCTGCGGCAAAGAGGCTGCACCCGCGGCGTGTACGTGACGCTCAGCCCGCTGGGCGCCGGCGCGTTGCTGGGGCTGCCGGCGTCTGCTCTGGCCCATCACGTCGTCGATCTCGCCGACGTGGTCCCCGCCCTGGCGGACCTTCCGGAGCGGATGGCGGCCTGCCGGACCTGGCCGCAACGTCGCGCGCTCGTCGAACACGCCCTGCTCGGCGGCCTCGCCCGGCACGGCGACGGCGAGAACGCCGACGAACTGCGCGCCATGCTCGCGGCCCTGTCCCGCACCACCCGGGTGGATGAGGCCGCCCGGCGGATCGGATGTTCGAGACGGCACCTCAGCAGCAGGATCCGTACGGAGTGCGGGGTGACGCCGAAGGAGTACCAGCGTCTGGTCCGCTTCGAAACCGCCCGGCGTCGGCTCGCGGCCGTCGACACCGCCGCAGTCGGTCTGGCGGACGTGGCCGCCGCGTCGGGATTTGCCGATCAGGCGCATCTCTCCCGGGAGTGGCGGGCCATGGCCGGGTGCACACCCACCGAGTGGCTGCGCGCCGAAGGCCCGTCGGCCCCCGACCACTCACTCGGCGAAGCGCCCGCGTCCGGTTGACGCGCGATCGGGCCGGGCTCGTTCCCAAACGTTCAAGACTCCACCGCCGCCCGGCTTGATGATCGACGCATGACGCAGCTCCGGATTCTCCCTCGCCTGATCGTGTCCGACCCCGACCGTGCGTCGGCCTTCTACCAGGATGTCCTCGGCGCCGAGGAGGTGTTCCGTGCGCCGGGCGACGATGGCCGGCCCACCGTCGTGGAGCACCGCCTCGGCGGGTCGTCCTTCCGGGTCTCACCCGCTGTCTCGGCATGGGGATGGGTCTCCCCACGTGATCTGGGCGGCTCCGCGGTCCTGCTGGAGATCGAAGTCGACAACCCGGACGAGGTCGGGGAACGGATGACGGCCCACGGCGCCGAGGTGGTCGTGACGATCGAGAATCGGCCGTACGGGAAGCGCTCGGGCCGCATCCGCGACCCGTTCGGCCACCTGTGGATCATCACCGGAGAGCTTCGCTGAGCAAGACACCGGCGTCGTCGGGGCCCCGAAGCCCTCCCTTTGCCGCGGTTCATGGGCAGCGGCGGAGTGGCGTCGATGGCGGACCGCCATCCGCCGACGGTCGATCAAGGCAGGATCTCGACGTAGCCGTCGGTTCCGTGTACCCGGATCCGTTGTCCGTCGCGGATCAGGCGAGTGGCCTGCTCCACACCCACGACGGCGGGCAGGCCGTACTCCCGGGCGATCACCGCGCCGTGGGTCATCAAGCCGCCGACCTCCGTCACCAGTGCGGCGATTCCGAGGAACAGGGGCGACCAACTGGGGTCCGTGAAGGCCGTGACCAGGATGTCGCCCGCTTCGAGATCGGCCTCCGACATGTCATGGATGACGCGGGCCCTCCCCTCGATCGTCCCGGCGGACACCGGCAGGCCGACCAGGGCCCCGGCGGGCACATCCTCACGCCGGTACGCCCCGGTGACGGCCTCGCCCTCCGAGGTGAGCACCCGGGGCGGTGTGAGCGCGTGGTACGACCGGAACGCGTCCTTGCGTTCGCGGACGAGCCGGACGAGCCGGTCATCCAGCCGGTTCGAGCGCGAGACGTCGTGGAACTCCCCGAACGTGAGGTGGAAGACGTCCTCCCGCTCGGGGAGCACGCCGGCCCGCACCAGGCGCTCGGCCTCCGCCAGCAGGGCTTGCTTGTAGACGAAGAAGCGGCAAATGATGTTGTACTTCGGGTACTCGCGGTACCCGATGAAGGTGCGGACCCGGTCGATCATCCGCTTGGCCTCGTCGGCTTTGTGCTCCCCGTCCGGCAGGGCCCGCAAGCGGGACAGCACGTCCCGCTCCTTCTCCCGCGCCTTCCGCAGCCCCTGCTCGAAGCGCCGTTCGGCGGCGCCCGGCTCGAAGTTCCGGACGTTGTCGAGGATCACGGGCACCAGCGCGGTGGGGCGCTCGCGCCAACGCGGCCTGGTGATGTCGATCTCGCCGACGCAGCGCATCCCGTACCGATCGAGGTAGGCCTCGATGGCGTCGCGCGCCTCCCGCCCGCCCGCGAGCTTCGCCAGTTCGTCCAGGAAGCCCTCGTCCTCGACGCCCCGCAGGAACGCCACCACCTCCGGATGCGGGCGGATCACGTCCGCGACGTCGAGCAGCGCCAGTCCCATCTCCGACGTGACGTTGTCGGGAGCGGACAGCGTCAGCGTGTCGGCCGCGTTCTTCTCCCCCAGCCACTCCCGCAACTTGTCGTTGAGCCACCAGGTGGCTTCCATCCCCGCCATGATCACCCGCATGCTCAGCGGGTCACCGAGGACTCGCTTGTGCTCCTGGAAGGCCTCCGCCAGGTAGTCGAACAGCGCCGGTCCGGTCTTCGTCCGGATCTCGCACCTCAGGGTGGCGATGGACGCCCGGCTGCGCTCGATCAACTCGGTGACGATGGCCGGATCGGTCTCGATCGGGGTGGGCGGGTCGCCGGCCGGCGGCCCGCCGGGGCCCGCGTCCGGGAGCAACGGGACGAAGTCGTCGCGGTCCAGGACGGTCGCCAACGCGTCCCCGGTCAGCGGATCGCCCCTACCCACCATCTCCAGGAGGCCGGCGCGGCCCTCGGGCGAGGCCACGGCCCGGGTGACGTCGACGAACAACCTCCCGCCGGCCTCGTGCATCGGCGCCATGGCCATCAGCCGCCACATCGAGAGCCCCAGGGGCTTCATCGGGTCGGTCATCATCTGCTGATGACCGACCGAGACGTAGACGCGATTCTCCTGGTCGCCGATCTCGGGGATGGGGAACAGCGTCGTGATCGGCCGGCTCTGGACGATCCGGAAGTCGTCGTCGTTCAGACACCATTCGATGTCCTGCGGACGGCCGAAGTGCGCCTCGATCCGCCGCCCGAGTCGGACGAGCCGCACGACCTGCGCGTCCGTCAGCGCCGGCTCCTCCTGCCGCCGCACGTCGACCGCCACTTCCCGCGTACCGCCGGCCGACAGGGCCTGCACGGCACGCTGTTTGGCGGCGATCGTCCTGGCGACGACTTCGCCGTCCCGCACCTTGAACACGTCAGGGTTCACCAGGCCGGAGACCAGGGCCTCGCCGAGGCCGAAGCCGGCGTCCACGGTGGAGACCTTCCGGTTGCCCGTGACGGGGTCGGCCGTGAACAGGATGCCCGACGCGTGCGGAAAGACCATCCGCTGCACGACCACGGCCATGTGGACCGTGCGGTGGTCGATGTCGTTGCGCCGGCGGTAGGTCACGGCCCGTTCGGTGAACAGCGAGGCCCAGCACCGGCTGACGTGCCGGAGGATCGCCGTCGGACCCACGACGTTGAGGTACGTGTCCTGCTGGCCCGCGAAGGAGGCCGTGGGCAAGTCCTCCGCCGTCGCGCTCGATCGCACGGCGTAGGCGGCCTGTTCGCCGAATCGCGCGAGCGCGCCGGTGATCGCCGTCGCGAGATCGCTCGGGACGGTGATCCCTTCGATGGTCCGCCGGATCTCCGCGCTCAGTGTACGGATCGCCTCCCGGTCGTCCGGGTCCACGCGTGACAGCAGATCGAGCCGATCCTCGATCGACGGCGCCTGCGCCATGATCCGGCGGAAGGCGTCCGTCGTCACGCAAAAGCCGGTCGGCACGCGGATGCCCTCGATCCGCGACAGTCCGCCCAGGTGTGCGCCCTTGCCGCCGACGACCGCGACCTGCGTCTCGTCGATCTCTTGCAGGTCCAACACGTACTGCTCGATCATTGCCATCCCTCCGAGGCAGCCACCGTGCCCCATTGCCCCGCATCGGCCGGTCGGATCACCGGCTCGTCCGGCTCTGTCGAACCGCTTGTCGGGCACGTCCTCATCGGTGGTTGTTCTCTCCGACGAGTCCCGCCCGCGATCACTTGGCGAGGTCCACCGTCGGACGGACGTCACCGCATCCCCGGAGGGCGACGGCAACCCACCTGTGTCGTGCCCATTTCCGCAGGTGGTAGCCTCGGTCGAGGATTCTGCGGCACCACCGGGGCCTTGCCGCAAGTCCCCCTGTGCGCTATAACTTGGGAGAGGCAAGGAGAGCGATTTCCTTGCCTTTCGTCTTTTGTCGCAACGGACAGGCTCACGGGATAACGACGACCCGTGTCGCCGACGAGAGTTCCGGCCGCCGCGTTCACGTACCGGGTTTGATCTCCGTGCCCTGTGCGGAAAGCAGGCGCCATCCGCCGGTGTGGCGAACCGAGAAGACGTGGGTGTAGCGGCTTGCGGCAGTGAAGGACGAACCGTCGGTCCGCGTGAAGTCCATGCTCGTCCGGCCGACGATGACACCCACATCGCCGATGCGCCGAACGACGGCCTCGTCCGGGAAGGACCGCACGGCCGGGAATCGCACGGCGCCGGAAACGACGGCTTCCAGCAGCACGGCCTTGGTGACCGAAACACCGTCGCCGACGCCGACGAGGATGAAATCGTCGGTCGTTGGTTCGTCCAGGCGCGCACCGTCCGCGGCGACCAGCGCCCGGAAGAAGTCCTGATCGCACTCGATCAGCGCGGCGCGGTCGGCCGGGTTCGCCGTGGTGGTCATCGACGTGGTTTCCGTTCTCCTCGTTGGCGATGGCAATCGCTCGAGGACGCTACGCCTTGACGTCGGCGTCAACGCCAACACGACAGCCGTGTTCCCGAAGGCCGCGAGGTCACCCGGCGAGGGGCGGCTTCAGTCCTCGCGCCCGACACCTCGATCGGGTGCGCTCATGTCCCCGGTCCCGGGCGTGCCGTCGGCGAGCCCGTAGCGCAGGTACACGGTGCCCTGCGGACCGGCCGCCGGCGGTTCGAGGAGGGTGAGGTTCGTGGGCACCGCGCCGGCGTCGAACACCTTCTTCCCGACGCCCAGCACGATTGGATGCACCCAGAGGTCGAGACGGTCGAAGAGCTTCTCGCGCAGGAGGCTCTGCACCAGGTTCAGGCTCCCGACGACCTTCACGTGCTCGTGCCGGCCCCGGATCTCGCGTACCGCGTCGGCGAGATCCGGACCGAGTTGCGTGGACCCGGCCCACGAGAGGTCGGGCCTGCCGCGGGAGGCCACGTACTTCGGGACGCTGTTGAAGAGCGTGGCGATCTCGTTGTCCTCGCCGCCCTCCTGGTGCGGCCAGTAGGCGGCGAAGATGTCATACGTCCGCCGGCCGAGCAGCAGGGCATCCGTGCCCTCGTACGCGGCACCGATCTGCGCCCCGGCGACCTCGTCCAGCAGGGGCGCCTGCCAGCCGCCGAACGGGAACCCCACCGGGTCCTCGTCGGGGCCGCCGGGCGACTGCCCGACCAGGTCGAGGGTTGCGAACATCTCGATGTGGATGAGTCCCATGTCCTGCTCCCGATGAGTCGGTTGTCTCGGTGGGGAGGTAGACCTGTGGGAGTCGGCAGACTCATCGCCGCGACGGCACCGGCTCCGTATAAGTCTCCCGAAGCGCCCGGGCGCGGTGCGCTGCCTCCGTCCACCGGCGCGAACGGCGCACGGACGTTCCCCACCCACGATAGATCACGGGCCGCGTCCCAACGCGGTGGCTGCCCTGTGCCCGCGTTACTGCGGGTCACCGGCGCGATACGGCGGTGGGAGCGGCCGGCCCTCTCCCCCGGCTCGTTCTGCCGGCACCGGCCGGCGGTCCGAGTCGGGGTCAGGGTCAAGGTGAGGGTGAGGGTGAGCCCGGGCAGCCCGGCATCCGACCCCGGTGCGTCGTATCGCCGACCGACCGACCGCTTCGCGACCGGCGCGAACTACTCGACCGGCGCCTGGGATCGGCCGGGTCGACCGGCGGGCAACACCTCACGAATCGCCTCGGCGAGCGCCCGCCGCTCCTCGGCCAATTCCGTCCGCGTCGCCTCGGATGCCCGGTACATCCGCCGAGCGCGTCCCGCGATCTCGCGACGCTCGGCGATCAGCACGCCGTCCGCCTCCATCCGGCGCAGCAGCGGATTCACCGTGGCGAAGGTGACCTCGAAGTCGTGTTCGGCCAGGTCCGCGAGCATCCACGCACTGTGGAACTCCCGTTCGACCGCCCGGTCGATGATGTGTCGCCGCATTGCGCTCCGCCCAGACCTACCCACCACGGTCCCTTCTCCCCCGAGGCCATGCGGCCTGCCTGCGTCCCCGTCCGAGCACACCGGCCTCAGTCAACAGGCTCGAACCGGGCCGATCTGCCACCTCACGCTGAACGCAATGAGAACAGTGGGTAACCGACGATCCGATCCGCCGGCGGGCGCCGACGCGATGTCGAAGTACGCGGACGGGGTGCGGGAGGCGGCCCGCGTCGTTGCTACTCCGTGTCACCGGATCCGATGTCGACGCCGCCCCACGCCTGGGCCGGCCCCCGTGGCGACTCCTGCTCCCGCCCGTGGACCACCCTGCGAGCGGCAACGTCGGTGCCTATGTGGGCAATCCGACGGCGCGTTCCCCGTTGCGCCGTTGTTGGACGACGACGGCGACGACGAGGAGCGCCCCTTGGGCGACGTTTTGCCAGAAGGAGTTGACTCCGACGACGTTGAGGCCGTTTTCGAGGGCGCCGAGGAGGAAGACGGCGAGGAGTGTGCCGCCGATGCCGCCCTTGCCGCCCTTGAGGGCGCAGCCGCCGAGTGCGGCCGCGGTGATGGCCTTGAGTTCCAGTCCTTCGCTGCCGGAGGTCGGCTGGCCGGAACCGGTGCGCGCGGTCAGGATGACTCCGGCGATCGCCGCGACGACGCCGGCGAGGGCGTACACGGCCACCAGGTACTTGTTGATGTTGATGCCGGCTAGGCGGGCCGCGGTGTCGTTGCCGCCGATGGCGTAGATGTTGCGGCCGATGTCGGTGTACTTGAGCAGGACGTGCACGGCCACGGCGACCACGAACAACGTCCAGATCTGGACGGACAGTCCGAGGATCTTGCCGCGGGCGACGAAGATGAAGAAGTCGTCGCCGAGCACGTAGCCCTGTGCGCGGCCGCCCGCCAGCAGTTGGGCGACACCCTTGTACGCGGCGAGGGTGGCCAGCGTGGCGATGACGGGGTTGACCCGCCCGTACACGATGACGATGCCGTTGACCACGCCCGCCGCGATGCCGACGCCGACCGCGGCGAGAACGCCCAGGGCCGCGTTGCCGTCGGTCGAGGTGAACGCCATGGCGCTGACGACGGACGCGATGCCCGCCTGCGAGCCGACCGAGATGTCGAGCGCGCCGCAGATGATGACGACGGTCTGTACGACCGCGAGCAGGCCGGTCACCGCGACCGTGTCGCCGATCACGGTCATGTTGGCGGTGGTGAGGTAGCCGTCGTCGAGCCAGGCGAACGTGCCGACGACGACGATGAGCGCACCGATGAGGCTGGTGTTCTGCGCGCCGACGGCCGTGGCGACGCGTCGGGGCCACGCCCGGGCGTGGCCGCCGGTGGTGGTGGCGGGCATCGGCGGCGGCGCGTTGGTCGTGGTGGTCATGACGGGTTCCCCTGGGTCGGTTCGGCGAGGTCGTATGCCATGGCGAGGGCGAGGATGCTCTCCTCGTCGGCGTCCGCGCGGTCGAGTTCGCCGGTGATCCCGCCGTTTTGCATCACGACGATGCGATCCGCGAGACCGAGCACCTCGGGCAGTTCGGAGGAGATGACGAGGATGGCGACACCGGCCCCGGCCAACTCGTCGATGAGACGGTAGATTTCCGCCTTGGCACCGATGTCGATGCCGCGGGTGGGTTCGTCCAGGATCAGGATCTTGGGTCGACGAGCGAGCCAGCGGGCCAGGACGACCTTTTGCTGGTTGCCGCCGGACAGCTTGCGCACCTCGTGGTCGATGGAGGGGGTGCGCACTTCGAGGCGGTCGACGAACTCCTGCGCGAGGCTTCGTTCGCGACGCGAGCTGACGAATCGAAAGCGACGCAGGCGGTCGAGGACCGCGACGCTGATGTTGTGCCGGACCGAGCCGGTCATGAACAGCGCCTGGGCCTTGCGTTCCTCGGGTGCGTACCCGATGCCCACCCGAACGGCGTCCTGGGGAATGCGCAGCCGGAGCGGCCGACCCTCGACGCGTACCTCGCCGGAGCGGATCGGCAGGTCTCCCACGAGGGCGGCGGCCAGTTCGGATCGCCCGGCGCCGACCAGACCGGCCAGGGCAACGACCTCGCCCTCGCGTACCTCCAGGTTCACGTTCGACACGTGTTCGCTGGTGAGGTCGCGGACGTCCAGGACGACGCGGTCGCGCGCGCTGCGTCTGCGGGCGAACAGGGCCGACAGGTCGCGGCCGACCATGAGGCGTACGACCTCGCCCTCGTCTGTGCGCGAGGCGTCGCGTACGCCGGCGAGTTCGCCGTCGCGCAGGACGGCGATGCGGTCCGCGAGTCGGAAGATCTCCTGCATGCGGTGCGAGACGTAGATGATGGCGAGACCCTGGTCGCGGAGTCGCCGGATGAGGTCGAAGAGCGCGTCCACCTCGTGTTCGGACAGCGACGAGGTCGGTTCGTCGAAGGCCAGGACGGTGGCCTCGGTGGTCAGCGCGCGCAGGATTTCAACGAGTTGGCGCTGCGCGGGCGAGAGTTGGGAACCGAGCGCCTCGGGGGCGATGGCGTGTGCGAATCCCAGGCGTTCGAGGTCGGCGCGCATGCGCCGGTACAGCGTGCCTCGGTCGAGCATGCGGCCCGTCTTGCGCGGCAGCGCGCCGATGTAGACGTTCTCGGCCACGCTGACGTGCGGGACGATCTCGGGCTCCTGCGCGATCACGCGGATCCCGTGCCTGCGGGCGTCGGCGGGGCTGTGGAGTTCGCGTGGTGTGCCGGCGACGAGGACGCGGCCGTCGCCGGGTCGATGGTCGCCGTTGATGATCCGGATCAGGGTGGACTTCCCGGCGCCGTTCTCCCCCATCAGCGCGGTGACGGTGCCGCGGGGGAAGTCCAGCGTGATGCCGCGCAGTGCGTGGACTCCGGCGAAGTCCTTGTGGATGTTCTCGACGGCGAGCGCGGGGCCCGGGAGGTCGAGGGGTGGGCTTTTCGTCATGACTGGACCTCGAGGGCGTTCGGGAGGTCGCGGCGACCCGTGTGGGCGCCCGGGTCGCCGCGACTCGTGCCGGGCGGTGCCGTCAGGGGTGGCGGCGGGCTGGTCGACGCGGCCGCGAGCCGAACCGGGTCACGTGCACTTGAGGCCGGATTGTTGCCAGTTCGACGGGTCGACCATCTTGGTGGTCGCGAACGCCTCGGCGGGGAAGGGCTTGCCGTTCCTGAGCCGATCGACCATGGTCTGCACGGCGAGGCCGCCGACCTCGTGGCCATTGATGAACAACGCGGCCTTCATTCCGCTCGGCTTGCCGGAACCCCAGTCCTTGCACGCCAGATGGGCGCCCAGTCCGACGCCGATCACGTCCTCGGATCCATAGCCGCCGTTCTGCAGCGCGGTGACCGCGCCACTGACGTTCTCGTCGTTGCAACCCCACACGATCCAGTGCTTCACCGATCGGTTGCCGCTCACCGTGGCCGCCGTCTTGTTCTGCGCGTCGGGCGGCGTGTTGTCGGTGCCGACCTTGAGCACCTTGACGTCCGCGCCGGTCGCTTGTTTGAACGCCTCGTGGGCGGCCTCGACCCGATCGGTGCAGACCGTCACGTCCTGCTTCCAGGCGGCGATGATCGCGGTGTCGGCCGGAGTCCAGCCCGCCTTCTTGAATTCCTCGGCCGCTCGCCGGCCCACCTGCGTGCCCATCTGGGGACCGCTGAAGCCCACGCGCGGAACCAGCTTGTCCTTGGCGCATTTGGTCGGATCGGCCCCGCCGACGCAGATCTGGTCGTCGGACGCGAGCAGCGGTGCGCCGCCCCGCGTGGCGATGTCGACGACCTGCGGTCCCACCGCGGGGTCGGGCACGACGATCACGATCCCGTTGTACTTCTGCGCCATTGCCGCCTGAACCTCGCTGACGGCCTTGTTGGTGTCGTTTCCGAGGTTGACGACCTTGAGGTCGACCCCGAGGTCCTTGGCCTTCGCGCGGGCGCCGTCCGCCTCGTCCACGAAGTACTGCTGGTCACCTTGCTTCTGCAAATAGGCGATCTTGATGGTGCCGGATAAGGAAACCGGTGGGCCCGAGGGCGATCCGGACTTGTTCTCGTCCTTGCCGGACGAACAGGCCGTGAGCGCCACGGCGAATGCGAACGCCGCCACCATCGCGGCCCTCCGCCGGGTGCGTCTGTGGTGCGTCATGGTCAGCCCCTGTGAATGTCGGCGGTCCGGGAGAACCGCGCATGTTCGATGGTCGATGCGTCCACATGCCCGGCCGTCATGCTTCGCTCCCCTCGACGGAAGCGCTCCGACCTGCCGAAACGGGAGATTCTCGAGGTGGACTCCTCTTGCGCTCGGAAAAGTCGATCTTGCAATCGAACATGAAGGCGCGGTATTCACTCGTAATGCGACTCACATATCTAGCAGTTCCAACATTAACCAACAAGACTCGGTTTGGTAAATACTCTTGCCGCGGCCTCCACCCGACAGGAAAGGGTGCGCACAAAGGATCTTTCCGATAGGCAGAGCGCGGCGCGGGAAACGAACACTGCTATGTTGGAATATGTTGGTTACCTACGGGCGGGAGGATCGGCAATGCTGGCACGTCAGCGACAAAACACGATCTTGGAAATGGTCGCCGATCAGGGTTCCGTCCGCGTCGCGACGCTGGTGCGGAAATTCGGGGTCTCGGACATGACCATTCGACGCGACCTCGAAGTACTGGCCGCGCAGGGTCTGATCGTCAAAGTGCACGGCGGCGCCACGTCGAGGGACGGCAGCTCGACCGAGGAACCGGGCTTCGTGACCAAGTCCGGGCTGCAGGCCGCGGAGAAGGAGGCGATAGCCCGGCGTGCGGCGGCAATGGTCGCGCCGAACAGCGCCATCGCGTTGTCGGCTGGGACGACGACCTGGACACTGGCGCGGCAACTCGTCGACGTTCCGGGGCTCACGGTGGTCACCAACTCGATTCCGGTCGCGGACGTGTTCCACCAATCCGGCCGATCCGATCAGACCGTGGTGATCGTGGGTGGCGTGCGCACGCCGTCGGACGCGCTGGTGGGTCCCGTCGCGGTCGCGGCGTTACGCAGCCTCAACGTCGACATGCTCATGCTGGGCGTCCACGGCATCAGCCCGCGCGTCGGATTCACCACGCCCAACCTGCTGGAGGCGGAGACCAATCACGCCCTCGTGCGAGCCGCCCGCCGTCTGGTCGTGGTCGCCGACCACACCAAGTGGGGCCTGATCGGGATCAGCACGATCGCCCGACTCGGCGACGCGGACACGCTGATCATGGACACGGGCCTGCCCCAGGAAGCACGCGAGCAACTGAACGAACACATCGAAGAACTCGTCGTGGTCGATCCCGTGGATCCGGCCGCCTCCTGACGGACCATCACCGCACGAACCCGGGCCCGAACCTCGGCGCGAACGACGGAGTCGGGGTGTCCAACCCCGGTCGTCAAGAACGGAGTTGGACACCCTCGCGATGCCGTCCGCGGGCGACGGGCGGTGTCAGCGACGTAGCGCGATCCGGTACTGCTGCGTGGCGGCGGGCAGACCGTCCGTACCGTTTGGCCTTGGCCCACTCCCGGACGAGGAACGAGCCGAACTGTGGTCGGCGTTCTTCCTGCCGGTGATCAGGTCGGCGACGCCGGCGGCGGCCTTGTCGGGCAGGCCGGCGGTCAACGTCGTCGCGGGTCGCCACATCACCACGGGGATCGTCCTCAACGGCCGACTCCTGCAAGGCGCCCATGGAGCCGCCGGCGAGATCGGCGTCCTCCCGGAGTCACGCCGGCGGAGCGCCCTCGACGCCATGGCCGCGGGGCCGCGGGGCCACCATTCGCGCGGCAGCGGCCGGCGACACCGATGCCGGACCAGGGGCGAAGAGCTCGCCGAACACCTGGCCGTATCGGATCAACGCATCTTGTCCCGTAGGGAGTTGATGTGCTGTCAGAATTGTCGACGCCGCCGCCCGCCGCGACCTCGTCTCGTCGTGGCGTCGAGCGCGCGGCGGGGGATTGGGGGGTGCGGCAATGACCGAGCACACGATCGGTGGGGCAGACGGTACTCCACCCGAACGGCCCGCGAACGAGGCGGAACTGAAGCCCGCGTTGCACGCGGTGCTGCGGGGCCAGGCGAACAGCGCCATGCAGAAGTGGAAGGACAACGCCAACCAGCAGGTGGACGCGCAACTCGCGCACCTCGCCGACCCGGTGCGCCGGGCGCTGTGGAAGGCCCAGATGGTCGCGCTCATCGACCACTTGGCGCTGGGGGTGTTCGAGGACCTGAAGGTCCACTTCGAAGCTTCCGTCGAGGACGCCCTCGAGGAACTGCTGTCGGTCCGGCACGACGACATCATGAGCGCCGACGTGACCGGCGCACGACTCAAGACCGCCACCAGGGACCGGCTCGGAGCGTTCACCTCGCCCACCAAGCTGATGATCGGCCTCCTGGCCGCGCTGCCGGGCGCGAACGCCAAGCTGGCGGCGTTCGCCCAGCGCTCGACCACCGTCGAACTGCACCGCACGACCACGCTGGCCTCGTACACCGCGGCGTTCGACGACCTCGCCACGATCGTCGCCGATGCGGACGCCGCCCTACTGGACATCGGCTCGTTCCAGCTCACCGTGATCCTCGAACCGCTCACCGCCCCGTTGGTCAAGCACCGCAACGTCGCCCTGCCCCTGCTCCAGGTCACCACGGTCCACCTCGGCGCGCAGATCGACGTGCAACTCGGCACGTCCTACACGCTCTCCGAGGACCAGCAGAAGCAGCGGATCACCAACGTGTGCGCCGCGCCGATCAGCGCGGTCGTCACGGCAAGCCTGAATCTGTCCGGCAGCGTGAGCCTGGTACGGCCCGAGGTCGTCGGCCGGTTCACGTGCCTGTCCACGATGGGGACACTCGCACTGGAGGCGTGCACCTCGATGGTCACGTTCTACGGCAAGCCGTGGCTGGTGTGCATCGCGGGCCTGGAGCCGGAGGAGATCGCGCAGGTCCTCGCGCACTGCCGGAACAACACGATCCTCGCCGCGCTCAAGAAGCGAATGCCGGCGAAGTCGACCGCGCTCGAACTGTCCAAGGCGGTCAACGTACTCGCGTGGCGCGGCGTCGACTGGGATGTCGTGTGCGCCACGATCAACAAGCTCGGCTACACGGAGATCCAGCTTCCCGGCGGGGTCACCGCGCTGACCTGGATCCCCATCCACGAGTCGTGGGTTCCGCGGGCGTTCTGCACCGCGAGCATGGAAACCGACCTGGTCTGTCTGAAACACATGAAAGAGGAGACCGGGAAGACGCCCTCGATCGTCAAGCTCACGAAGTACTTCACCGAACTGGTGGCCGCCTGCGTCGAGGCGTGCGCGCAGTGGCGCCAGGCAGGGCGCCCGGCGGACTTCGACCTGGTGGTACAGCCGCCGCAGGGCGTGGCCGTGTGGAAGATCCGCGTCCGCAAGCTGTACGGCAACCCCCAGGTGTTCCACGTCGACAGCGGGTATGCCAAATCCCCATGGGTGAAGCACCCGAACTGACCCTCCCCCGAAGGCCGGTGCGAACGCCCCACGGCGATCCGCACCGGCCCTCCCCACGCCACGACACAACCGCCGCCGCGCATGTCGACGCGCCGAGTTCGCCCTTTCCCGACCTGCGCCCAACGGTCGTCCGACCCGGTGCCGTCCCAGAACCAACCGGTGAACATCTCACCGGGGTTGGCCAACATCCCGTTCCCCGGTACGGGGGCGTCCAACCACGTCTCGAAATCCCGCCGTGCCCTCGGTATACGCGTGGCCGGCAGGAAACTCTCCGACACCGTGCCTCCGAAGTCCTCAGCCAACCCCGAGGCGGAAACTACACGCGGCCGACGACACGAACGACCGCGCCCCGAACCACCGCCACCCTCTTCGTCGATGGGCGCGCGAGGCTCCCGCCCCCACAGGGGCTCCGCACGGACCCACCGCGTCCGTGCGCTACGGCACCGCGCCAACCAGGCCGCGAGAAAGGGAATGTGGGTGCCAGTCGTCGTCCGACGAGGTCCACAGACGTATGTCACGTTCCAGGAGCGCCGCGTACAACTCGCCTGGCGGCAGCCAACTGTCCAAGGGGACGGCTCCGGCGGCCTTCAATCGGCCGGTGAGGAGCCTCTCCACCGCGATTCCCGCGAGCAGGGCGGGCATGCGACCGCCGTGCCGACGCGCGGTCATGCCCACGCGGCGGGTCACCGTACGGCCGTCCCGATCGCCGGCGACCTCGACCATGAACGCCCCCGCCTCATCGCCCGCGCGCCCGGCGAGCCAGGACAATCCGCGGACCACCGACGTCCACTCCTGCGGACGACGGGGCCTGCCCGTCCGCGCCCTGACCACCGCGAATGCCCCCAAGGCCCGGTTCAGCATGGGGAATTCGCTACCTGCCTTGAAGCTGACCGTGCGCGCCCCGAACAGGTCCGGCAGCACGTCCAGATCGGCCATCTCGTACACCTGATGAACCAGTCGTCTGCCGATCGGCGGCGGGAATCGCACCCACTCCGGCTCCGACCAACCGTGCACCACCGTCGGTACACCACCTCGCGGGGCCTCGAAACGCAGCCCCGCACCGTGCAGCATGGCCGCGAACATCGCCGGTCCCCGGTGACGCCGAGTGTCCGGCGCCGCGGCGCAGCGGATGGCGTCGACCCGTTGAAGGCCCCGCACCATGTCTGCCACCAGCAACGCCTGAAGCCCCGGGACCACCGACGCCCCGATCAGTACCGGAACCGAAGCCGACCGCGCCGCCGCGAGCGCGCCGCGCCGGAACGCCCGGTCCTCGCTGATGTCGACGTACGGAACACCCGCGGCAAGCGCGGCCCGCAATGGCCCCCAGGGAGGCGTGCCATCCGGCTCCATCGACTGGAAGGGCCCGGCGCAGTGCACCACGGCCGCGGCACCCTCCACGATCCGGGCCAGACTCCGTACGTCCGCGTGGTCCGCGATCGCCCAGTCGACGCGCGGCGAATCGAAAGCCTCGGCCGGCCGGCGCCGGGCGACCACGGTCACCGCGACGTGCGGCTGACGCAGCAGGTCATCCACAACATACCGGCCGTAAAAGCCGGTTCCCCCCACGACGACCACCCGCTGTTCCCCCATGCACGGGACACTAACACCGCGGTTGACCTGGTTGGATGCCGCTGCGCCCCCCGCCGCCGAATCCGACCCTCCCACCGATGCCGCGTCGGCGTCTGCACGGACGTTCGCCGCCGCAGGCGTCCACAACATCGCCTGGGGCTGCCACGCCGCGATCGACCCTCAGTGGCTCTTCCGCTTCGCGGACATGCCGCCGCAGGAACACCCGCAGATCTTCGCGACCCTCGGCATGGTGCTCGGCCTCTACGGCATGCTCTACCTCGACGTCGCGCTGCGCCCCGAGCACGGCTTCCTCGTCGCGGCCGTCGGATTCGTCGGCAAGATCCTCGGACCGCTCGGCTGGTTGTGGCTGTACGCCTCGGGCCAATGGCCGTCGGCGTCCGGCATCATCCTCGTCACCAACGACCTGATCCGGTGGCTTCCCTTCGCCTGCTACCTGCGCGACTCCTGGCCGCACTGGGCGGCCCAATGGCGCGAACCACGGCCCCCGGCCGAGCAGCGGTCACCCGGAGTCCCGGCCGAGGACGCTCCGCCGGGACCGAGTGAGGGTGGCGGAAACGCACGTGCGGCTCGCTCGGTCGGGTGGCTAGCCTGACGCCGTCCGTCGAGGGGGAACGCATGAGCGAGTGGGCCACGCTGCTGAGTCGCGCGCCGCGCCGGGTGATGGTGCCGGTGCTGGAACGGTGCGGCGCGGAGATCCGGCGCGGCGTCCTCGGTGGAGCCGCCACCCCGGATCCCCGCGTTGTCGACGCGGTGATCGCGCACGGATCGCCCGCGTCGCGCCACCTGCTCGCCGAGAATCCGGCCGTCGCGCCGCGGACCCTGCGCCGACTGGCCGACCACGCCGACGGCCCACTGGCCTGGCGCCTGGCCGTCCATCCCCGCA
The DNA here is from genome assembly GCF_044765325.1 of Embleya sp. NPDC127516. Classification (NCBI taxonomy): domain Bacteria; kingdom Bacillati; phylum Actinomycetota; class Actinomycetes; order Kitasatosporales; family Streptomycetaceae; genus Embleya; species Embleya sp. NPDC127516. The sequence goes on along the minus strand of NZ_JBIWJT010000034.1, from coordinate 70,160 downwards.
TCGATCGAGATCTGATGGTGCGCGTGATGGCGATCGCCGACCCGGGCCGAGCCGTGCTCGACAGCTCTCCGTACGACCGCACGGTGGCGGAACGGTACGCGCTCGTCGAATCGGTGAATCCCGAACACATCGTGCACGGCCTGCGCGGGCTGATCGTGCGCGGTTGCCCTCCCACCGCCCGATCCGTCGCATTTCGCGCCGCCCACAATCTGCTGGGCGCACTGGGCCCGAAAGCCGGCCGTGCGCTGTTCACGAGGCATGGACCGCTCATGGACGATGCCGATCGGGACGTGGTGACACGTGCGTTCGCCCATCGCGACGGTCCGGCCATCCTCGACCGGCTCAGCGTCTTCAAAGCCCGGCGGCAGATTCTCGTCCGGCGGTTGCACAACCTCGACGTCGGCCTGCCCGACGGGCACTACTACTACGCCGCGTACATCCACCCCTCGGAAATGCATCTGCTGCTGCTGTCCCCGCGAGCGACGCTGGAATGGGACGAGGTACTGCGCGCCGACGAGGCGCGGCCGTGGGGACCGGTCGGCGCCCTCACCCTCGCCGATCAGCCCGGTTGCCCCGACGAACTCCGGTCCCGCGCGGAGGCGGTCCGGTTCGACCTGCGGACGACAGGAACCCCCGATGCCGATCGCGCCATCGGTCCGTGGTGGCATCGGGTCCCGCCGGGTGCGCGGGTGACACCGCGGGGGTCGGTGCCCGCGGCGCCGCCCCGGTCGCAGGCCCTCCACTCCCTCGGGCCCGCGACCTCGGACGCCTACGATCGCACGTTGCGCGCACTCACCGACGAGTTCCTCGCCGATCACGTCGACGCGTGGGTCGTGGCGTTGCGGATGCTTCCCGAATTCCAGGGCAGCATGATCGAGTTGCTGGAGACGGCCGGTCGCTCGGCGGGTGGCCCGGTGTCGCGGACCCGCCGATCACAGGCGTGACCTCGCGGTGCAGGGCCGGGTGTTCGGGTCCGCCCGTGACCGCCGGGAGTCGGGCTCGGCCGGAATCGGCGGGTCGCTCGAGTCTTCGGAAGCCTCCGCAGCGGTCGATGACGGAGCATCGGCACGCCGAATCGGGTGAATCCGTGGCCCGGCCCCGGCGCGGCTCCGGACAGCCGGCCGGCCGGGCGACACCGTGGGTCGTGTCGCGGAGTGTTCGCGTGTGGGCCCGAACGACCCCGTCGACACGTCGCGGCCGGCCGCCCCACCCCTCGGGCGCCGGCCGCGCCCTACGCGCGACACCGCGCACGTCGTCGTAACCGAACGCGGCCAGGCGCCAGACGACGGCCGGAGATGCGGTCGAAGTCGCTGTCGCGTCGTAGCTGCGCAAGATCCGATTCCTTTCGTTCGCTGCCGCACGCTCCCGCGAACGGACCATCCTGCGGTACCGCGACCGCCGTGTCGCGGTTGGCCCGACGCCGCGACCCGAGCGAACACCCGACGCGTCCGGGTCCGTCGGCGAATGTGATGGTGCGGCGACGAGGTGCCGTATGACTCCGTCCGAAACCAGCGACGCGTCCGGCCCGGGAACATGCGCCGAATTGCCGATCACCGGTGGGATCTTGCGGTGCACCCTTGCCGATCACCCGTCGGACCCGCGATACACCCTTGCCGACGACCCATCACATCCCCCATCCACCAGTGCCCGATCACCGATCGGTATTGCGGTACACCGAGGGCCGGACGCCGACCCGACTCAGGAAAGCCGCGGACAGCGCTCCGGGACTCGCGAAACCGCAACGCTCGGCGATCTGTCCGATGGTGAGGGTGCCGTCGGCCGGCAACTGCCGCGCTCGCTCGATCCGCAGCCGGGTGAGGAACCGATGCGGTGTCTCGCCGGTCGCCTCCCGGAAGACGCGGATGAAGTGGTAGACGCTCAGGTGTGCTTCGGCGGCGATGTCGGCCGGCGTCAGCGGCTCGGCCATCCGGTCGCGCATGACGGCGACGCCCACCCGGACCGCCGCGTGTTCGGGGCCCGGCAGGCGTTCCTGCCAGCCCCGGGTCAGCAGGTGCGCAGCCAGGAACGCGGCGGCCGATTCCGCATACAGATCGTTCGCACCGCCGGCGGCGGGCAGCGCGCGCAAGAGATGTTCGACAACCGGATCGCCCGCACCCGCCGCAGCCGCCGGCGCTTCGAAGTCCGGGTCCGCACCGCCCAGGTGGGCGGCGGCTCGATCGACGGTCGCAGACGGGATGTGCACCTGGATGGTGCGCATGGCGGACGTCGTCCGGTAGGTGCGTACGCTCGACCGACCGGGAACCACGAGTTCCAGATTGCCGGGAAGCAGGCGACTGCGGATCGCTCTCCCGTCGGACTGTGTCCGCATGACCGCGTCGCCGGCCACACAGAGCACCAGATGCAGGTCGCAGACACCGGGCAGCCGAAGCTGATCGACCTCGGGCGCATGGTCGAAGCACTGCACGAGCAGCGAACGCCAGCCCGCCTCACTCCAACTGCAATAAGTGCGCCGCACGGCGGATACGTCGGAGTCTGCGTACGGTGCCAGATCGAAGTCAGGCGAATCGAACACGAGACAACCCTGGCCTCGCACCTTCGCCGACCACGGCCCGAGCGCAGGGATGGAGGCGGGGAACGAGGCGCCCGGCCAATCGATCCCGCGGGATGCCGCGCGAAGGGCCGGCACGGCAACCCTGCGGGGACGCTGCGGGCAAGGTCGGATTCGCGGCCCCGCCCTGGTTGCGAAATTCCCTCGGCGGTCAGAGGAGTTGGGCGGGGGTGGCGGCGGTGAGGCCGCCGTCGACGACGATGTCCTGGCCGTTGATGTAGGACGCTTCGTCGGAGAGCAGGAAGGCCACCGCCGCGGCGATGTCGTCCGAGGTGCCCACGCGGCCTGCGGCGACCACCGCGCCGACGCCGGCCCGCGCCTCGTCGGAGGCCTCGGCGCGGTACGCCGGGGTGTCGGTGTAGCCGGGGCTCACCGAATTGACCCGGATGCGGCGCGGCGCCAGTTCGGCGGCCAGGGTCGGGGCCAGGCTGTGCGCCGCGGCTTTGGTGGCCGTGTAGAGCGCGGTGTTGGGGACCCCGTGGTGCACGGCGAAGGACGCGTTGATCAGGATCGCGCCCCCGTCGGCAAGCAGCGGAAGCGCCTTCTGCACGGTGAAGAACGCCGCCTTGAAGTTGCCGTCGACGACGCGCGTGAACTCGGCTTCGGTAACCTCGCCGACGGGCTGGAAGGCCCCGATCCCCGCGTTGGCGAACACCGCGTCGAGGCGGCCGTGGCGTTCCCGGATCGCGGCGAACAAGGCGTCCAGGTCGCACGGGTCGGTCGCGTCGCCGGAGATGCCGAGGACGCGGTCGCCGCGGTCCGCAGGGGCGTCGGCAATTGCGGAAGCGGGGGTGGCGGCGACGGAGAGGTCGGCGACGGTGCTGTCGAGGCGGACCTTGTCGCGTCCGGTGACGATCACCCGGGCACCCTCGTCGAGGAGCCTGCGGGCGGCCTCCAGGCCCATGCCGCTGGTGCCGCCGGTGACGAGGACGATCTTGCCGCCGAAGCGGGTGCTGTTGTGCGTCATGGATCCAGCGTGCGGGGCCGGCTCGCGGCTATACAGTGCGCGTTTATCGTGGGTGTGGCACCACCAGGATGATCCGCGCGCTCCGCCCGAGGAAGGTCAGGCCGGGGTGGCGAGCCGCAGGTGGCGCAGGGTTGCGAGGCGGGCTTCGGTGTCCGTGCCGGGCCGCGGGTTGTACAGGACGACGTTCCAGTACGGATGGTCGGCGACGGTCAGCGTCGTCGCGTCGAAGTGCAGGTCCCCGGCCTCCGGGTGCCGCAGCGCGTTCACGGCCTGGGCGGGGGCGCCGACTTCGTGCCCGGCCCACAGCTCGGCGAACTCGGGGCTGGCGTCGCGAAGTCCGTCGACCACCCGTGCGAACGCGGAGTCGCCCGGCGCGTGGGCCGCGTCGGCGCGGTACGCGGCCACCACGGCGGGCGCTCCTGCCGCCCACAGGTCGGGGATCGCGCGGTAGCGGGGACTGGTGAAGTACGTGACGAGACAGTTACGGGCGGTGCCGTCGAAGTCGAAGACCGCGCGTGCCGGGTCGTTGAAGGCCAGGACGTTCCAGGAGCGGTCGCGCAGCACCGCGGGCCGCGGGGCCCACGCGTCCAGCAACTGCCGGATTTCGGCTGTCACCTCGGCCGCGGGCTCGCCGCCGGCGGGCGGCGGGTTGAGGCCGGCGAGCAGATAGAGGTGAACGCGCTCCGGATCGCTCAGCCGCAGCGCACCGGCGATCGCGTCGAGCACCTCGGTCGAGACGGAGATGTCACGGCCCTGTTCGAGCCACGTGTACCAGGACACCCCTACCCCGGCCAGCACCGCCACCTCCTCGCGGCGCAGCCCCGGGGTACGACGTCGGCCCGCGGGGGGCAATCCGACGTCGCCCGGTGTGAGCCGCGCCCGGCGATCCCGCAGAAAGTCCCGGAGCGCTTCGCGGCGTTGTTCCGAGGAGCCGCCGGAAGTCGACGAAGTGCTGGTCATCCCCCCACTCTGCCACTTCCCGGGTGCTCGGACCCCGGCCGGGCCCGCCCGGCGCAGGCGGCTGAGGACGGTCCGGTGGAGGGCCGCGTCGGCTCGGCGGTCGCCGGCCCCGTTGAGCCTGCGGCGCCGGGTCTTTGCGGAGGACGCCTCGATCGGGCCGGCCCGAACCTACCCGGCGGTAGCCTCTCGGTCGGTGTGGTCCGCGGGGCCGGCCGGATCGGATCGGAGGCGAGCGAGCATCGCGTCGACCGCCTTGCGTCCGGCCATCCGGAACGAGCCCTTGTGCGAGTCGACCATGTGCAGCCTGACCTCGGTGATCGTGAGCGCCCCCACCAGGCGCTCGTCCGGGTACCGCAGCGCCCACTCCTCCTCGATCCCGGCGACGAACGCGGTCAGATACGCAACCGGCAGCGCGTCGCCGACGATGCGTACCTCGGGATCCAACTCGACCCACAGCGAGTCGTCTCCCCAGCCGGTGGTCGGCGCGAAGTCGAAGGTCACGAAGGCGAAGTCGGACGGACAGGAGGTCTGCCGCACATACCCGACCCGGACGCCGCGCAGGGTGCGCGCAGAAGGACACTGCGGAGGGACGGGCACGACATCGGTCATGCCGACATGTTAGGAACACACGTACGAGTGACGTCACAACGGTGCACCGGCCCCACCTGTGCGCCCACGCCCCGCGCCCCAGCCCGGGCTGATGGCACGTCACCATCGGGCCGAGTCGCACGACCGTCCTCACCGACACCGGCGAGCCACGGTCGCGGCAAAAGCACCCAAAGCCACACATGGCGGCGGACGATGTCGGATGCCGCATGCACGTGCCGTAGCAGCATGGATGCCCCGTGCGTGCGCATGGAGTTGTGGGCATGCGGGTCGCGCATCGGTATGGGGGGACGAAGAGTGGGTAGGGACCCGGGCGTTGTCGGGACCTATCCGGGGAGATTGCATGACGGCATTGCCGCGCCGAATACGGCGTCCCCCTCCGCGTAGCGGCGGCATCCTCGACGGTCGCTATCGCCTGGGGCAATTGCTGGGCGCGGGCGGTACCGCCGACGTCTTCCGGGCGGTCGATCTGCGACTGCGGCGGGAGGTCGCGGTCAAGGTCTTCCGACCCGGCGTGTGTGCGATGACAGCGGAACGGTTCTGCCAGGAGGCGGTGTTGCTGGGCAGGTTGTCGCATCCTGCCCTCGTCACGGTGCACGATGTCGGCTGGCACGAGAGTTGCACGTATGTGGTGATGCGCCTGATCAAGGGTGGCACCCTGCGGGAACACATCCTGGACGGCCCCCTGACCGGCGCCCGGGTTGCCAGGCTCGGCGCACGACTGGCCTCGGCATTGGAATACGTGCACGCGGCCGGCATCGTGCATCGGGACGTGAAGCCGTCCAACGTCCTGATCGGCCCCGGCGACGCCCCGTATCTGGCTGACTTCGGAATCTCGCGCCTCGTCGACGAACCCACCCGCTCCACGCCCGGCACGATCGTCGGCACCATCCCTTACCTCGCGCCCGAGCAGATCCTCGGACAGGGCTCCGGGCCCGCGTGCGACATCCACGCCCTCGGCCTGGTCCTGCTGGAGGCGCTGAAGGGCGAACGCGAATACCCGGGCACCTCCCTCGAGGCCGCCGTGGCTCGCTCGCTGCGCTCGCCGCACATCCCTTCCTACGTGCCTGGCGAACTCGCGTCCGCGATCGGGGCGATGACGCGAGCCGATCCCGCCGCCAGGCCCGGCGCCGCCGAGTGCGTCCGCCTGCTCGACGCCGCCGCGTCATCGTCCGGACCCACGTCCGGCGCGCCGCGCACACCGGTCGTCGCGAACGGCCACGCTGCCCTCACCGAGGTCCTTCCGTCGACGTCGGCCTCGGCCTCGGCCTCGGTCTCGGTCTCACCGTCGGCCGCATCAGGTACGGGGACGGCGCAGCGGAGACGACGTCACCTGACGACCGCGGGTCTGGTGGCCGGCATCATCCTGAGCGCGACCGTGGCGACCGTGGCGGTCCTGAACGACCACAGCGCCTCGGACGCGGACAACAGCCGTCCCGCGCCGACCACCGCGCCCCTCCCGCCTTCGACGCAGGCCCCCGCCCCACCCACCGTCCCCCCGACGACAACCTCCGTCCCGACGTCCTCGGCAGCACCCACGCTCGCGACCGCTCTCCCTCCGCCCCGTGGCACAACCCGCCCCGTCGACAATCAGGTCTCCTCACCCGCCGGCGACGAGTCCCCGACCCGAGGCTCGACCAAGAAGCCGAAAGGCGAAACCAAGCCAAAGGACAAAAGAAACAAATCCGGTACATCCCCCGATATTCCGGAGAAGTAGACCGGCAGCCACCCGCACCCGTTCCGGAGAACGACCGGAGACCCAGGTCCTTCACCGCCCTCACCGCCCTCACCGCCCTCACCGATCACGGCGAACACGGCGAACGGCTGGGAGAGTTCTAAACGTTCAACGACCGCGCGATGCGCCTCGCGGCGAAGCTGGGGTTCACCCGGGGTGGAGCGGTTCGAGGAGTACGGCGCCGAACAATGGTTCGGCGTGTACTCCTCGCTCACGCCATCCGATTGAGCCCCTCCTCCACACGCAAGTACACAAGCCGGCCCACGTGGTCGTCGAACTCGCCGAGGTGGCCGAGGGCCGGGAGGTCCTACGCCTTGCGATCGCACGCGCCGAACACCGTCAAGCCCACGGCGCTCCGTCGGACATGGCTCAGCGACGTCCCAGGATCTCCGCGACCCGGGTGAACCCGTCGCTGCCGTGGCCCAGTCCGATGGCGCGGCGGGCCATGCCCTCGGCCGCGCGCATCACGCCGGCGTCGATGCCGTGTGCTTCCGAGGCGTGCACGATGTGCGCCATGGACGCTGCCGCCGACGTGATCGGGTTGCCCTCGCCGGAGTAGGTACCGTCGTCCACCTCCTCGGCGGACTGCTCGATGATCGCGGGCAGGATCGCCCCGATGCCCTTGGCGAACGGCGCCAGTTCCCGCGCGCCGATGCCCTCCGCCTTCGCCAGTGCGAGGGCGTGCGCGTAGCCGGCCATCGCGGTCCAGAAGATGTCGAGTAGCGCGACGTCGTACGCCGCCGCCCGGCCGATGTCCTCGCCGAGGTGGGTGTGGGTGCCGCCCAGTGCGTCCAGTACCGGCCGGTGCTCGCGGTAGAGGTCCGCCGGTCCGCTGTAGATGAACACCCCCGCCGGCGTTCCGATGGTCGTGGTCGGCGTCATGATCGCCCCGTCCAGGTACCGGACGCCCCGCTCGGCCGCCCATGCGGCGGTATCGCGGGCCCTGTCCGGCGTGTCGGCGGTCAGGTTCGCCACCGTGTGCCCCTTCAGCGCGTCGGCCACTTCGGCGCGGCGCAGTACGGCATCCGCCGCGTCGTAGTCGACCACGCAGACCACGGTCAGCGCACTTGCCGCGACCGCCTCCTCGGGCGACCCGGCACCGATCGCGCCGCGCGCGACCAGGTCGTGTTCCCGGCCCGGCGTCCGGTTCCAGACCGTGGTCCGCAGCCCGGCGTCGACGAACGCGCCGGCCAGGCTTCGCCCCATCGGACCCAGACCGAGCACGGTGACGGCAGACTGTTCGGTGTGTGAGGACATGATTCGACTCCCGTGAAACAAGCGGAACAAATGGAATAGCGGGACAAACGGAGCGTGTGGAAATGTCGACGGACGACGATCGACCGACGACAGGGAATGGAGGGGCGAGATGACGCGCAGTCGGGCCCGGGACACGAACGTCTGCGGAGTGACGGCCGCGATCGCGGTGATCGACGGCAAGTGGAAGACCGCGCTGCTGTGGGCCATGGAGTTCGGCCCGCAGCGCCCCGGAGAACTGCGTCGGCGACTGCCGGGCCTGAGCGAGAAGGTGCTGACTCAGGCGCTGCGCGAGATGGAGGACGACGGGATCGTGCGCCGTGAGGTGTACGACGTGCTGCCGTTGAAGACCCTGTACTCGCTGACCGACTTCGGCCGCGACCTCGCCGACGCGCTCGCTCCCCTGTCCGACTGGGGGCACCGCCGCCTGGAGCGGCTCGCCGGCACCCAGCCGGTCTCGTGATCCATCCGTCACCCCACGTCTCGCCCGCTTCGGCGGCCTCTCGACCGCCCGCAACCAGCCTCTCCTCGCCGCCGCCCGCCGCCAAGTACCCACAAAAAAGTGGGTACCGGGCGGCTCGCGGACGCAGCGCCGACGTCCGTTCGCTCGTGGGATCGGCGACGCCGGCGAGGCGTCCCGGGCACCCTCCGGGAGGTGGCTGCGGGAAAGGCGATCCACTCCGTGGACGCGGCCGCGTGCGCCGGTGGTCAGCAGGGAGCGCGCGGGTCGTCTGCGTCCCGCGCCTGGGTGCGGACCTCTTGGGGTGTGGTGTCGTACAGGGCGCGGAAGGCCCGGCTGAGGTCGCCGGGACGGAGCCCCCAGCGCACGGCGGTCTCACCGATGGTGCGATGCCGTAGTGCCGGGTCGGCCAGGTCGGCGTGGCAGCGTTCCAGGCGGCGGCGCCGGATCGTCGAGGCCACGGACTCCGGTTCGTCGCGGAAGAGTTCGTGGAGGGCACGCACGGAGATGTGGTGATGGGCGGCGATCGCGGCGGGCCGCAGTGCGGGGTCGGCCAGATGGTGGTCGATGAACACGCGCACGCGAGCGAGCAGCGCCGCCTTTCGGGTGGCGGCGGGCAGGGTGCCATGGGCGTCGAGAACGGCCGCGAGCACGGTCGAGGCGAGGTCGACGCCGATGGCACCCAGGCGGGCCAGGTGTCCGGGAGAACTGCCGCGCGCGGCTCGGGGCAGTTGCGCGAGGTAGGAGGCGAGCAACGAAGCCGGTCCGGTGCGGGTGCAGACGGGTTCGCCGAGCAGCCGGTCGGCACGGCCGCCCGCGAGCGGGAGGGTGCCGCGCGGCAGGCGCATCAGCGTCAGCCGGGTCCGGCGGCCGGCGTCGGTGAAGTCGCAGTCGAGCGGGTGGGAGGTGGAGAACAGCGTCATACCGCCTGCCTCCAGACAGGCGGTACGACGGCTCTGCTCCAATCGGATCGGGGTACCGCGCACCAGCACCAGGTAGTAGCACTCGGGATCGTGGCGGCGGATCTGCACCGCGGAGCGGCGCGCCGTCATCGGCGAGAAGCCGAAGGCCGTCACCTGCGTGTGCGGCGCCTCCACCGCTTGCGCGGCGCCGGAAAACCGGGCCGAGTGCGCGCTGCGAATGGACACGGGCATGACCTGCCGGCCGACCATCTCCGCCCACCAACCGAACCGGTCCGGCGCCGGGACGCCGTCGCTGCTCACCACCGAAGACCCCGCCGTGCCGGGAACCTGCCACGAAGCTTCCTCATGGACGGTCATCCGGCGATCCTGCCGCACGGGACGAAGACCCGGGAGAACCTTTCAGGCCCATGAAACACCGCGCGTGGAGCAGGACCACCGCACACGCAACCCGCGCAATCCCGACACCATCCCTTCCATGCGCCATTCCATGCGAGCGGAGCGCCCGGTCGGCACCCGCCGGCGTAAACGTGCCGGTAGCACCGTCGCCCAATGGCCCCCGGACAACGCCCACTTCGCAGTCACCCCCGTGCCTCGTCGATGTGGTTCGGCGTCCCGGGCCGCCGCGAAGTCGGCTCCGGCGGACGGGGATCGCGAGCAACCGGGGCCCGCGCAGCGGTGCCCGGTCCAGGGCCGGGGTCACTCCGTGACGGTCGGGTGCGTGCCCAGGAACGGGCGCACTTCGAGCCATTCGTGGATCGGGCGCCCGCCCGCCCCGGGGGCGGCCGACAACTCCCCGGCCAGTTCGACGGCGCGCTCGTAGCTCTCGACGTCGATCACCATCCACCCGGCGATCAGGTCCTTGGTCTCGGCGAACGGACCGTCGGTGACCGGCGGGCGCCCCTCGCCGTCGTAGCGCACGAACGTCCCCTCCGGGGCGAGCGCCCGACTGTCCACGAACTCGCCGGTCTCCTCCAGCCAGGCCGCGAAGTCGTTCATGTACTTCACGTGCGCCGAGATCTCCTCCGGCGTCCACTTCTCCATCGGCACGTCGTTGACCGAGGCCGGAGCGCCGCGGTAGTGCTTGAGCAACAGGTACTTGGCCATCGTGATTCTCCTCGCCCGTGCGACCTGTTGTGGTCGCGTTCACACCGGGGACGGAGCCGGTCACGGGTTCTCGACATCGACGGCCGAGGTTTCTCGCCTCTCGCCGGGGACCGGACGGCTCGGCCGGCTGAAGGGGCGTACGAAGGGGAGCGGGCCGGGCATCATCCGATCGGCCGACCCGGGGGTCGACCGCTCGGGTGCGCGACGGCAGCCGCTCCGGGGATCCGGCTGCCGGCCCGCGCAGTGACGATGGAGGCAGTCGGCGCGACGGAAAGGACCGGCTGCCATGAAGCGAAACCCGAAGTCGGACAACAACGCGGTGAGCGAGCCGCACACCGCGTCGGGCGCTCCCCCGGTCGCCCGGTGGCGGTCCGGCGCGTCCGTCGTGGTGCTGGGAACCGTGGCCGCCGTGCTGGTGAGCGGCTGCGGGAGCGGCGACGGCGGCTCCGGTTCGAGTACGGCGCCGCCCGCGTCCGCGAGCGCCGCCCCGTCCGGCCCGGCCGTGTCATCGCCACCTGCCGCGCCGCCGAACGCCGCCGAGGCCCCCGGATCCGCGACCCCCGCAACACGCCTGCCACCCGGAGGGACCATGACCACGACACCGCCCCGCGGAACCCCGCGGGACGACCGGGCCCTGCTCGACGCATCGCGCAAGGGCGACACCGCCGGCGTACGTGCCGCGCTGGAGCGGGGCGCGAACGTCGAGGCGCGCGACGGCGACCGGCGTACGCCCCTGCTGCTCGCCGCGATCGAGGACCACGTCGAGGCCGCGCGCATCCTGGTCGCCGCGGGCGCCGATCCCGACGCGCGCGACTACCGCGACGACACGGCGTGGCTCGTGACCGGTGTGACCGGCAGCGTGGAGATGGCCCGTACGCTGCTGCCCGCCGACCCCGACCCGACGTTGCGAAACCGGTACGGCGGCACCGCGCTGATCCCCGCGAGCGAGCGAGGCCACGTCGAATATGTGCGCTTCGCGACCGCCGAAACCCGCATCGACGTCGACCACGTGAACAATCTCGGCTGGACCGCACTGCTGGAGGCGGTCATCCTCGGCGACGGCGGCCCCGACCACCAGGAGGTCGTCCGGCTCCTGCTCGCGGCCGGCGCCGACCCCCGCATCGCGGACAAGAGCGGGGTCACACCGCTGCGGCACGCCCAGGATCGCGGGTACCGCGCGATCGCCGACATCCTCCGGGCGACCCCCTGAAGGACCGCGGCGCAGTGCCGAACCCGCCGTGCGGGCGGCCTGTCGCCGGTTCCGACGGCCGGCACGCCGAGGGCTGCCACCAGCAGGCGTGCGGTGCCGAACCGGTGAGAGGTTCGGGCCACCAGAGGCGACGTCGCGGCGAACGTCAGCAGCGGGAGAGTGCTCAGCAACCCGCCCCAGCTCGACGCCAGGCCACTGCTGTGCTCGATCGCCGGCAGCAGCGTACCGACGCCGGTGAGACCGGTCCGCAGGTTCGCCGCCACGAGGCACATATGGGAACGCCCGGGCGGCCCTTGGCCACGCGGGCTTCAGGCCCGGACCGGGACCGTCGAAGCGGCCCGCCCGGCCCGGGTCACGAGCCGGCCGGTCGCGCGGGCGTGGCACACCCCCGCGACCGGCCCCCGGCCGTTAAGACCCCGGGCCCGGACTCGCCGGGCGCCGTCCGTCACTCGCGGGCGCCTCCCGAGCGCAGGAAACGTTCGATCGGGAGGGTGGCCGCGCCGAGGGCCACCGCGTCCGGGCCCAGGCGGGCGAGTTCGATGATGGTGCCCTCGAAGGGGCGGCGCAGGGAGTGTTCGGCGGCGTGGGACTGGATGGCCGGGAGCATGCGTGCGCCCACCACCAGGCCGGCCCAGCCGCCCAGGACGACGCGTTGCGGGTTGAGCAGGTTGATCAGGTTGCCGATGCCGACACCGAGGTAGAGCGCGGTGGTTTCCAGCACCTCGGCCGCCGCGGCTGAGATGTCGGCGGCGGCCACCAGTGCGGCGAGGCGGGTCTCCTCGTCGGCGCCGGTGAGCACGTCGTCGGACCGCAGTTCGCGGTAGCTGTCCAGGACGGCTTCGGCGCCGACGTACGCCTCCAGGCAGCCGAGGGCGCCGCAGCGGCAGCGGCGGCCGCGCACGTTGACGGTGAGGTGGCCCAACTCGCCCGCGCTGGTGGTGGATCCGCGGTAGGGCTTGCCGTTGGTGACGATGCTCGCGCCGATGCCCGAGCCGAGCAGGATCATCACCGCGTTCTCCGCGCCGCGCCCGGCGCCGAACCACATCTCGGCCTGGCCCATGGTCTTGGCGCCGTTGTCGATGACCAGGGGCAGGTCGGTGCCCTCGCGGAGCAGGCGCAGCAGGGGGACCGCGTCCCAGCCGGTGGTTTGTCCGTGCACGAGCAGTTCGGGTCCGTGTTCGACCAGGCCGGGGACGCCGATGCCCACGCCCATGATGGTCGCGGGGTCCACGCCGGCCTCGCCGATCACCTTGGTGATGCCGGTGAGGATGTGGCGCACCACTTCCTCGACGTCCGCGCCCTGGGCGGACAGGGCCATGTCGTCGCGGGCGATCTCCCGCATCGACAGGTCGAACAGCTCGACCCGGACCCGGGTTTCGCCGACGTCGACGCCGATCACCGAGGCGTAACCCGGTTCCACGCGCAGCAGTACCCGGGGGCGGCCGCCGGAGCTGTCGAGGGCCCCGGCCTCACCGACGATGCCCGAGTCGACGAGTTCGCCGACGACGTTGCTGACGGTCGCGGCGCTCAGGCCGGTGAGTCCGCTCAGCTCCTGTCGGCTGAGCGGTCCGTCGGAGTACAGCCGCAGCAGGACCTGGGCGCGGTTGCCGCGTCGCAGGTCCTGGACCGTACTGAGCTTGTTCGGCGCCATCGTCACTCCCATGCCGGTCAATGCTTCGTACATATTTCAACTCATGGAGCAAGTCAGTCAAGGCCGTTCCATCAATGAACACCGCTTAATTTACGTGTTGAACAAACTCTTGACGGTGTTGTGACCACCGAGTTAAATCACACCTCGAAAGAAGTCTTCGGTGACCACGGGCCGGCAGATCCGATCGATCGTGCCCCCGAAGCCACCATCTCGGCGCCGCACCGAACCGCTCACCGGGCCACGCCCGCCCACACCCCACGCAGCCCATGCCCCCGCGCGCGCCCGGTGCCCCCCGCCCCGCACCTCCTCGCACACCCGGCACCGCCCCCCGCACTCCGCTCTCGCACCTTCCATTGCCCCCGCGCCCGCCGCTTCCCCACCGCACCCATCCGTACCGAGGAGCTCATCATCGTGCGTGTACGAAGAGTCGCCACCGCCGTGGCGCTGATCCTGTCCGCCTCCACCCTCGCCGCGTGCGGTGGATCCGACGACTCGTCCTCCGGAGATTCCGACTCGGGCTCGAACGCGGGCCGGACCCTGACCTACTGGGCCAGCAACCAGGGCACCAGCATCGAGCACGACAAGCAGGTCCTGCGGCCCGAGTTGGACAAGTTCACCCAGCGCACCGGCATCAAGGTCGACCTCGAAGTCGTCCCGTGGGCGGATCTGCTCAACCGCATCCTCGCCGCGACCACCTCCGGCAAGGGGCCGGACGTGCTCAACATCGGCAACACGTGGTCCGCCTCGCTCCAGGCCACCGACGCGTTCGTGCCGATCGACGACAAGATCCTGGCGAAGGTCGGCGGCAAGGATCGTTTCCTCGGCCCCAGTTACGCCGCCACCGGAGCGGTCGGCAAGCCGCCCGTCGGGCTGCCGGTGTACAGCAACGCCTATGCGCTCTACTACAACAAGAAGCTGTTCGCGGACGCCGGCCTCAAGCCGCCGACCACGTGGGACGAGATGGCCGACGTGGGTGCCAAGCTCACCGGCAACGGCCGCTGGGGACTGGCGCTCGAAGGCGGCAGCGGCACCGAACTGGTGCACCACGCCTTCACGTTCGGCAAGCAGTACGGTGCCGACATCTTCGCGGGCGACAAGCCCAGGTTCGACTCGCCGGAGATGGTCAGGGGCGTACAGCGCCTGGTCGAGTTGATGAGCAAGGACAAGATCGTCAACCCGAGCAACGCCGAGTACGGCGCGGGCACGCAGTCGCTCGCCGACTTCGCCGGCGGCAAGTCCGCGATGCTCATGTGGCAGTCCGCGAGCGGCTCGCTGATCTCCAACGGCATGAAGGCCGAGGACATCGGCGTGGTGCCGATCCCGATGCCCGCGAGCCCGCCCCTGGGCGGGGAGAAGATGAACAGCATGGTCAGCGGGATCAACATGTCCATCTTCAAGGGCAGCAAGAACAAGGCTGCCGCGACCGAACTGCTCGCCTTCATGACGAGCGCCGAGACGCAGACGGTGCTGAACAAGGCCTACGGCTCGCTGCCCTCGGTCAAGGACGCCTACGGCGACCCGGCGTTCCAGACCGAGAACGTCAAGGTCTACCAGAAGGTCCTGGCCGAGACCGCCAGTCCGCTGCCGCAACTGCCGTCGGAGAGCCAGTTCGAGACCTTCGTCGGCAACGCCGTCAAGCAATTGGTCGCGGACGCCGCCTCCGGCAGGACGATCAACGAGGAAGCGGTCCGCTCCCGGCTCAAGGACGCCCAGCAGAAGATGCTCGCGGCCGGCTGACCCATCGTCACATCGGTTCGGGGGCGGGCCGGTTCCCCCGCCCCCGAACCAACCCGCCCGCCGGGCACCGGCGTGCACCACGACCGCGGTCGGGCGCGGGATCACGAAAGGAAGTACTCGATGGCCGCCATCACCACGCGGCAGCCGACCGTCGCGAAGGACCCTCCACCCACCCCACGCCCCCGCAGGAGTCTGCGCCGGCCGTTTCGCGTCCGCCGCGGCGCGCTGCCCTATCTGTTGCTGGCACCCGCGATCCTGCTCGAACTGCTGATCCACATCGTCCCGATGTTCGTCGGCATCGGGATGAGCTTCCTCAAGCTCACCCAGTTCCACATCCGACACTGGAGCAGCGCACCCTTCGCCGGATTCGACAACTACCGACTGGCGATCGACATCGACGGCCCGGTGGGCAAGTCGCTGCTGCACTCGTTCTGGATCACGGTCGCCTTCACCACGCTGGTCGTGGGCATCTCGTGGCTGCTCGGCGCGATCGGCGCGATCCTGATGCAGGGCGCGTTCCGCGGACGCGCGGTGCTGCGCGCGGTGTTCCTGGTCCCGTACGCGCTGCCCGTGTACACCGGCGTGATCACCTTCGGCTTCATGTTCCAGCGCGACACCGGCCTGGTGAACCACGTCCTGGTCGACCAACTGGGTCTGGTCGACGACCGGCCGTTCTGGCTGATCGGCGGCAACAGCTTCTGGGCGCTGGTGATCACCGCCGTCTGGCGCACCTGGCCGTTCGCGTTCCTGTGCCTGATGGCCGCGTTGCAGAACATCCCCAAGGATCTGTACGAGGCCGCCTCGCTGGACGGCGCCGGCGTCTGGCAACAGATCCGCCGGGTCACGCTGCCGATGCTCGCGCCGGTCAACCGGGTCGTCGTACTGGTGTTGTTCCTGTGGACGTTCAACGACTTCAACACGCCGTACGTGCTGTTCGGCAAGTCGGCGCCGGAGGAGGCCGACCTGCTCTCGATCCACATCTACCAGAACTCGTTCGTCACCTGGAACTTCGGCACCGGTTCGGCGATGTCCGTGCTGTTGTTGCTGTTCCTGATGCTGGTCAGCCTCGCCTATCTGGCGGTCGGCCGGCTGAGAGGCAGGGCCGATGCTTGAGCCGCGGTGGTTTCGTTGGGTGCGCCGGGTCGGACTGAGCCTGCTCACCGTGTTCGCACTCGTCCCGGTGTACGTCATGGTCACCTCCGCGCTCAAGCCGCTGGAGGACGTGCAGCGCGAGTTCCGCTGGATCCCCTCGCGGGTCACCCTGCGCCCGTTCGCCGACATCTGGGACACGGTGCCGCTGGGCCGGTACTTCGTGAACAGCCTGGTCGTCTCCGGCGTCGCGACCGTCTGCTCGGTGACGATCGCGGTCTTCGCCGCGTACACGATCAGCCGGCACACCTTCCGCGGCCGGCAGGTGTTCTCGATCTCGGTGTTGTCGACTCAGATGTTCCCCGGAATCCTGTTCCTGCTCCCGCTGTTCCTGCTGTTCGTCAACATCGGCAACGCCACCGGCATCGAGCTCTACGGCAGCAGGCTCGGGCTGATCGTCACCTACCTGACCTTCTCGCTGCCGTTCGCGATCTGGATGCTGGTCGGCTACTTCGACTCCATTCCGCGCGACCTGGACGAGGCCGCGATGGTCGACGGCAACGGGCCGATCGGCGCGCTGATCCGGGTCGTCATCCCGGCCGCGTCGCCGGGAATCGTGGCGGTGGCCGTGTACGCGTTCATGACCGCGTGGGGCGAGGTGTTGTTCGCCTCGGTGATGACCGACGAGTCCACCCGCACGCTCGCGGTCGGCCTTCAGGGGTACGCGACGCAGAACAACGTCTTCTGGAACCAGGTGATGGCCGCCTCGCTCGTGGTGAGCGTGCCAGTGGTCGCCGGCTTCCTCTTCCTCCAGCGCTACCTGGTCGCCGGCCTGACCGCCGGTGCCGTCAAGTAGCCGTCCGGGTGGGCGTCGAGCAGCCGGGCGAACGGTCGGTCCCACAGCCGCCGGACAACTCCCCGCTCACGCGCACCGCGCACGTGTACACCCGCACATCCATCACCTGCACCCCCTGCATCCGCACACCCCTGCATCCGCACACCCGTACATCCGCTCACCAGCCCGATTCAGCCCCATCGCACCTCTCGCGGATTCGCGCCCGACGCACGCGTGTCGACACGACGCGCGGGCGCGATGCGAGGCATGCCCGGAACGTCCGAAGGAACCTCATGCCTGATACGACCGCCTTCCCCGAGGACTTCGTCTGGGGAGCGGCCACGTCCGCCTACCAGATCGAGGGAGCCGTCGCAGCGGACGGCCGACTGCCGTCCATCTGGGACACGTTCGCCCACACCCCCGGAACCATCGACAACGGCGACACCGGCGACCTGGCCTGCGACCACTATCACCGCTGGCCCGAAGACGTGGCGTTGATGGGCGACTTGGGCCTGAACGCCTATCGCTTCTCGATCGCCTGGCCGCGGATCGTGCCCACCGGCAGCGGTGCGGTCAATGCCAAGGGGCTCGCGTTCTACGACCGGCTCGTCGACAGGTTGCTCGACGCGGGCATTCGGCCGTTCGCCACGCTCTACCACTGGGACCTGCCACAGACCCTTCAGGACGCCGGCGGCTGGACCGTACGCGACACCGCCGAACGCTTCGCCGAGTACGCGGGCGTCGTCGCCGGTCGGCTCGGCGACCGGATCACCGACTGGATCACCCTCAACGAACCGCTGTGTTCGGCCTGGATCGGCCACCTGGAGGGCCGGATGGCACCGGGCCTGACCGACCTGACCGCCGCCGTGCGCGCGTCGTACCACCTCCTGCTCGGCCACGGCCTGGCCACCCGGGCCGTTCGGGCCGCGGCGCCGCGCACCCCCTCCGTCGGCTACGTCGTCAACCTCAGCCCGTGCGAGCCGGCCACCGACCGCGCCGAGGACATCGCGGCGGCCGCCCGCGCCGACGGACACATCAACCGCTGGTGGCTCGACCCGGTGTACGGCCGCGGCTTCCCGAGCGACATGCGCGAGGTGTACGGCGTGGAACTGCCCGAACAGGCCGGGGACGCCGAGGTGATCGCCCAGCCGATCGACTTCCTGGGCATCAACTACTACTTCCGCCAGATCGTCACCGACGATCCGACCGGCCCCGCACCGCACTTCCGCCAGGTCCCGGTACCCGGCGCACCCACCACGGGCATGGACTGGGAGGTGTATCCCGACGGCTTGGAGCAACTGCTGGTCCGCGCCGCGGCCGAATACCCCGTCGACACCCTGCACGTCACCGAATCCGGCGCGGCCTGGCCCGACGAGCGCAACGCCGCCGGCGAGGTGCACGACGAACTGCGCGCCGCCTACCTGGAAGGCCACATCGCCGCCTGTGCCCGCGCGATCGAGCGCGGCGCGCCGGTCCGGGGCTACTTCGCGTGGTCCCTGCTGGACAACTTCGAATGGGCCTACGGCTACGACAAGCGCTTCGGCCTCGTCCACGTCGACTACGCCACCCAGGAACGCACCATCAAGTCCTCGGGCCACCGCTACGCCGCCCTGATCCGAGCACACGCCGAACGCACCGGCCGAACCACGTCCGCATCCCGACTCCCGACCGCCCGGTAAGCCCGTCACCGGCCGTCGCCGGCGCCCTCGGGGCTGTCAGGATGGGCGACCAGGAGCGCATGAGGGATTGCGGAATCGACAGAGGGGGCACTCCGTGCCCCGTTTCGGGCGAGCTTCGCATGCGGGCCGGTTGGCCACAGGTCTTTTGGCCCTGCCACTGCTGTTGACGGCGTGTTCGTCGGGGGACGGCGGCATACCGGATCTCCCTCGCACCGAAGGCCCGACGTCCGCCGGGGTCTCCGCCGAAGGGAGCGCCACGAACAACGACGAGGCCCCGGCGACGACGCGCGCGCCGACGGGCGCATCCGCGCCGGTCAACGTGGTCAAGGTGGTCGGCCCCCATGGCAGTGGGCTTTCAATTACCTGGAGGGCCCGGCGAATCGGGCCGGAGCGGTCTACGACGTCGGGTCGAGCGGGAACATCCCCACGCTGTACCTGCCCCAGGGCGAACAGGTGCGGTTCGAGCTGATCTCGCTCCGAGGCGTCCGTCCGCGTCTTGGTCTCTCGGCACCGCGCAACCCATGCGGGGTCAGTCTCGCGGACCGGCACCGCGCGGTCCACGTCGGGAACTGTGACGGTTCGACCCGGGAGGTCGTGCCGCCCGACGTACCGGCGTGAGTCGGTCGCGGGGGTCGGTACGCAATCGGCCCGGGTCCGCATGCCGTTCGGGTGAGTGCCGCCCGTCGAACCGACACGGCACCGCACGCAGACACGCACTGACCAGAATTGCCTCCATGCCACCAAGCCAACCACAACCATCACCGCGGACGATCCCGGCGGGCGGATGGTGAGGACACACCCGGCCGCCACTCGGGGGTGCCGCTGGACAGCGGGGTCTGGGCGTACCTCGCCCACACACCTGGTCGGGCTGCCCGCCGCACGCGCCTCCCGGCTGCGCGGGTATCGCGACGCGTACCGCTAGGCCGTTGCCGTGGGGATCGCCTGCTCCTTGCCGACGGCCCGGTTCGCGGGCGGTTCGGGCAGCCAGTCGCGAGCCGGGTCGTACTCCAGCCACCGGCGTTGCGCCGCTTCGGTGGCGCAGACGGCGGTGAGGTCGCCCAGTCCCGGGTGTCCGTTGCCGGCGCGCCACAGCAGTGACCAGGCGTACAGCGGCGTGGGGTCCACCAGCGGGACGGAGCGCAGCCCCGGGATCTCCGGCAGCGGCGCGTCCGCGGGCAGGAGCGAGAAGCCTCGCGGGTCTTGCGCCACCTCGGCGAGGAAGTGCGCGAGGCCCAGGTTGACGCTCGTGGCCGTGTCTCGGATCTCGAATCGGTCGGCGAACCGGTGCAGGAAGTCGAGCCGGTCCAGCCGACCGGGTGCCCACAGCACGCTGTCGCTCAACCGGTCGGGCCGCAGTGCCGGTTCGGCCGCGAGCGGATGGTCCGTACTCAGTACGGCATCCACCGGCTCCAGGCGCACGAGGCGGTGGGTCAGGCCGGACGGCAGCGGGGGGTGGACCCGGCCGAAGGCCGCGTCGATGTCGCCGTGCAGCAGTGCCGCCGTCACCGACGGCAGGTCGCGACCGTGCCCCAGCGTGAGGTCCCCGGCTTGACCGGCGACATGGGCCAGCGTCCGCATCGGTGCGTAGAGGTGCCCCCAGACGTCGACACGCAGTGGACGGTGCCTGCCGACCGCCGCCGCGACCGCGGCGTCGGCGACGGTCAGGGTCTGCCGGGCCGGCGGGAGGAAACGCTGTCCGGCCTCGGTGAGGCGAACCCCGTTGCCGTCGCGCTGGAACAACTCGACGCCGAGCAGGGATTCCAGCCGCGCGATCCTCTTGGACAGCGCCTGCTGGGAAATGGCGAGCGTCCCTGCCGCCCGCCCGAAGTGCAGTTCATCGGCGGCTCGCACGAAGGCGCGTACCTGTGCCACGTCGAGATCCATGGCTCCCACCATAGGTGACAACCGAAAGTTGTCGGCTGTGCGTGGGCGCTGTTGGATCACGGGGTTGCCGTGGAGGTTGCATGCTCGCCATGCGAAGACTGATTCCCACCGGGGAGGCGGCGCGTCCCGTCGCCTTCACCGAGGCTCCCCGGCCCATCCCGGAACACGGTGAGGCGCTGGTCAAGGTCGAGGCGTTCGCTCCGAACCGAGGCGAGACGTTCCTCCTCGAACACCCCCGGCCTGGCATGCTGCCCGGCAAGGACATCGCGAGGCTCGTCGTGCAGGCGGCGGCCGACGGCTCGGGTCCCGGCATCGGCACCCGCGTGGTCGGACATCCGGCGCAGGGCGGCTGGGCCGAGTACGCCGCCGTGCCCACTCACTCGCTCGCGGTGCTCCCGGACGGGGTCGACAGCATACGGGCGGCGGCCCTGCCCCTGGCCGGGATCACCGCCTTGCGTCTGCTGCGTACGGCCGGTTCCCTGGCAGGCAGGCGAGTGCTGCTGACCGGTGCCGCAGGCGGGGTCGGCCACTACGTCACCGAACTGGCCGTCGCTGCCGGGGCCGAGCTGACAGCGGTCACGGCCACGCCGGCTCGCGGCCGGCGGCTCGCCGAGCTGGGCGCGCAGGTGGTGCACGACGTCGCGGCGGCTCGAGGGCCGTTCGACGTCGTGCTGGAGTCCGCGGGCGGGCCCGATCTGCCGGCCGCCCTCGCCAAGGTGCGTCCCGGCGGGCTGCTCGTCTGGTTCGGCCAGGCCAGCCGCACCCCGGTGACCCTCGACTTCTTCCAACTGCTGAGCGGGCCCGAGCGTGTCACGATCCGGCACTTCCACTACGCCGGTGCCCCCTACGGCTCCGACCTCGCAGCCCTGGTACGCCTCGTGGAGCAGGAGCGGCTGCACCCGGAGATCGGCCGGATCGCCGCCTGGTCGCAAACCGCCGACACGCTGGTGGACTTGCGGGAGCGCCGGATACGGGGCAAGGCCGTGCTGACAACGGGAGCAACCCGATGAGCTTCGCCGAGTTCGCCACCCCCGACTGCACACGCGCCGGCCGCACGGGCGTCGGCGTCGCGCGCATCGGGCCGGCGGAGGCGAAGGCGCTGACCGGCCGGATCGCGGCAGGCCGCGTCGGACGCCCGGAGGAGATCGCGGCGGCCGTGGCATTCCTCGCCTCGTCCGACGCGTCCTACGTCAACGGCCAGGACCTCGTCATCGACGGCGGCCTGCTCGGTGCGGTATCCGCCTGACGCCCGGCCCCGCACACCCGAAGCCGGAATCACGGACTTCCGCGCGCATCCACTCGCTTCCTTGTCTTGCCCGCTCAGGGCGAAGGGAGCCACCTTGACTGATCAAGGTAGGGTGAGTGCGTGCCCACCCGCGTACGACGCAACCCCAAAGACGCCAGGCGCATGATCCTCGAGGCGGCGAGCAAGTTGCTCGCCGCCGGTGGTCCGGCCGCCGTACAGGTGCGCGCCGTCGCCGCCGAGATCGGGATCACCGACGCGGCGGTCAACCACCACTTCGGCACGCGTGACCGGCTGTTGGAGTCGCTGCTGCGATTCGGCGGGACGAAGCTCAAGGCCGAACTGCACGCGGTGCTGAGTATGTGGACCGACGGCCCGGTCGACCCCGCCGAGTTGGTGCGGGCGTTGTCCGCGCTCTATGCCGACGGCTATGCCGAACTGGCGCTGGCCCTGCATCAGTCCGGTTGGCGCGACACCGGCGGCGGCCTGCTCGACGAGGTGGTGGACCGACTGCACGCTCAGGCGCGGCAACAGTGTGCCGCCGAAGGGCGAACTCCCCCGCCCCGCGAGGCGATCCAACTGACGATGGCCGGATTGCACCAAGCCGTTGCGATGGATCCCCTATTCGGCGATGACTTCCGCAGGAGCGTCGGACTCGACACCACAGCGCGAGATCGCATGCTCGATTGGTGGATCGAGATCCTGCGCACGACCATTGCCGGGCACGGCCCCCGGGTGGCGGCGGTTCCGGCGCGGCGCGCTTGAGACGTATGGCACCGTGTGGTCGGCGGCGACAGACGAAGGACGGGGTGCGGTGGACGAGTTGGGGCCGACTGATCCGCGGCGCATCGGTGACTTCGAGATCCTCGGCCGACTGGGTTCGGGTGGCATGGGAAGCGTGTACGTCGGGCGCTCGCGCGGCGGGCGCCTCGTCGCGGTCAAGGTGATCCGCTCCGGCCTCGATTCCGAACCGCACTACCGAGCGCGCTTCCGGCAGGAGGTCCAGGCACTGCGCGGTGTCGCCTCACTGTTCACGGCGGCCGTTGTCGACGCCGACCCGGACGGTGAACCACCCTGGCTGGCAACCGAGTTCATCCCGGCCCCGACCCTCGACGAAGCGATACGCGCGTTCGGTCCGCTGCCCGCGTCCACCCTGCATGTGATGGCGTGTGGACTCGCGGAGGCCCTGAACGCGATCCACTCCGGTGGCACGGCGCACCGCGACATCAAGCCCGCCAACATCCTCCTGGCCGCCGACGGGCCCAGAATCATCGACTTCGGAATCGCGGTGGGCGCCGACGACCCCGCCTCCCCCGCCGACCGCCTCGCGGCGCGGCTCACCGCGACCGGGGCGATCATCGGGACACCGGGCTACCTGTCCCCCGAGCAGGCACACGGCATGCGGGCGGGCACCGCGTCCGATCTGTTCGCGCTCGGCTGCGTCCTGGTGTTCGCGGGGACGGGCAGGCCTCCGTACGCGTCGGCGTCGCTCGCCGAACTCCTGCGGCAGGTCGTGCAGGACGAGCCGTACCTGGGCGACCTGCCGGAGCCCCTGCGCGGCCCGGCGGCTGGTTGCCTGGCCAAGGAGCCGGAGGAACGCCTTTCCGCACGGGCCCTGTTGGAGCAGTTGGTCGCCATCGCACCGCCGCACTTCGGGCCGGACTGGCTACCGCCCACGCTGCAAGCCCTGGTGGCCGACCGAGCAGCGGCGCACCGGCAACCGGCCGCGTCCTCTGCGCCCGCGAACGCGCAGGCCGCCACGGAAGTGACCCCTGCCCTCCGATACGCACCGACTCAACCGCAGCAACCACGACAACCCCCGGAACCACCGACGCCGTTCGACCCCGTCGTGCCGCAACAGCCGGCCACACCGCCTGCCGCCCCGTCGACGGCTCCGCGCGGCCGCTTCGCCGGAAAGCGGATGCCCGCCGTCGTGTTGTCCGTCGTCGCGGCGGTCGCGGCGGCGATCACCGTGCCCCTCCTGCTGATCGACGACTCCAATGGCGGTGCGAGCGACGGTAGTCGGTCCACCGGCAACACGGGGACGACGTCGAGTTCGTCCGTGTCCACACCGAACGCCGCAAGCACCCCGAAACCCCCTGGTACGCAACCTCCGTCCGCCGCGCCGGAGCCGAACTCGGCGACACCGAGCGGCTCCACCTCGGGGTATCCCGCCGGTGTCGTCGTCAGGGTGAAGGCGTCGAGCAAGAGCCCCTGGATCACCGCGAAGGCATCCGACGGAACGTTGATCTTCGAGGGACGCGTGGACGAGGGCGCCACGCGGCAGTTCACCGATCCCTCGAGGATCGACCTGTTGATCGGTAACGCCGGCGCGGTGCGGCTCGACGTCAACGGCGTCGACCTGGGCAGCCCAGGCGCGCTGGGCGAGGTCATGCGCTTCACCTTCAAGCCCGGCAACCCACGACCCTCGTAACGCCGGGCGCCGCGTCCCCGCGTCTCGCCGACCGGCCCATCGTCCGCTCGACCGCCCGCGCGCACGGCCCAGTCGCACGCGGCTTGCGGCTCGCTCCTGCGCAGGGCGCGGGCCTTCGCCCCGACCTGCCGACCGTGTGCGGCTCCGATGGGGTCGCTGGTACGGATGTCCCTGCCTGCCTGACCGCCGATGAACGGATTGTCGACGGCTCAGAGCACGGCCGGCGAGTATTCCGCACGGACGAACGCGTTTCGGAAGCCCACCGTGTCGCCCACCCGGCGTTGACGTGGTGCACGGAACATCCCCGACGGATCCCTTGACCTGGTCAAGTTGACCGATCCTCGTCGGCCTCCAACCCTTGCCCGCCATCTCGACACGTGTCGCGTCCCGGGAGACGGGAGACGGGAGTGGCCATGACGTTGGACATCGGCACCATCGCGGAAGCCGGGCTGTTCGGGAATGGATCCTGGCCGCCCGGTGGCAACGGTCGGTTCGACGACGTCTCGCCCGGGGACGGATCGGTGCTCGCGACGATCGCGGATGGCGGCGTCGTGGATGTGCTCGGCGCCGTCCAAGCCGCCCGAACCGCCTTCGACTCCGGGCCCTGGCCGCGAATGTCCCCCGCCGTGAGCGCGCCCGTGCTCGGAGCAACCAAGCCGCACCACATCGACGACGCGATCGCCGCACTGGACATCACCCTCGACGAGGAACAGACGGCCCCGCTCGAGACGCCGTACCGCCCGCACCCGGTCATCGGACACAACCGAGCATCGCGCCGATCACCCGGACGAAAGGGAGTCGGCGCCACCGTCGATCCACCCGCGGACCCCGCGGCCGGCCTGCACGAGTCCGCCGTGGCGTGCCTTCCCCGCGGCGTGCCGTGACGCCACTCGGCCGCATCCCGCGAGCCGCCCGCCACCGCGACACCACCGGGATCGCGACTCGGTCCCGGCAGGCGACGCCGCGGGGTCTGCCCGATAGTGGTTCCAGATGACCGATAAGCCGCATAAAGGATACCGAACGCATGGAGCGCTACCCTCCCATCGCGGAACACGGACTCATCGGCGACCTCCAGACCGCCGCCCTGGTCTCCTCGGAAGGCGTCGTCAACTGGTTCGCCGCTCCCCGCTTCGACTCGCCGAGCGTCTTCGCCGCCCTGCTCGACCACGAGCGGGGCGGCTACTTCCGCCTCGGGGTCGACGGCGGGCACATCGCTCGCAAACAGCTCTATTACCCGGACAGCGCGGTCCTGGTCACCCGTTTCATGTCGCCCGACGGCGTCGGCGAGGTCGTCGATCTGATGCCGCCGCTCACCGGCCGCGCGCCGAGCGACCGGCACACACTGGTCCGCATCGTGCGCACCGTGCGCGGGACGGTCCGCTTCGACCTGGAGTGCCGGCCCCGCTTCGACTACGGGAGGGCCGCGCACCGGCTCGACGTACGGCCCGACGCCGCCGCCTTCCGAGCCCCCGGCGCCACCGCATACCTCCAGAGCACCTTCCCGCTGGAACGCGACGGCGACGACCTGTACGGCAGCGTCACCCTGAACGACGGCGAGAGCGCGGTCGCCGTGTTCACCTTCTGCGGCCCCGACGGCGCGGCACCACCCCCGCCCGACGCCGACGCCGTCATCGAACAACTGTGGGACACCACCGACTTCTGGCAGCGATGGGTGCGCGGGTCGAACTACCGCGGCCGCTGGCCCGGCATGGTCAACCGCTCCGCGATCACCCTCAAACTGCTCACCTACCGGCCCACCGGCGCCCCGGTCGCGGCGGCCACCATGGGTCTGCCCGAGCAGGTGGGCGGCGAGCGGAACTGGGACTACCGCTACACCTGGATCCGCGACGGCTCGCTGTCCATCCGGGCGCTGCTGGACCTCGGCTTCGTCGAGGAGGCCACCGACTTCGTGCACTGGCTCGGCGCACGCCTGGGCGACTCGGTCGGCAGGGACGCCGAACCACTGCAGATCATGTACCGCATCGACGGCGAACGCCTGACCACCGAGGAGATCCTCGGCCACCTGGAGGGCTACCGCGGCTCCGCGCCGGTCCGGCTCGGCAACGCCGCCGCCGATCAACTCCAACTCGACATCTATGGCGAGGCGCTGTACGGCGTCTCCGAAGGCCGCGAGATCGCCCCACAGGCGGGCTACGTCGGCTGGAAGACCCTCTCCCGCGCGCTGGACTGGCTGGCCGACTGGTGGGACCGGCCGGACGAGGGCATCTGGGAGACCCGCGGCGGCCGCAAGGACTTCACCTACAGCCGGGTCATGTGCTGGGTCGCCTTCGACCGCGGCCTGCGCCTGGCCGACGCGTTCCGCCGGCCCGCGAATACCGAAGTGTGGACCAAGGCCCGCGACGCCATCTTCGAACAGGTCATGGAGCGCGGCTGGAGCGACACCGCCGGCGCGTTCGTCCAGCACTACGGCAGCGGCGACGTGCTGGACGCCTCCCTGCTGCTGATGCCGCGCGTCGGCTTCCTCGCGCCGCGCGACCC
The DNA here is from genome assembly GCF_044765325.1 of Embleya sp. NPDC127516. Classification (NCBI taxonomy): domain Bacteria; kingdom Bacillati; phylum Actinomycetota; class Actinomycetes; order Kitasatosporales; family Streptomycetaceae; genus Embleya; species Embleya sp. NPDC127516. The sequence goes on along the minus strand of NZ_JBIWJT010000034.1, from coordinate 43,321 downwards.
CGCGTGGCTGTCCACCCTCGACGCGATGGAGGGCACGCTGGTCTCCGACAGCCTGGTCTACCGATACGACCCGACCGCGTCCCCGGACGGCCTGCGCGGCTCCGAGGGCACGTTCAGCCTCTGCACCTTCCTGTACGTCGACGCACTGGCCCGCGCGGGCCGCCTGCGCAACGCCCGCTACACGTTCGAGAAGATGTTTACCTATGCCAACCCGGTGGGCCTGTTCGCCGAGGAGGTCGGCCCCAGCGGCGAACAACTGGGCAACTTCCCCCAGGCGTTCACCCACCTCTCGCTCATCACCGCCGCCTGCACCCTCGACGACGCGCTCGACCGCGAGCGCCTGGCCGGCGGGTCGGTGGAGCCGCGCGGGCCGCTGGGCCGCTGAACGGCCGAACCGCCGAACCGGGGGCGCGCCACTCGCGCGGAGCGCACAGGCGCGACGCCGCGCGCCGTCGCCCGCTCTCACCCTTCGCGCCGCTCGCCCGTCCGGCCCGGCGCCGCCCCTCGGACGGCAGGACGGGGCTCGGTGGTGGAGCCCGGGCCGCGACGCCGATCGTTCCCACGCCCGTCGGGGTCCGACGTCCTGCGACGACACAATCACCCATCGATCCCCCTATGTGGCATAAGTCATATTCATAGATCAATGCATTGCTCATCTATTCAAACCAGACATACCTTCCTCCGGGTCCGTGACAGGCCTCACACGTTCCCCACGGTCCCGGTACACCGGGTCCGCACCCCGTTTCGCATTGGTGAACGTCGCACGCCCGCACCACGAGGAGCTATTGCATGTCGTCCCACGTCCCCGGCCGGAAGACCGCGCCGCCCGACCCGATCGAGGCGGCGCCTTCCGGCGAGCAGGGCCTCAGCGGCGGTCTGAAGAACCGCCACCTGTCGATGATCGCGATCGGCGGGGTCATCGGCGCCGGCCTGTTCGTGGGCTCCGGCTCGGGCGTCAACAAGGTCGGCCCGGGCATCCTGATCTCCTACGCCCTCACCGGTCTGATGATCGTCTTCGTCATGCGCATGCTCGGCGAGATGTCGGCGGCCAACCCCACGAGCGGATCCTTCTCCTCGTACGCCGACCGCGCCTTCGGCCGCTGGGCGGGCTTCACGGTCGGCTGGCTGTACTGGTTCTTCTGGGTCGTCGTGCTCGCGGTGGAGGCCACCGCCGGCGGCGCGATCCTGCACGGCTGGGTGACCGCCGTACCGCAGTGGGCCTTCACCCTCGCGGTGATGGTGCTGCTGACCGCGACCAACCTGATCTCGGTGGGCTCGTACGGCGAGTTCGAGTTCTGGTTCGCGGGCATCAAGGTCGTCGCGATCGCGGCGTTCCTGGTGATCGGCGGCCTCGCGGTCTTCGGCGTGCTCCCCGACACCGACCCGGTCGGCCTGACCAACCTCACCGGGCACGGCGGCTTCCTGCCGAACGGCTGGGGCCAGATCCTCTCCGGCATGCTGCTCGTCGCCTTCTCCTTCATGGGCAGCGAGATCGTCACCCTCGCCGCGGGCGAGTCCAAGGACCCCCGCCGAGCGGTCACCCGCGCCACCAACAGCGTGATCTGGCGGATCGCGCTGTTCTACCTGGGCTCCATCCTGATCGTGGTCACGCTGATGCCCTGGGACTCCAGCGCCGTCGGAGACAGCTCGTACGTGGCGGTGCTCGACCACCTCGACATCCCGGCCGCCGGCCAGATCATGAACGTCATCGTGCTCACCGCGGTGCTCTCGTGCTTCAACTCCGGCCTGTACAGCGCGTCGCGGATGGCCTTCTCGCTGGCCAAGCGGGGCGACGGACCGCAGGCCTTCGGCGCGGTCAGCCGCAGCGGCGTCCCCCGCAACGCCGTTCTGGCCTCGGTGGTCTTCGGCTTCGTCGCGGTGTTCTTCAACTACACCTCGCCGGAGACAGTCTTCGACTTCCTGCTGAACTCCTCCGGCGCCATCGCCCTGTTCATCTGGCTGTCGATCTGCCTCACCCAGTTGCGCATGCGCCGCATCCTGGAGCGCGAGGCGCCCGAAAAGCTGACCGTGAAGATGTGGCTCTTCCCGTACCTGACCTACGGCACCACGGCGTTCCTGCTCTTCGTGATCGGCTACATGCTGTACGACGACGTCGGTCGCAAGCAGATGCTGCTCTCGCTCCTGGCCGCCGCCGTCGTCCTGATCATGGCGTTCGTCCACCAGAGGCGCACCCGTCGAGCCCCGGACGACACCGCCGCCACCCCCGTCGCCCCCGGCATCCCGGTGCCGGTCGGCGGAGCGACGAACAACCCCTGACGCCGACCCCCGACCGCGACGAGACGCGCGGGACGCCGGCCCCGCGGCTCCGCGAGGCACAGCGGCACGGGCCCTGTCCGAATACCCGGGCAGGGCCCTCGGCGCGCTCGGCGCCCAACCCCGGAACCCGGATTTCCCGGGCGGTCGTCCCGGTTGTCACATCGATATCCATTCGCTGGACGTGGTTACCTCGTCGAGGACGTCGGAGCGGGGCTCGACACCGAGGCCGGGGCCGGTGGGGACCTCGAGGTGTCCGTCGGACAGGACGAACGGCTTCGTGACGTCGGTGGCGAAGTACCGGCTGGAGCCGGAAGTGTCACCCGGGAGGGTGAAGCCGGGCAGCGCGGCCAGAGCCACGTTGGCGGCGCGGCCGATGCCGGTCTCCAGCATCCCGCCGCACCAGACGGGGATGCCATGGGCGCGGGCGAGGTCGTGGATGCGACGGGCTTCGAGATATCCGCCGACCCGGCCCGGCTTGATGTTGATCACGGAGCAGGCGCCGAGGGAGATGGCCGCCGCCGCGTGGGCGGCGGACTTGATGGATTCGTCCAGGCAGATCGGGGTGCGCAGCCGCTTGGCCAGTGCGGCGTGCTGGACCATGTCGTCGTTGGCCAGGGGCTGTTCGATCAGTTGCAGCCCGAAGTCGTCGAGCCCGGCGAGATGTTGGGCATCCGACAGCGTGTAGGCGGCGTTGGCGTCGACCTGCAGGAGCAGATCGTCACCGAAGCGTTCGCGCACGGCACGCACGGGGCCCAGATCCCAGCCGGGCTCGATCTTCAGCTTGATCCGGACGTAGCCCTCGGCGATGTACCTCTCCACGGCGTCCAGGAGTTCGGGCACGGAGTCCATGATCCCGACCGAGACACCGCACGGGACCCGGTCCCGAGCGGCACCCAGGTAGGAGCCGAAGGACTGGTCGGCATCGCGGAGTTGGGCGTCCAGCACCGCTGTCTGCAGCGCGGACTTCGCCATCCGGTGGCCGGTGAAGGGCTCCAGGACTCGTCCCACCTCGTGCACGTCCAAGCCGTCCTTCGGCAAGGCGGGGATGAGGAACCTGCGCAGGACGTGCCGGGCGCTGTCGACGTACTCGGAGGAATAGCGCGGCTCGGACATGGCCCCGCACTCGGCCCAACCCTCGTGGTCGGTGGTGACCACGCGGACCAGCAGCACATCGCGGGTGGTCTCCACACCGAAGGAGGTACGGAAGGGGGCAACGAGCGGCATCGCGATCCGGCGCAGCTCGACGCCGGAAATCTTCGTCTTCATGACTGGTGGCTCCTCTGCGGGTGGTCACATGTGGGTTGTGCCGCGTTTGCGGGTCGTGGGTCGTTGGACCACGTAGCAGCGGCGTTCGTGGAAGCCGACGACACGGGCGCCTTCGGCGAGCAGGCCGCCCAGGGTTTCTCGTACGGCCAGTCGCCAGGCACGGGCAGCGCCGGGATCCGTGCGGCGCAGGGCTTCGATGTCGTCGGGGAGGTCGATGAGTACGGTCTCGGCGTCGGTCGCGGCGGTCTCCGGGCGGCCTTCGCGGTTGCGGACGCGGTGGGCGGCGCCGGCGGGCGGTTCGATCATCCGGGGCGGGGAGGGCGCGGTGAGATCCCAGGCGACCAGGACCCGGTCGGACTCGTCGCCGCCGTTGATGGTGTCGTGCATCGTGCCGTAGAAGGACGTCAGGTACTCTTCCGGCCGGGCGCCCAGTTTGGTCAGGTTGAAGTAGGCGTTGCGGCGGATGAGCGGGTCGTAGGTCCAGGTGATGCGCCTGAGTCGATGGGCAAGCGCCCACTGCCGCTGGTGCATCTTGAGGGCAAGGCCCACGCCGCGCCCGACCACGGCGCCGGTGATGTGCGAGTGCAGGCTGGTGCCTATGGGTTCGCCGAAGAAGGCGACCGACGCCCCCACCAGACGGCCGTCCTCGTATGCTCCGGCCACGTAGTTGCCGGCGTGGGAGAGCGCCCGCATGACCTCGGCGGAGATGGGTGAGGCGCCGGGTCGGGACCCCCAGATGTCGGCATAGAGGAGGCTGACGGCATCGAGGTCCTCCATCATGTGCAGTTCTCGGATTGTGGATCCGTTCATCGCGGTGCTCCGACTGGGTGGGCCAGGGGCCGGGCGCGGGCCGGCATGGTGGCGGTGATGACAGGGTTCGTGGTCGGTGTGCGTGGCATCGCCGGCCGCGCCGAGGCCGGCGAGCGTGGAACACCCCACCCCGGCGGGGTGGTTGCCGTCGGGGGTTGCCCGGACAGCCGTCCGCCGCGGCGGACCGGGGCCGGCCGTGCGGCCGAGTGGTATTCCGGACCCGACGCGGGCAGCGCTGCTCCCCGGGGGGTGACCGGGCACGCCGGGCGCGGTGGGAACCGATCGGGCGTCAGCCCATGTGCTCGCTCATCAGCCGCCGCACGTTCCCGCCCAGGACCTTCAGGATGTGCTCCTCGGGCATGCCTCGGCGCACCATCGCCGCGGTGACCAGGGGCATGTCGGCCGGGCCCTCCAGGTCGGGGAAGTCGAAGAGGGGGTCCTCGTCGTCGGCGTCCTCGCAGCAGGGCGGGGTGAGGTCCGCGATCACCTCGCGGAGGAAGTCCGCTCCGAGGCCGACGTGATCGATGCCGGCCACGGAGACGACGTGGTCGATGTGGTCGACGACCCGGTCGACGCTCACCTTCGCCGCGTCGTCGGTGAGGAAGCCCGGGACGAAGTTCACACACACCACTCCCCCGGTGCCGGCCACTCCACGGATCTGGTCGTCGGTGAGGTTGCGGTGGTGATCCCGCAGGGCGCGGGCGCAGGAATGGGTGGCGATCACCGGGCGGGTGGCCAACTCCAGGACATGGCCCACGCCACTGGATCCCAGATGGGAGATGTCGAACAGCATGCCCAGACGTTCCATTTCCCGCAGCGCCCGGACGCCGGAGGAAGTCAGCCGACTGCCGGTGGCCTCCTCCCGGCTGCCGTCGGCGAGCGGGGTGCGCCCCCAGTGGGCGATCGAAGCGATACGCACACCGAGCCGGAAGAGGGTGGAGAACAGTTCGACGGAGGCGTCGACGCCCGGTGCGCTCTCCAGGGCGAGAACGAGCGCGATCTTGTGGTCGGCGAGAGCCCTGTCGATGTCCGCGCCGCTCACGCACAGGGCAACGTGTTCGGCGTTGGCCTCGGCGAGGACACGACCGCACTCGATCATGCGCAGCGTTTGCCGCAATGCCCCCTCCGGTTGGAACTGTTCGTCGATGAACACCGGCAGGACCTGGATGTCGATCCCGCCCTCGCGCAACTGCGGCAGCCATCGGTCCCGGAAGAACCCGCCCCAGTGCTGCGGGGGGCGGGCGGCAACGGCCATGAGGAGGTCGTTGTGGGCATCGGCGACGACCGCGCGGTGGTGCAGGTCCAAGGACACGGCGGGTCCTTTCGCGTGGGAGGGAGCACGTGGCCGGAAGTGGAGCCGCGTGCGGAGGGATTCGGGTGTACTCGTGCCGACGTGCGCTTCCCATGAGGTGCCCGTGGCGCATGACGGCGGCGGCATCGCACGCCTCCCACACGACGTGGGGATGTGCGACGGGATCAGCGTGATCAGGAGTTTCGGTGCGCGGGTGATGGCGATGCGCCGACGCCGGCCGCCGCAGAGTTCGCCGAGGGAGCCGGCGCCGTGCCCGCACTCGGCGCCCGCGTGAAGCGGTCCCACCGTGGTCGACAGATCTCCAACGCCATGGTGTTCCGCAGGAAGTGGATACCGACCTGCCGACGAAGGAGCCGTCGATGGCGGTGAGGTCCAGAATTCCGGCCGAGCGGAGTCCGCGACTTTAGCCAGTCGTACAAAGCATCAGAGAAATCTCTGGTCGGATACCGCATGAACCCGGCCACTCCAGGGGCCACGCTGTCCGCATGCACAATCCAGCAAGGATGCGGCGGGCACCCCCGGCGGCCGTACCCAACGCAGCGGCGGTGGGCCGGCACTCCGGTCTCGTGGCCGAGCTCTTGTGAGCGGTGTGGTGGTCCGGCGCCCACCACACGTCCATCCGGGCCCGATCTCGCGGTCCGGCTGGATCAGAACTCCAACTCCTCGGCCTGTCGGCGCGGCGCCGATGCGTTGAGGACTTCCACAGCAGGGGCGTCCGCCCTTGTCGCCGACGAAGTGATGACGCCGCCACAGCGACACATACGTTCCGGCCGGCGCCGGTTGAGAGGGGTCCCTGTCAGATGACGGCACCATTGCACGAGCCGATCGCGGAAGCGGCCCCGAGCGCGGCCGGGGAAGCGACGACGGTCGGCGACACCAAGCCTGTACAAGGCCGTTCGCTGGGGCGGATCGCCTGGGAACGGCTCAAGCGCGACCGGTTGGCTCTGACGGGCGGCGCCGTCATCCTCGCGCTCGTCGTGATCGCGCTGTTCGCGCCCGTGATCTCGGACCTCGTCGGGCAGGATCCGAACGCCTACCACGAGGAGGAGATCGACGCGCTGTTCGGCACCCCCAAGGGGGCGCTGGGCGGCATCAGCGGCGAGCACCTGTTGGGTGTCGAGCCGGTCAACGGCCGGGACATCTTCGCCCGGATCCTCCATGGTGCCCGGATCTCGCTGCTCGTCGGCTTCCTGTCGGCCCTGGTGGCGGTCGTGCTGGGGACGATCCTCGGCATTCTGGCGGGCTTCTTCGGCGGTTGGGTGGACGCCGCCATCAGCCGCGTCATGGACGGTCTGCTCGCCTTTCCGCAATTGCTGTTCATCATCGCGCTGGTCTCGGTCATGCCGAGTGACATGCTGGGCATGACCGGTTCCAGCGTCCGCGTCTTCGTGATGATCCTGGTCATCGGCTTCTTCGGCTGGCCCTACATCGGGCGCGTGGTGCGCGGCCAGACGCTTTCGCTGCGCGAACGTGAATACGTCGAAGCCGCCCGCTCGTTGGGCGCCGGGCGCTTCTACATCCTGTACAAGGAACTGCTGCCCAACCTCGTCGCCCCGATCGTCGTGTACACGACGATGATGATTCCCACGAACATCCTGACCGAGGCCGCGCTCAGCTTCCTGGGCGTGGGCGTCAAGCCGCCCACCGCCTCGTGGGGACAGATGCTCTCGAACGCGATCGACTACTACGACTCGGATCCGATGTACATGATCGTTCCGGGCGTGGCCATCTTCATCACCGTCCTTGCCTTCAACCTCTTCGGCGACGGCGTGCGCGACGCGCTCGACCCCAAGGGCTCCCGCTGAACCGCCCAATCCGAGGCGACCCGCGGCACTTCACACGGGGTTTCTCATCAAATCCGGAGGATCCGAGATCGTGACTACCCAACGCACCTCAGGGCGGCGCAAGCAGGCACTGGCCGCTGCGGCCGTGGTCGCAGGACTGCTGACCACCGCGGCGTGCGGCGGCGGCAGCGGCGACAAAACGAGCGCGGCCGGCTACGACGCCGCCAACAACAAGGTCCTGAACGCCGGTTCCACCAAGGGCGGCACCCTGAAGTTCGCCGCCGCCCAGGACGGCGACTCGTGGGACACCACGCGCAGCTACTACGGCTTCGCCTGGAACTTCATGCGGTACTACAGCCGCCAGTTGGTCACTTACAAGACCGAGCCGGGCAAGGCGGGCGCGGCGCTGCAACCCGACCTCGCCACCGACATGGGCAAGGTCTCCGCCGACGGCAGGACCTACACGTTCGGCCTGCGCGACGGGATCACCTGGGAGGACGGCAAACCGATCACCTCCCAGGACGTCAAGTACGGCATCGAGCGCCAGTGGGCGCAGGACGTGCTGTCGGGCGGCCCGGTCTACCTCAAGGACATCCTCGATCCCGACGGCGAGTACCACGGCCCCTACCAGGACGAGTCCGCCGACAAGCTGGGCCTGAAGGCGATCGAGACACCCGACGACAAGACGATCGTCTTCCGTCTGCCGCAGGCCAACAGCGACTTCCCCCAGATGCTCGCGATGCCGTCGGCCTCCCCGGTACGCCGGGACAAGGACACCAGGTCCAAGTACGGCCTGAGTCCGTTCTCCAGCGGTCCCTACCGGTTCGACTCGTACGATCCGGGCAAGGGCCTGGAACTGGTCCGCAACACGCAGTGGAAGCAAGCCTCGGACCCGGTCCGCAAGGCCTATCCGGACACCATCAGCGTCAAGTTCTTCTCCAACGCGAATGACCTGGACCAGCGACTGATCGCCGGCGACTACGACTTGGACCTCAACCAGTCCGGCCTGTCGCCGCAGGGCCGCCAGACCGCGCTGAAGCAGCACAAGGGCAACCTGGACAATCCGATCTCCGGCTACGTCCGCTACGCGGCCTTCCCGAAGAACGTGAAGCCCTTCGACAACGAACACTGCCGCAAGGCGGTCATCCACGGCGCCGACCACCTGTCCCTGCAGACCGCGCGCGGTGGCCCCGTCGCGGGCGGGGACATCGGAACCAACATGCTGCCGGCGTCGGTTCCGGGTACCGAGGGCCAGACGTACGACCCGTTCGGGACAGCCGGCGCCGACAAGAGCGGAAACATCGCCAAGGCCAAGGAGGAACTGGCCGCCTGCGGCAAGCCGAACGGCTTCGGCACCACCATCGCCGTCCGCAACAACAGACCGGTCGAGGTGGCCACCGCCCAGTCCCTGCAGGCGTCGTTGAAGAGGATCGGCATCGACGCGCAGATCGACCAGTACGACGGCTCGCAGACCTCCGGCATCGTCGGCAGCCCCACCAACGTGGAGAAGAACGGCTACGGGATCATCATCGACGGCTGGGCCGCGGACTTCCCGTCCGTCCAGGGCTTCGGTCGGCCGCTGTGGGACAGCAAGTACATCCTGCAGAGCGGCAACGTCAACTACGCCCTGATCGAGGACAAGGCGATCGACGACCTCTTCGACGCCTATGCCAATGAGCCCGACGAGGCCGCCAAGGTCCGGATCGCCAAAGAGATCAACCACAAGGTCATGGAGGGCGCGTACTACCTGCCCTTCACCCACGAGAAGTATCTGAACTGGCGCTCCGGCCGGCTCACCAACGTCTACATGACCGACGCGTACAACGGCTACGACTTCGTCAGCCTCGGCCTGAAGCCCTCGAAGTGAACTCCGGTACACCCGCCGAACGGCACGAAAGGCAGGTGAAGGCCGGCGCGGCGTGACCGCGGGCCGCCGGAAGCCCCGGCGGCCCGCGATCCGCGGCAGGCCGTTAGCTGTGCTCACTTACCTCATCAGGCGGCTGTTCGCCGCCGCAGTGATGCTGGTGGTCATCATCATGGTGGTCTTCGGCATCTTCTTCCTCGTCCCCAAATGGGTGGGCGTCGACATCGCCGCGAGCTTCGTGGGCAAGCAGGCCGACCCCGCAGCCGTCGAGGCCGTGCGGGAGAAGCTCGGTCTGAGCGACCCCATCCACCTCCAGGCATGGGAGTTCTTCAAGGGCATCCTCACGGGCCGCACCTACGCGACCGGCGGCGATGTCGTGCACTGCTCAGCGCCGTGCTTCGGCTACTCGTTCAAGAGCGAACAGGCCGTCTGGCCGGTGTTGACCGACCGCTTCCCGGTGACCCTGGGGCTCGCGCTGGGCGCCGCCGTGCTGTGGCTGGCCTTCGGTGTCGCGGCCGGGGTGCTCTCCGCGCTCAAGCGCGGCACCCTGTGGGACCGCGGCGCGATGGTCGTCGCCCTCGCGGGCGTGTCCCTCCCCATCTACTTCACCGGCATGCTCTCCCTGGCGACCTTCGCGTTCGGGCTGAAGTGGTTCGACGCGCAGTACGTACCGCTCGCGGAGAGCCCGGGCGACTGGTTCGGCGGCATGATCCTGCCGTGGATCACCCTCGCCTTCCTGTATGCGGCGATGTACGCGCGCATCACCCGCGCCACGATGATGGAGGTGCTGGGCGAGGACTACATCCGTACCGCGCGCGCCAAGGGCCTGCGGGAGCGGACCGTCATCGGAAAGCACGCCATGCGCTCCACGATGACGCCGATCCTCACCATGCTGGGCATGGACCTCGGCGCCCTCATCGGCGGCGCGATCCTCACCGAGTCGACGTTCAATCTGCCCGGCCTGGGCCAGGCCGTGCTGAACGCCATCAGGAACCAGGACCTGCCCGTCATTCTGGGCGTCGTCCTGATCACCTCCCTCTCGGTGCTCCTGGCCAACCTCGTGGTGGACGTCCTGTACGCCGTGATCGACCCCAGAGTGAGGCTCACATGACCGAAATCGGCGAGCGGCTCCACCGGAGCAGGGTCGCGGGCGGGCCCGCCGCCGCCTCGCCCGCCCCGAGCGCGTTCCTGGAAGTGCGTGACCTGAAGGTGCACTTCCCCACCGACGACGGCCTGGTCAAGTCCGTCGACGGGCTGAGCTTCCGCCTGGAGCGGGGCAGAACCCTCGGTATCGTCGGCGAGTCGGGCTCCGGCAAGTCGGTGACCTCGCTCGGCATCATGGGCCTGCACACCACCGGCCGGTACGGCAGGCGCAAGGCGCGGATCTCCGGCGAGATCTGGCTGGACGGCACCGAGTTGTTGTCGGCCGGACCCGACCACGTGCGCAGGCTGCGGGGCCGCGAGATGGCGATGATCTTCCAGGATCCGCTGTCCGCGCTGCACCCGTACTACACGATCGGCCAACAGATCGTCGAGGCGTACCGGATCCACCACGACGTCGACAAGAAGACCGCCCGCAGGCGGGCGGTCGAAATGCTCGACCGGGTGGGCATCCCGCAGCCGGACAAGCGGGTGGACAACTATCCGCACGAGTTCTCCGGCGGCATGCGCCAGCGCGCGATGATCGCGATGTCCCTGGTGAACAACCCCGAACTGCTCATCGCGGACGAGCCCACCACCGCCCTCGACGTCACCGTCCAGGCGCAGATCCTCGACCTCATCCGGGACCTGCAGAAGGAGTTCGGCTCCGCGGTCATCGTCATCACCCACGATCTGGGCGTCGTCGCCGAACTCGCCGACGACATCCTGGTGATGTACGGCGGCCGCTGCGTCGAGCGAGGCCCGGCGGAGCAGGTGTTCCACGAGCCCCGGCACCCCTACACCTGGGGCCTGCTCGGCTCGATGCCGCGCCTGGACCGCGAGCAGCAGGCGCGGCTGATCCCGGTCAAGGGCTCCCCGCCGTCCCTGATCAACCTCCCGTCCGGCTGCGCATTCAACCCGCGTTGCCCGTACGCGGACGTGCCGAAGGGGGACGTCACCCGCACGGTCCGCCCCGAGTTGACCGAGGTCGGCAACAGGCACTGGGCCGCCTGCCACATGACACCGGAGCAGCGGGAGCGGATCTGGATCGAAGAGATTGCGCCGAGGTTGTGAGCGAGAACGCGGAGGAGAGCGCAGTGAGCATCCCTGCACATGGCGACGGCGGGCAGGCCGGTGATCTCGGCCCGGCCGTGACCGGCGGCGCGGCCACCCTCGTCCAGGACGCCGCGCCCGGCGAGATCCTGCTGAGGGTGACCGGGCTGCGGAAGCACTTCCCGATCCGCAAGGGCCTCTTCCAGCGCCGGGTCGGCGCGGTGCGCGCGGTCGACGGCATCGACTTCGAGGTGCGCTCGGGCGAGACCCTCGGCGTCGTGGGCGAGTCGGGCTGCGGCAAGTCGACGATGGGCCGGCTGATCACCCGGCTGCTGGAACCGACCGCGGGGACGATCGAGTTCGAGGGCAGGGACATCACCCACCTCGGTGTGGGTGGCATGCGCCCGATGCGCCGCGACGTGCAGATGATCTTCCAGGACCCGTACTCGTCGCTGAATCCGCGGCACACCACCGGGACGATCATCGGCGCCCCCTTCCGGCTCCAGGGCGTCGAACCCGAGGGCGGCATCAAGAAGGAGGTACAGCGACTGCTGTCGGTGGTCGGCCTCAGCCCCGAGCACTACAACCGCTACCCGAACGAGTTCTCCGGCGGGCAGCGGCAGCGCATCGGTATCGCCCGCGCACTCGCCCTCCGGCCGAAGCTGGTGGTGGCGGACGAGCCGGTGTCCGCGTTGGACGTCTCGATCCAGGCCCAGGTCGTCAACCTCATGGACGACCTGCAACGGGAACTGGGCCTGACCTACGTGATCATCGCGCACGATCTGTCCGTCGTCCGGCACGTCTCGGACCGGATCGCGGTGATGTACCTCGGCAAGATCGTCGAACTCGCGGACCGGGACCTGCTCTACAAGGCGCCGATGCACCCGTACACCAAGGCGCTCATGTCGGCCGTCCCGATCCCGGACCCGCGGCGCAGACACGCCGCGAGCGAGCGCCTCCTGCTCGAGGGCGACATGCCCTCGCCGATCGCCCCACCCGGTGGCTGCCGCTTTCACACCCGGTGCTGGAAGGCGACGCGGATCTGTACGACCGGCGAGCCGCCTCTCCAGGAGCTGCGGCCCGGTCAGCGGGTGGCCTGCCACCACCCGGAGAACTTCGCCGACCAGGCCCCGCAGGACACCGTCCTGCTGTCGGCCGCGCAGCGGACCACGAAGCCGGCCGCACCCGGCGGGCACGGTGCCGCGGGTACGGCCGGAAGGTGAGGACCGGCCGGGGGGCCGGGGGTTGGGGCGGAACCCGCCGGGGGGGGGGGCGGGGGGGGCGGCCGCCGTAGGGGCGGCCGGATTCGATGGTCACCGTCAGTGGAGTCAGCGGAGGTCGCGCATGAGCTTGCCCATGATGGAGTCCACCTTGTCCGAGTCGAACTTCTCCGAGCCGATCAGCAGGGTCACCGCCCGTCGGCCGTCGTCGGTGACGGCGTTCCTGAACTTGTGGCCGCTGGCCACGCTGCCGCTGTGTCCCCAGACGACCAGACCCGGAGCGGGCTCGTGGCGCTCGATTCCCAGGCCGTAGCGCTCGCCCGGGAAGTCGTCGGGAACGGTCTTCTTCATTTCGGCCAGTTGGGCCGGAGCCAGCAGTTTCCCGCTCAACAGGGCGGTCCAGAAGGCGGTGGTGTCCGCACCGTCGGAGATCAGCGCGCCCGACGCGTCGGCCTCCGAGGTGTTCCATTCCGTCAGGTCCACCAGAGTGGATCCGCGCTCCCCGTAGCCACGCAGGTCCGGCTTGGGGATCGTGGTGCGATCGCCGGGCCATGAGGTCTCGCACAGACCGAGACGCTTGATGATGCGTTCCTTGATCTCGGTGCCGATGCCGCGGCCGGTGACCTTGGTGACGATCAGGCCGACCAGGTTGTAGTTGGTGTTGGAGTAGGCGAAGCCGTCCGCCGTCCGGTCGGGCCTGGGCAGACCGAGCGCCTGCCGGACCGTCTGCAAGGGCTCGATGTGATCCCAGCGGTGCTCGTCCTCGTCCTCCCAGAACGGCGCGTCCAGGTAATCGGGCAGGCCACTGGTGTGCTGCAGAAGCTGCCGGATCGTGATGGTGCGCCCGTCGTAGAGCTTGGTGCGGATCAGGCCGGGCAGATAGTCGTCCACGGTGTCGTCGAGACCGATCCTGCCCTCGCCGACGAGCTGAAGCACGACCGTGGCCGTCCAGGTCTTGGTGTTGCTGCCGATCCGGCTGTGCTCGTTGCCGACGGCCTTGCGGCCCGTTCTGAGGTCGGCGAGTCCGACACCGCCGTTCCGGACGCCGCAGTTCGGACTCTTCACCGTCACGCTGATGCCCGAGGCGCCGATACCCTCCAGTGACTTCAGAGCCGTCTGGATGGGCTTGCTGTCACACTGCGCCTTCGCGCTTGCCTGCGTAGGCACCGTCACCAGAGAGGCCGCGCACGCCAAGGCCACGACGGCACTCGTCCTGTATCGCATACTTTCTCCTTCTGCAGTACTGATCCGTGGGGCGGAATCGATGGCGCCCGGTGCCGGGACAGACGGCCGCCGTACGAGGGACGGCGGGGGCGGTCGCGGTGGGTTGCGCTGCACGGGGCGGTGGGGGGTACGGTCGCCGGGGGTGGCCGCCGCACGTTTGCTGGATTGTGCATGCGGACAGCGTGGCGTCTGGACCGGCCGGGTACATGCGGTACCCGTCCAGAGATTCCCGGAATGTTTTGTGCGACTGGCTAAAGAGGTGAGGATGCTCGGTACCGGGGTTCCCGATCTCGGACAAGTCCTGGAAGTGTTGGGCTCGTCGCTGCTGCGGCCGTTGACCGTACCGCCGGAAAGCCTGGTGCCGGTCTCGGGCGTCCTCATCTTCGAACGGCGAGCCCCGCTTCCACTTCCCCCGGTCCGGGACGCGATCCTGCTCGCCGTCGGAGTGGGGATGGTCGAAGCGCAGGCGATGGAGTTGGTCGCCTCGGCGGCCGAGGCCGGGTACGCCTGTCTGGTGGTGAAGAGTTTCGGCGAGCCGGTCACCCAACTCGTGGAAGCCGCCCGGAAATCCGGCATCGTGCTGCTTGCCGCGGACGAGGCCGTGGCCTGGCACCATTTGGATGCCATGATCTCCTCGGCTCTCACCCCGACGGTGCGCTTCGGGCAGGCCGCGGGTGCCCCGGCCGTCGGCGATTTGTTCGCGCTGGCCAACGCGATCGCGGGGATGGTGGGCGGAGCCACCGTGATCGAGGATCCGCACCGGCGCATCCTCGCCTACTCGACGTTGCCCGGCCAGGCCGTCGACGAGGGCCGTCGCCAGGGCATCCTCGGCCTCCAGGTGCCGGAGGGCCCGGAGTACGACGAGCAGTACCGGGTGCTCACCAAGGTCGAGCGCACCTGTCGGTTCGCCGCCGTCGCCGGGGGTCTTCCTCGTCTCGGTGTCGCGGTCCGCGTGGGAAACGAGGTGTTGGGTTCGATCTGGGTCGTCAATGCCGGGGAACAGTTGGACTCCGTTGCCGAACAGGCCCTTTCCGATGTGGCGGACAACGTCGCGCTGCACCTGCTCGCGGCCCGGACCACGGAATCCGCCGTCCGGCGCAGGTACGCCGACCTGTTGCGACGGCTGCTCGCCGACCCGAGCAGCGTCACCGCGGTGGCGCCACAGCTCGGCCTGGACCCGAACCTGCCCGTCGCGGTGGCCGCATTCGCCGTCGCCTCGGTCGATGCCGAGGATGTACTCACGGCACACGCGGCCACCCGGCTCGCCGACTTGGTGAGCCTGCACTGCGAGGCGCGCTACGGCAGGCACGGCTGCGCGTTGATCGACGCGACGGTCTATGCGCTGCTGCCGGGCGGGCCTTCGCCGGACGCGCACCGGGAACTCGTCGCCTATATCGCGCGGCGGGCCCACAGCGCGCTCCGCGTGCCCGTTCGGGCCGGTCTCGGCTCGATCGTCGAGGGGCTGCGCTCGATCGTGAGCTCACGCGCCGACGCGGATCTCGTCCTGCGTGCGCTCTCCGAGCGGCCGGGTGATCCGGAGCCGTGCCAGGTGGCCACGATCGACGAGGTGTGGGCGGGCGCGACGCTGTCCGCACTGGCCCAGATGCTGGCCACGCACGAGGTGCTCCCCCGCGGACTGGGGCCGGCGGTCCGCGCCCACGACGTCGAGCACGGCACCACCTATGCGCCCACGATCCTCGCCTACCTGGACGCCAACGGCGATGTCGCCGCCGCCTCCCATCGGCTGTCCGTGCACCCGAACACGATCCGCTACCGCCTTTCCCGCGCCGGCGAAATCTTCGGTTTCGATCTCGCCGACCCGGACGAACGCCTGGTGTTGTGGCTGCGGTTGCGCCTCGGCGACCAACTCGGCTGGTGAACGGTCGCCATCACCGGGCCTGCTTCACGACCGGGTCGCGGGGGCGACCCGGTCGCCGGACACGCGGTGGTGGCGGTGCCGGGGTCGGGTATCGCGTTCGTTTCGATTCCCTCTCATCCGAAAGGCGCGAGGGCACCCGCACTTTCTGGATAGTGGCGTTTTTCGGCCACGGAGAACATCCTTTTCGAGCCGTCGTGATCAAGGTACGGCCGGAAAGAGGTCCCATGAAGCACAAGCGCAAGCTCGTCGTCGGCCTGGGTGCGATCACCATGAGCCCGGGCATGATCGCGGGCGCCGGATCGGCGAACGCGGGGACGAACAACACCGATTACGTGTATACGGGCAGCACCGCCACCGGCAAGGTGTGGTTCGATCACGACGGCGACTGGTTCTACGCCCAGGACCTGGCCACGGACAGCCACGGCGTGGCCGTCCAGTACCGGATCAACGACTCCTACGCCTATCCGCTGCTGGTCAACAACGGCGGCAAAGGCAGCGTCAAGGCCTTCAACAAGGATTTCCCCGAAGGTGCCACGGTCTGGTTCCGAGCCTGCCTGACCGAGGACAACGTCGCCTGGGACTGTGACTCCATGGCTTGGTCAGGCCAAGGCCTGATCCGACCCGACGTACAGATTCGGCCGAAACGGCTCGCCGGAAGACCCACTCCCAGCGGGCCGTTTCGCTGCGCCCACGCGACGAGCGACGATGACTTTTCTCGTCCGCCGTCCGCGGAATGTCCAATTCTCGCTCGCAGTCCTGCACGAGACTGCGACGTCGGCGGTGCCGGCCACGCCAAATACGGCCCTGGCGCACCATTTCCCGCTGCCGTCGGGGAACTTGCTCACCACCGCCCGGCACAGCGCCTCTCCTTCCGCCGCGCTCCGGCAACCTCGACAGTGCGCCAGACCCGCGGTGGCCTCGTTGGCCTGCCTGCCCCAGGGCGAGGAACCCTCATGACCTTCACCCCCGCCCTCGAGTTCGCCTTCGAGATCCGCGCCCACGTCGCCGAGACGCTGCACATCGGCAATGGCGACGGCGAGAGAACCGAGTTCACCCCGATCGTCGGCGGCACGGTCGCCGGCCCCTGGTTCACCGGCACCGTGCTGGCCGGCGGCGGCGACTGGAGCAACACGCGCGGCGAAGTCTGCGAACTGGAGGCGCGCTACCTGATCCGCGCGGACGACGGCGCGGTCGTCGACATCGTCAACCGCGGCTACTACCACCCCGCACCGGAGAGCCCCGACCAGTACGACGGCGACCTCCGGGTCACCGAGAAGGGCCACTACTACCGCACCTCGCCGATCTTCCGCACCGACGCCCCGGCCCACCGCCGCCTCACCGAGACCGTGTTCGTCGGCCTGGCCCGCCCGGACGGGGACGACGTGGTGGTGATCAGGATGTACGCGGTGGGCTAGACCCTGCCCGAGGTGGCGTCCGCGACCCGCTACGGCTCACCGGCCTCGCGTGCTGCGGGGCCTGGCGTTCGACGCGCGCGGTCCGGCACGGCCGCACGGGCCTCACGCGGCCCGGAGGACGCGTGGGACGGGTGGCCTGCCCGATGTGGGCCGGCTACCCGGGTCGGCTCGGGACCCGATCCGTTTCGTCGTGCTCGCATACGACCGCGAGCGGGCGTTCGCCGCCCCGAAGACACACCTGCTCGCCGGCGTCTCCACAATGTCGCCGTGCCCCTCCCCATGCCCCGAGCCGGCGGCACTCGCGGCCCCCGAGGCACTCCGGTCGCGGCGGCGCGCACGGTGACGGGCGCGTCCGAGCCGCGTACGGTCGGCGGAACCCGGCAGGACACCGCGATGCCGAACACCTCGCAGACCGTCCGACCCGGCCCCACGCATCGCGAATCCTCACGTGCCGGCCCGCTCGTCCCGAGCCGTACCCGTCACGCCGCGAATCGACGCGGATTCCTCAACAACACATGCGGGTGCGGGAGACCGAGCACACGGTGCCGCAGGTCTGGGCGGCGACGTCGATCTCGGTCAGTCCTCGCTCGGTCGCCGACCCTCCGACATAGAGGGAACCGGCCGGGTTCTCCATACCTCGGGGTGATCCGGCGCCCGCGCGCCAGGCGGCGACGATCTCGTCGACGGGGATGCTGTGCGATGTCGTACGCATGGCGACACCTCTCGTCTTCCCTGGATGCCCGGACCTCTCGATGCAAAGACCCGGTGGTGCTCGGACGGCTCTCGGCCGCCCCGGTCCGGAGCGCAAGGTGCGGAACCCACACCGTATCGCCGCGGCACAGCGGAAAACACCCCCGGAGAACGTGCGTTGCGTCAGCGTGCGCCACACCGTCCCCCTCAGCCCGGCCGATACCTCGGCGACCGCCGGCACCGGACCGGATCGCGCCCCCACGCGTCCTGGGCGGAGGTTATCGACGTTGCGCGAGCCGGCGGGCCAACCCACTGCGACTGAGCGGTTGTCGATACGGGTACACGCCCTTGTCCTGTCACCGAGGCGCGTCCGGCACCGACGCGTTCCGGCCCGGTTTCCACATGTAGGGAGAGTGCCGTGACATTCGCATCCGAACCTCGACCACCCACACCGCCACCGACGCCGACGCATCACGAACCCACCACACCCACCGCGCAATTCGAGACCTGGGGACCCCCGCCCGGGCCGCCCGTCCTCCCTCCACGACACGCCTCACGCACGGCCCGCAGGGATCCGACCCCCTCCCGATCCACCTCCCCCTCACCCCTGACACGTCCCGCCCCCGCGCGCCCGACAGCGACCACGCCGGCGCCCGCGACGACGGGAACGTCCGGCAATCCGTTCGAAGAACCGTCCGTGGACGGCACGCATGAGCCCCCGGACGACGCGTCGCAGACGTTGCTGCGACTGACGGCGACACACCGGCCGATCCCCGACCTCGCTCGCATGATCGCGATCCTGCGAGACTGCCCCGGATCCGCCGCCGACGACGTCCTGCGCGAGGCGGCCATGACACGACCCGTCAGCGACCTCGTACAACTGGCGGAACTCCTGCGCGACCCCGCCCACTCCGCACAAAGCAAGCACCCCACCGCCCAACCCGACCCACCCCACCCGCGATAGGCCGGCGCGGCGGGCGCCGGTGGCCGGGACTGAGCGATTGCGCAAGCGGGTACACGCCCTCGTCCGGCGACCGGGAGCGTGTCCGGTACAGGCGCGGTCCGGCCGTGTTTCCACGCGCAGGGAGAACCCCGTGACCTTCGCACCAGACCCCGAACCATCGACGCCCGCACCGCTGCCCAGGCATCACGAACCCCCCGCGCCGAGCGCCTATTTCGACACCTGGACGCCCCCGCCCGGCGCTCCCCCGCGGCCCGCCTCGCCGCCGACCCGCCCGAGCGGCGCGGCGCCTTCGTGGTCCGCCCCCGCGCCCATGACGCCGCGTTCCGATCCCTTCGCGCACCCGGCACCGGGCAACCCGGTCGAGGAGCCCGACCACGACACGACGGACGACTTGCCGGACAACGCGGCGGAGACGTTGCTGCGCCTCGCGACCACCCATCGCTCCGTCCCCGAGGTCGCACGGATGATCGCCATCCTGGGCGACTGTTCCGGAATGGCCGCCGACGAGGCCCTGCGGGAAGCCGCGATGACACGGCCGGTGAGCGACCTCGTGCTCCTGGCGGACCTGTTGAGCAACCCCACCCACGCCAAGCAGGGCAGGCGCCCGGTCGAAGTAGGCGACCCGCACCGCCCGAACGGGCCCGTCGGCCCGGGGAATGCCGGCGGGTTCCCACCCCTGCCGCCGGCGTTCACCGCCACCGCGTCACCGGCCGGGACACCGTCGACAGCCACCGAGAAGGTCGCGGGGACGGCTCTGCGCTGGGCCACCGCGGTGGGCCTGGCGGTATCCGGACTGGCACTCGGCAGCGCCATCCCCGCCGCGTTCCGCACACCCCCATACGCGGCCGGGTGGTTCGCGCTGTCGGGTCTGGTGTGCCTGTTCCTGGCCGGGGTCACGGCCGTGCGCGCCGGTCGCGGCACACGCCTGGCCGCCTTGGTGGCGGGATGCGTGACGATCGCCACCGCGCTCGTACCGCGACTGGTCGCCGACGCCGGGAGCAGGATCGACGCGTGGGGCCCGATCGCCCTGGGCGCCGGCACACTCACCGCGCTGTGCGCGGCGGCCGTCCTCACCCGGCCCGCCGGCTCGCCCGACACCCGGGGCCCGCGCCGACGGATCGACTTCGAACCGTGGGAGGCCACGATGCTCGAGAACCGCCCCGACAGTACCGCCCGTCTGCTCGGCTGAACCCGAATCGTCGCGGCCCCGGGCCCGCGCGCCGAGGCCGGCCGACGTGCCCACCGATCCCCACCGAAGCGAGGGCCCGCGTTAGGAACGGGAACGGCCTCGACCGCACGCACGCGGTCCGGGGCCGTTCCCGCCGTCCCTTCCACGAGCGACGGTCCTTGCCATCCGGTTGCGGATGGCAAGGACCGTCGTCATGCCTGGGCCGCCCCGATTCCCGGCTGTTCCGCACCGGTCGGGCTCGCCTTGCCGGCCGGATCCCGGTCCGACGGATCTCTGTCCGACAGATCCCGGTTCACCGGGGCACGGTGATGCCCGCCGGACCGGCTCACTTGTACTGCGTGGTGACGTTCACGCCGCCGAAGGTCTGCGCGGCGGCGAGGGTGAAGTAGACCCAGCCGGACGGCGGGGCGGCGATCGTCAGGGTCTCGCCGTTGCCGGCGTTGGTGGACTTCGCCTGGTAGTTGCCGGTGGTGGCCCAGGTGCTGCCGCCGTAGTACAGGTCGGCGTTACCGGTGCCGCCGCTGCTGGTGATGGTCAACTCCTTCGCACCTGCGGGCAGGTACAGGAAGTGGTAGCTGTAGTTGCCGGTGGTGGCCGCGAGATTCTCCCGGCGGCAGTTCTTGTCGAACTGACGGGGGTCGGCGTTGGTGCAGAGCGGGGTGGACGAGACCTCCGGCAGGGGGCCGCAGTCGTCGGTCGCGCAGGTGGTCGTCAGCCAGGTGGCGAAGCCTGCGTCATAGCGGGAGCCGATGGTCTGCTTCAGGAAGGTGCGGGCACCGGTCCAGTCGCCCGCGCGGTACTTGCCCAGCACGGTCTCGACGTCCGCGGGGTGCGCTTGGAGCATGTAGCGGACGGCCAGGAAGCCCCACCGGTAGACCCGGGCCGAGTTGACGTCGGGGTCCTCGACCTGGTCGTAGACGGTGTCGAACAACTCGCCGAGCGTGTAGGTCTTGTTGCCGGCCACGGCGATGGCGTCGGCGTTGCGCTCGTTGCGGTAGCCGAACGAGACGTTCTCGGCGATGCCCTCGACCCACCAGATGGTCGGCGTGGTCATGCCGGCCTCGAAGTCGCCGTACATGTTGTAGCGGCCGTCGAGGTAGTGGGTGTACTCGTGGTTGAGGTTCCAGATCTCGAAGGACGGACGCAGCCAGTCCGCCTCGTGGGCGATGAAGCGGGCCTGGTTGCCGGCCTGGGTCGGGTTGCCCTCCTCGTATGTGCCGCCGTTGTCGACGTCGACGTTGTAGATGGCCCAGGCGTACAGCGCGTATTGGGTGTAGTCGTCGAACGCGACGACCTCGAGGTTGGTGTTCACGTCACCCGGGATCGCGCCCTTGTCGCCGATCACCCGGTGGAAATAGGCGTCCTGGTTGATCAGGCTGTTGCAGGTGGTGGCCAGTTGCCCGGGGGACATGTCCTGGGCACGGAACTTCAGGTTCGGGTTACAGGAGTGCCGGATCGGCAGGACCACGGGGAGCACCCGGTCGGCGAGGTCACAGATGGCGTACGCCGCACAGTTGTTCCGGTCGAACTCGCGCGTGTACCAGGCCAGGTTCATGGTGAGCGGCGCGGTCGGACCGACGTTCGGGTAGCGGTTGATCAGGTCCTTCAGCAGTGGCCGGACCCGGTCCTTGAGTTCGGGGACGTCGAGGGCGTAGCCGAGGAAGCGGCCGACGTTGCTGACGACGTCCAAGCGGTTCAGCTGGGTGTTGTTGCGGATGATGAAGTCGGACCAGGTGTCGAGGATCGCGGGGTCGGCCTTGAGGGCGGCCCGCCAGCCGCGGCCGTCGTTCTTGGCCTTGAAGCCGTTCTCGACGACCCACTCGACGTGCTCCACGGCAAGGGTCATCCGGCTCGGCCACGTGCCGCCGTAGCCGGCGAGCAGCCACTTGACGACGCCGGCGTACCGGCCGGCCGTGTGGGTGCTGTCGATCAGCGTGACGACCTCGTTGAGGGTCTCGCCGTTGGCGTCGGTGACGTCCTTGCTGCGCGGGGAGGCGAAGAAGGCGTCCAGCGCGCCGCGGGCCGCGGTGTCCAGCGCCGGGCCGTAGTCGCCGACGGCGTCCGCGTTGTTGTCCTGCACGTAGTAGCCGGCGCGCAGGAACATCACCAACTGTCCGATGGAGGTGGTGTTGTTGCCCGGGTACGTCGCGGAGGTGTCGCGCAGCGCGTCGGCGACGGTGACCATCTTGGCTTCGCGGAAGGCCGTCCCCGCGGTCTCCCCGGTGAGGTTGAACAGCGGGTAGGTGCAGGTGACCCCGGGGAGCTCCTTGAGGTGTTGGATCAGCGCCGCGCCCGAGGAGTTGATCACTCCGGACAGGTCGCCGCAATCGTTTGCGGCGGCCGAGAACTGCCCGTCTGTGTTGGCGGGTTCGGCGGTCGGGGCGGCCGGCGTGGCAAGCTCCTCGGCGCCTTCCTGCGAGGAGATCTTGAAGCCGAAACTGTCGGTCCTGGCGTGGGGTGACCTGGGGACCGGGATCGACCGCGGCGCCGGGGCCGCGGCTTTGGCGGCGCTTACCCCGGCCGGGGTCGTGGCGCCGGCGGGGGCGGCCTGGCTCTGCGGCGCGAACAGGCCGAGCGCTATGCAGAAGGCGACGCCGAGCGCAGGGATTCTGCGCGCGTTGGCCTTCGATATCCGGGAGAGACGCATCTGTGGAGGCCTCCGGAGCGTTGTGGCCGCGTACGGGAACGCAGCCTGGCGGTATGCGACATGTAACATGGCACATGTCGCATCGCGCCGGAAGAGCCTGAGGCGGAATGCCGCCCCACCACAACCGAAACATCCGCATATCGCGAGGTCGAGTGGGACGAAGTGCGTCGGGCAACTGGGCGCCGGGCGCCGGCAACTCTCCGGTCGAGTGCACGAACGGGCCTACGTACGGGGGGTGTTCCCAAGTGCGGTCCGTTACCGGCAAGTTGCGGCGACGCCCGTGCGGCGGACCACCCCCGCGCGCCGAACAGCCCTGCGCCCTCGACCCTTGGCGATCGGACCTCGCCCGCCGACGAGCGACCCGGCGGCGGCCCCGGTGAGTGTTCTCATCGCCGGGACCACCCGAGACCGCCGCGCCCAATCGCCGGGACCACCCGAGACCGCCGCGCCCATTCGACGCCGACGCGCAGCCACACGCGAGATTCGGTCGGCGGTCGGCGGTCGAGCGTCAGCCGTTGTCGGTCCCCGGGAGCCCGAGACCCACGAATTCACGATTCCGCTGCCGGCCGCCGAATGCCCGGTCGGGTGGATGGCCCTCGACCCGCATTCAGGCACCGGTGAATCCGTGCGGAGCCGCGGCACAGCGAAGAACCGGGCGGTCCGAATCGCCGCGGACCGGTCCCGGCGCCGTCCGGCGGACGGATGGCGCGGGCCGAAGTCCGGTTCCGTCAGAAGCCGGTGAGGGTGAGCTTGCCGATCGTGCCGCCGGATTCCTGGAGCCGGTGTGCCTCGCGGAGGTTCGCGGCGTTCACCGGACCGAGGTCGCGGGTGGCGGTGGAGACGACGGCGCCCGCGTCGACGAGCCGCGCGACCTCGGTGAGGATACGGTGCTGCTCCTGCTGGTCGGGGGTGGCGAACATCGACCGGGTGAACATGAACTCCCAGTGGAAGGCGATGCTCTTGGCCTTCAGCATGCCGATCGGCAAGGAGTCGAAGTCGTCGACGGCGACGATCGCGCCGAAGGGCTTGAGCACGTCGGCGTAGACAGACAGGTTGCGTTCGGTGCCGGTGGTACCGAACACGTAGTCCACGCCGTCGGGTGCCGCTTCGGCGAGCTGCGGGGCGAGCGGCTGGTGGTGGTCGACGATGTGGTGGGCGCCCATCCGCCGCGCGAAGTCGGCGGTCTCCGGGCGGGACGCGGTGCCGATGACGGTCAGCCCCGTGCGAGCCCGGGCGAGCTGCGCGACCATCGATCCGACGCCGCCCGCCGCGGCGGTGACCAGCAGGGTGCCGGTGGCGTCCGCGAGTTCCAGGTGGTCGAACAGGCCCTCCCAGGCGGTGAGCGAGGTGAGGGGCAGCGCCGCCGCGTCGGTGAAGGACAGCGCGGCCGGCTTGCGGGCGACCAGGCGTTCGTCCACGGCGTGGAAGCGGGCGTTGGCGCCGGGCCGGTTCAGTGCGCCGGCGTAGAACACCTCGTCGCCGACGGAGAACAGGTGCACCTGCTCGCCGACCGCGACGACCGTGCCGGCCGCGTCCCAGCCGAGCACCCGTGGCTCGCCGCCGGGGTCGGCGTTCTGCCGGATCTTGTAGTCCACGGGGTTGAGCGCCACGGCCTCGACCCGGACGAGCAGGTCGCGCGGTCCGGGGGCGGGTACGGGGAGTTCGAGGTCGAGCAGGCTCTCCGGGTCGTCGGTCGGGAGGCTCTTGCGGTAGGCGACGGCGGGCATCGTCGAAGGGATCGCGTTCATCAGGGGTCCTCGCGTCGAAGTGTGGCTGCGGCCCGGACCGGATTCCCACCGGGCCGAAAACACGGTAGGCGAAGGGAAGTGGTTACCCACAAGGACAACAAGTACCCATCGGATACCATGCAGGCCATGACCACAAAGACCGGCGAATGCGGCGATCCCGTCGACGTCTACGCGGCAGCGTGTCCATGCCGCGACATGCTCGACCTGCTCGCCAACAAGTGGAGCGCGCTCGCCCTGGGCGCACTGGAACAGGGCCCGCAGCGCTTCGGCGCATTGCGTACCCGCCTGCAGGGAATCAGCCCGAAGGTGCTCACCCAGACCCTGCGCCGTCTGGAGGACCACGGGCTGGTGCACCGCGAGATCTACGCCGAGGTGCCGCTGCGCGTCGAGTACAGCCTGACCCCGTTGGGTACCGACGCCTGCGCACCGCTCGCGCACCTGCGGACCTGGGTGGAGCAGAACATAGCCCGCTTCCCCGCGCCCGCCCGAGCGCCGGGGCAGCCATCCGCCTGAACAGCGACAACGACCTGCTGCTCGGGCGGATCCACGCCCGGGCGGCCGCCGCGCCGGCGCCCGCGACGACACGCGATGCCGTCCGAGCCGGGTACGCCCGCCCGGTCGAGTACGCGCGCGGCACCTCGGGTATGAGCGGGCCCGCACAGCGCACCACGACCGTCCATGTGTGGACGGCCGTGGCATCGCCGTCTGCCTCGTCACCCACCGCGCACGGGAAGCGCCTTGATGAGGACCTTTATGCCTTCCAAGCCTTCACGGTGCGCACGGCGTCGATCGACGGTTCAGCGACCACCGCGGCCACCGCGGCCGGCTTCGGGTCGGCCTTGCGGGAGCCTCCCCGGCGGGGCTTCACGACGCGAGGAGGAGCGGTCGTGGCCGCGTCCGAGACGGCGAAGCGCCGGGTCGAGACCTGGAATCCGCTCACGCACAACGCCTGGAGTTCGGCTCCCGCGCCCGGGACGTCGGGCAGGTCCAGCGTCGTGGCGAAGCGCCCGCTCGGTTCCAGCCGGACCCGGTCGATGGGCAGCGGCTTCGAGGGGCCGCCATCGACGACGCCGGGCGCGAACTGGAAGTGGATCGTCGAACAGTCGAGGGCTCGTGCCTCGGCGACGGACTCGATCTCGAGGACGGCGGAGCCGGATCCCGAGCGGACGCGGATGTCGATCTCGGGACCGGGTTCGCCGTACGGGTGCTGGGTCGAACTGCCACACGTTCGGCAGGACACGGTGACCCGGTCCAGAACACCGGGGTAGGGGCTGGTGAGCACCACGCGTTCGCCATGGATCCCGCAGCGACCGCAGGGTTTGGTGGCGCCGGTTCGCACGACGTGGTGGGTCGCGATCAGTGCGTCACAGAGGTGGCCGAACCATCCCGCGTGTGCGGTCAGGCGAGCCAACGCATCCGCCCACCGCAAGGCGTGGTCGTTCACCTCCTTGGCGAGCGAGACGCTGTTCGGCTCCGCCGCGGCCGAGCGAACGGCCGCGAGGATCGAGGCCTGCGCGTCGTCGCTGTGCAGACGCATGGCACGGAGCGGTCTCGCGCCCGGATCCGTGGTCCCGTTGCGGAGTTGTGCTCCCAGATGGTGATGAATGCGATCCACGGTCGCGATGTCCTGCAACCACGCCCTGATTCGGGGGCTCGACGCCGCGATGGTGACGGACTCGCCGTTGAGTCTGTCACCGAGATGAGTGACGGTCACTGCTTCCTCCGAGAATGAGGCTCGGGCGCCGTTGCCCGGCCGAATGCTCGGAGCCTGCCCACAGCCCGACGACACTGTCGAACGACAGGCCCCGAAAGCCGGTTCACCGCTGTCGCGGCTCCCCGGAGGGGCTGACCAACCCCGTCGAACCATCCTGCGCTCGGGTTCTGCCGTTGCCTAGTACTCCAGGTAGCGAGATCTTGGGTGTGGGGCCGACAACTTCGAGGCCTGCTCCCGGCCGACCACCCCGCGCACGAACACCGAAGGTGTCCTGGTCGACTCGTCGGGAGGCGCCCTGCCGCTCGAAACGTTCGGTGCCGACCGCGCCGACTACGGACGTGGCCACGGGTTGGGCGCGCACGTGGCGCTGCCGGTGACGAGGGTCAGTGTCTGCTGCATCATGACCGGCGCGGGAGCGCCCGACCGTTCACACGTCTCGTGCATGTGACCGAGTCGATGGCCGACCTCGTGGTTGATCAGCATGCGTCGGTAGTTCGCCAGATCATCGCCGTAGGTGGAGGATCCCGTTCCCCATCTCCACGCGTTGAGCATCACCCGGCGGGTGGAGGCGACGTTGCAGGAAACCCGTTGTTCACCGGTATCCAAACCGTCCTTGGCGCACCACGAGTTGACCGTTCCCGTACTGGCCACGGTCACGGTGAAGGAAGACGCACCCGAACTCACCCGCTCCAGGCCGATCGTTCCGTCACCTCCCCAACTTCGCGCGTCGTTGAGCGTCTCGTGCACGGCACGGGCGAGGTATCGCGCGTCGATCTGCAGGCCCTTCTCGATCTGCACGCGATAACGCAGCACCCGATTTCCGCCCTTGGCCGCGTCCTGGCCCGGCACGGTGAGGAATTGCCCGGAGAGCGCGAGGTCGGCCGGTATCTCCGCACGCGCGGCAAGCCACTGGTCGTACGGCCGTGTGTCCGCGGCGGCGGTGACGTACTTCTCGGATTCCTTGTCCTTCGGTTGACAGGCGACCGTCGTCAAGAGCAGGCCCGCAACCAGGACGGCCGGCGAGAGAGTTCTGCGTGCCCAGTTCACGGTTGCTTCCACTCCCCGTCTTCGCCCGGCTCTGGTATCCGTCGATCGCCGAGGCGAGCCGGGGCTCGCGTCCGGGACGATCGGTATCCTCTCGCACGCGCGAATGCCGCTTTCGGGCGGGGGACTTGCCGGGCACCCTCACGCTTCCCACGCTGCGCAGGTCGCGAGCGCCCGAGGGCGCGGGGTGCCGGATCGGCCGGGATCCGACGGGCGTGGAGGAGTGCGGCGAGGCGGCGTACGGACGCGTTCGGGCGTACCGCGAGCGCTGTCGGCAGCGCCGGAGCGGGCGCGCTGAACAAACGGAAGACGGTGCGGATGGTGGGCAGCGTGCGTACTTGGCGGCGTAGAACACCGTCCAACCGGGTCGGCCGGTTCCGATCGCGGCGAGGGTGTCCTGGTCGGTGGTGAAGGGTGGTCCGAGCAGGGGCTCGAATCCGGCGTCGCGGCAGCTTTCGCGCACCAGGTCGACCGGGGGCGAGTTGGCTTCGTGGGCGGCGATGCGCGACGGCAGGCCCGCCAATTCGGCGATGGCCACCGCTGCGGTGTCCCGGGACCGACGAAGACGTTTGCGTCCCGGGGCCGACAAGGACGCCTGCGGCGGGACACCGCGCGGCCCCGGCCGGGTCCGCGCGGTCAGTCGACGTACAGGCTGGAGCCGAACTCCTCCGTTGCCCGGCCGCCCGGCGGGACGACCCTGACCGGGTTTCCCGTGCAGTCGGGCCCGCTGTAGATCAGAACGTATTCGCTCGTCCTGTTCGCGACCGCGAGGGGCATGGCCTTGGCGTTGTAGCAGCCACCGGGGTTGTTGACGACCCGACCGGTATCGAGGAACACGATCGTTCCCTTGGCGGCGGAGGCACAGGCGGGCACGGTGAGGGTGATCGCACCCGTGGCGGCAAACGCTGCGAACATCGTTGCGGCACGGCGCACACTGGGCTCCCGGAACGGTCCGACGCGAATACCATCCACTCGCCTGGCACGCGATACCCGCCCTGCGCGGGAGGCGACCACGCCCGCGTCGAGGTTCACCCGTTCGCCGCCGGATCCATGCCGACTCCCAACGACCACCGGAGTCTCGGGCGTTGGGTGTCGATCCGCGCTCCTCGGCCCGTCGCTCGCCGACCCCTCCGGAAGGAAACGACCTCGTGTGGACTCGTCGACGGGGTGGATGTCGTCGACCACGGCGTCGCCGGGCGCGATTCCCCGAGGGGCGGGCCGCACGGGCCCGCCCCTTCGAAGAGACTCGGTTGGGACGTCACCGATCTTCGTGGTCGAGCCTGCCGTGTGCCTCGGCCGAGAGGTCCTCCCAGTCGGACCAGGTCTTGAGCCGGTCGGCGTAGACCTGCTGAAGCATCGGGTGGAAGCCCCGGCCGAAGAGCACACGCAGGGGCGGGTTGTCGGAGTCGACGATCTTGAGGAGGGCCCGGGCCGCCGCAGCCGGGTCGCCGCCGGGCTGCTTGCCCATGACCTCGGCGAGGCGCCGGCGCAGACCGTCGTAGATCGGGTCTGCCTCGGACACGTGGCCGTTGGCGAGCGGGTCCGGGTTCTTGCCGGACCGAGTGGCGAAGCCGGCGGGCTCGATCACGGTCACCTTGACGCCGAATTCGGCGACCTCCTGGGCGAGCGTTTCGTTCAGGGCTTCGAGCGCCCACTTGGATGCCTGGTACGCACCGCCGAGCGGCATGGCGATGAGCCCGGCCACCGAGGACAGTTGAATGATGTGCCCCGCACCCTGCTCGCGCAGGTAGGGCAATGCGGCCTGGATCACCCACACCGCGCCGAACATGTTGGTCTCGAACTGGTCGCGCAGTTGCTGCTCGGTCAGCTCCTCGATCGCGCCGATCCGGGCGTAGCCCGCGTTGTTCACGATGACGTCGAGACGGCCGAAGTGCTCCTTGGCCCGCTTTACGCTCTCCAGGACGACCGCCCTGTCGGTCACGTCCATTGCGAGCGGAAGCACGGCGTCACCATGGGCGGCGACCAGGTCGTCGAGACTTCCCGTGTCCCGGGCCGTCGCGGCCACCTTGTCACCGCGGGACAGCGCGGCTTCGACGAAGCTGCGGCCCAAGCCGCGGGACGAACCGGTGACGAACCAGACCTTGCTCATGATGTCTTCCCGTTCATTGTTGGTGTCGCTGTTGGAGCACGAGACACCGACCACTCGACCCCTGTGACAGGCGCAGCTCCGTGACCTGCGCCACTTCCGCTTCCCCGTGCCATCGGGACGGGCGGTTCGGATGCCTGTAAGCGTGCCGCGAGGCTGCTCGGGCGAACAACGCGAAGCCGGGCAAGGGTCGTTAAGCCGTGGTAAACGATGAGAGCAGCGTGGAGCGGTACGACACCGACCAGGCGAGGTGACGGTCGATGTTCGGGCTCGTCAGGCCGACGGCCGCAGGTCGAGGTCGGGTGGCAGCAGGCCGGGCACAAGGTCGTCGAGCCCGACGAGGTAGCGGCGGGTGCGGAGGGCTTCGCGGCGTGCCGAGGCGAACGCGCCGACGCCGGCCGGCCCGACGCGCTCGATCACGGCCGGTTCCGGCTCGGTGACGTGGTCGAGGATGTGGCGGTAGCGTTCCCGGAGTTCGGCGTCCGACCGCGCGGCCCGGATCGGGTCCAAGACCACCTTGACGCGGTGTCCGTCGCCGTCACGCCATTCACGGATGACCCACATGGGGTTCACCTCCGAGATCATCGGCCCTGCACCGTACTGCGCGCGAGTGACACCGGGAAGATCTTTCCCGACTTCCGGACGCCGACCCGCCGCGCGCCTGGCGGCAGCGGGCTTCGGTCGGCGTACGCGGACGGCTCCGTACCGGCGACCGAGACGCACGATCGGCGGCGCCGTCCGCGGCACCTGTCCTGGGTGCGCGGACGGCCGCGGGCTCGCGGCCGGCCGCTACGCCACGCACCGCGTCGTCGGTGCGCGGTCCGGCCGCCGTCCCGCGCGGCGGTCACCCCCGTGGCCGAGGAAGTTTCGACGACCGTGTCGATCGAGCCGTGTCTCGTTCGTCGTCATGGCAAGGGGCGAAGAAATCGCCCCGCAATCCCGTTCGAGCGGGCGACACCGCCCGGTCCGAGGAGGACACCATGACCGCAGACGTCTGCATCACGACCGGCACCCTGGAGGTTCCCGGCGCACGCCTGTATTACGAGGTGCGCGGCACCGGGCCGCTGATCGCGCTCGTCGGCGCCCCGATGGACGCGGCCGCCTTCGCGCCGATGGCCGACCTGCTCGCCGCCGACCACACCGTGCTCACCACGGATCCCAGAGGCATCAACCGCAGCCCGGTCGACGACCCCGACCAGGACTCCACCCCGCACCTGCGCGCCGACGACCTGTCCCGGCTCATCGCGCACCTTGACCTCGGGCCGGCCGCCGTCCTGGGCTCCAGCGGCGGCGCCGTCACCGCACTGGCCCTCGCCCAGACCCGACCCGACCAGGTGCACACCGTCGTCGCCCACGAGCCTCCGCTCGTCGAACTCCTCGACGACCGCGAGCGCCTCCACGCCGGGACCGACGACATCATCGCCACCCGCCTCGCCGGCGACGTCACCGGTGCCTGGAGCAAATTCATGGCCCAGGCCGACATCGCACTGCCCGAGGGTGCGATCGAGGCGATGTTCGGCGGCGAACGAGCCCCGCACGAGGAGGCGGACGAACTCCGCTGGTTCGCGCACGAACTGCGCCCCACCACCCACTGGCGACCGGACCCCACCACCCTCCGATCGGCGACCACACGCATCATCGTCGGCATCGGCGACACCTCCGCGGGCCAACTCTGCGACCGCACCTCCCGCGCCCTGGCCACCGCGCTCGGCAGCGAACCCGTCCTCTTCCCCGGCGACCACACCGGCTTCGTCGACGACCCCGCACAATTCACCGTCCGACTGCGGGAGGCCCTGTAACCGACTCCCATCCGCGCCCGGCCCTCCACCACCTCAAGGACACACCGACCACGCGAACACGCCGACCTCGCGAGCCCACCCGGCACCGCGAGGTCGGCGAGACCCGCGACCCGCACCCTCGGCAGGTCCACCGCCGCCGGCGCCGCCACAACGAAGCCGGTTCGAGGACGGAGTATCGACCACCCCGCCGACCCGGGCCGACTATGCTCGCGCTTCCGGTGTGGGGGTCACGGCGGCATCGGCCGCCGGGCGAAGCGGTACGTCCTTCGAAACCGCCGTACACCGACCCGACTTCGGACCGCCGCAATGCGGGTCAGATGAGAGGTGATCTCGTTGTACGACGGGCCCGACGCTTCACCCATCCCCTTGTGGCGCCAGATTCCCGGGGTGGCCCAGGCACTGTGGCAGGCTGAGCAGACCCACAACGCCCTCGTGGCGAACTCGGCCGCCGGGCCGGCTCCCGCGCGTCGGGCGCCTCGAGGCATAACCCCGGACGACGGCTTCTACCAAAGCGTCGTGGACGCCCGCGATGCCAGGGAGCTCAATCACACCGTTGCCGAAATGTTCGAGATGTACACCGGTCGCAATGTCGCCGTCGACCTGACACCGAATGCGGCCACCGCGGGAAGCGACCCCCTGTACGCGTCCAAGGTGCTCGCGATCACCGGCGGCCACCTCTGGGGGCTGAGCCCTGGGAAGTTGGCCCCGGACACCTACAGCATGGTCCCGAAGAATCTTCCCGCTCTGAGTGTGCCCGCCCGCAACGCATACCTGAAAACGACCCTTGAGGTCGAGTTCGAGATGCGTCATCCGTTGTTCCTCCAGGGGCAGGCGTGGGTGGACAAGTACGCCCGCCGCCTGGGACTCGACGTGAAACACCCGCTGGTCTCGCCCTTGCACATCGGACTGCACGAGAACACCCACACGCCTGCCATGCGCGAGGACGCGGCGCACAGGTTCCTGCCCGACGCCCTGACAACCGACCGCGCCACGGCAGCATCGGCCCGAGAGTTCCTGCACGACCGGGTCACCGTTGCGCGAGTGGGTGCGGCCGATGCCGAGAAGGCCGCCGAGCTCTGGCGGCAATTGGACCGGGCCGAACCTTCGTCCGCCGAATACGCGTCCGCCGCACGGGAATTGGGTCAGCTCCCCGCCGACCTGTGGAAACGAGACGCGGCCTTGCTGACCTGGCACGCGCACCGTGAGTTGGCGCGCATGTCCGAGCCCCATCCGCTGGAAAGTGACCCGCGCTGGGCCGATGTGAACGACGAGCGTGTCCGGGCGCAGGTGAGCCCGTACGCAACCCACAGCAAACAGGAAGCTCTCGGTGAATCCGGCGTCGACGTCTCCCTGTTCGGTCATGACGCGAGCGATGTCGCCAAGCTGTACGTCGAAGCCTCGCCCCTCGACCTCGACGCGTTCATGAACGCCGCCGATGGACTGGTGGCCACCGCCCAGGACTTCGCCGGCCGGGTCGATCCGAACTCGGGTAGGGGGCGGCGCTCCGCCCCATCCTCCGCATCCAAGGCATCGCGCGCTCCCTCCTCGAGGGGTACCGGCGCGGAGACGACCGCCGACATGTCCGGCCGTGGGCAACCCGGAACCGCCGCTCGAACAGCGCGGACGAGTCTGCTCGCGTCGGAGACCGACGCCGCTCGATCCCAAGAGGCCCGCACAGCAGACGCGAAGGCGCCGGCGATGTTGCGACTCTTGTCCGAAACCCTGGGTCCCGCCGCCCGTAGCGCTCCCACGCCCGGTCGCGGTGCGGTCGCCGCCGGTCCCCTGCCGCCGTCTCACGCCCTGCGGAAGGAAACACAGTCGCGGCTGGAGCAGACCGGTTGAGCCCTCGCGCCGCCGGCGCGACAGCCCGGAGCGAGGCCGCATCCCGCCACATGACGGCGGGTACGCCCTCGCGTGCCACCGCTGCCGGGACGTCGAGCCGCGTGCAAAGCGATGCGCGAACGGGCGCATGCTTCGACCGAGTTACTGCGGAGGGCCCTGGGTGTGCTGCCGGACGACACGCTCGCTGCGGCCGTGTCGCCCTTCCGGTCGGCACGGCGAACGGCGAGTGAGGCGATGGCCTCGGACCGGTCGACTGGGTCGCCGTCGCGTTGCGGGACGGACGGTTGACACCGGACGAGGTGGCGAGGTGGCGAGGTGCACGGTCCTGGCAGCGGTGGCCCTCGGTCTCCACAGTGCGACCCCGGGGGCGGGGCTGATCTCGTAAGAATCGCGGCCGATTGACCCCGACCGCCGTTGATTCCCGACGGAGCAGAGCACGTCGCCTTGGCGGTGAAGGCCGCGCGTTCGAAAGGCCGCGCGTTCGGGGAGTGCCATTGCGCCGAGCGGGCGGTGCACGGGCCGCCGTGCTCGAAAGGGCATCGGCCACTACGAGCCACGCCGGGATCCACCCGGCACCGCCGCTCATCCTTGATCTGGTTGCCCTCGGTGACGCTACCGGGCCGGACCGGCGCGAAGGGAACGATGGCGGAACCGTCGTCGGCGGTGATCGCGGCAAACGGTTGTAGATCGATCGCCCGGTTTCGCTTCACCACGAGGTGGTATGCACGCTCATCCGACGATTGTTCCCGTACCTGGTCCAATGACCGAGTTCAGCGGCACACGCAGTGCCTGCGGAGATGGAGGGCCCGGTCATGCTCAGCCCCCGCGGCATCCTTCGGGAGATCCACCGAGACGACGAGGCATTCCGCCTGTTCTGCAGCATCGCGGCGAAAGGCGAGAGCCAGGGCGGGTGGGAGAACGGGCGGATCGCCGCCTTGGTCTCCGACCCGGAACTCGCGCCCAAGATCGCGCGGCACGGCGCCGACGAGGACAAGCACGGACG
Organism: Embleya sp. NPDC127516; assembly: GCF_044765325.1. NCBI lineage: Bacteria > Bacillati > Actinomycetota > Actinomycetes > Kitasatosporales > Streptomycetaceae > Embleya > Embleya sp. NPDC127516. The sequence goes on along the minus strand of NZ_JBIWJT010000034.1, from coordinate 9,330 downwards.
CATCTTCAATGCCATGCTGCGCCGTCGCGGACTCGATCCGGTCGACGTCCCGCCCGAGACGGACTACTGCATGCTGCTCGAACGTCAAGGCTTCGGCCTCGCCCACGACCGGCTGCGCCGCGGCGAGCCGATGACCGAGGTCGACATCGTCGAATACCTGGTGCACAGCCGCGTCACCGAGCAGCGCGCCGCCGAGGACATGCGGATGTTGCGCCGATACCTCGGCGACGAGCCCGACATCGGCAAAGGCATTCGGATGATCTGCGACGACGAGGAGAACCACCTCGCGTATTGCCACGAGGAGCTGCTGCGCCTGTCCGCGCGCGGCTGTGTGACGGACATCGGACACGCCCTGCGGAGGACCGCCCGCGCCGAAATCAAGGTGAACCGCGATGTGAGCCTCGCAGTGATGGCCCACATGGGTCAGCTGCTCGGTTGGTCGCGCGGTCGACGACTGGCCCTGAAGGTCGGCATCCACGCGGCGTACGCCTACGACCGGCTGTGGGGCACACGCCGCATGGTCGACCTGCGCCCCCCGAAGCGAGTCAACGCCATGGGACCGAGACCCACCGAACCCCGAACCGTATAGCTCCGCCACCCACGCGCCGACCGCCCCGCACGAGAACGCCCGCACCCGTGACAGCCGGCGAACGTGCCCTGGGGACGGACCACCTGGTCCGTCGTCGGAAGCGGTCGGCATGGCGGCCGGCTCCTTGTCGGTAGCGCTCGGGCGACGGCACAAGCCTCGTTCGCGGACCCCCTGCGGAACCATCCGCCGATCCCCGCATCATGATGCCGAATTGCGCCGGCGGGCAGCCGCGGCCAGGGCCTCCGTCGGGGCAGGCTCGAAACGCGGATCGCCGGGTAGAGACCGGCGACGGCGCCGATGACCAGGGTGGCGCCGAAGCCGCCCGCCGTCGCCCGGGCCGGGACACCCGCGTCCCAGTCGCGAGTGCTCGCGTACCCGCTGGTGACCGCCGTCCCCAGGATGCCACCGGCCAACCCGCCGAGTGCGGACAGCATCAGCGACTCGACCAGGAACCGGGCACGGATCTGGCCGCGTGTGGCCCCCAGCGCGCGGCGGATACCGACCTCGGCACGACGTTCGAGCACCGTGATGACCCCGCGCCCACGGCGGCGAAATCCACGCCGAACTCCGGGGAGGCGGCGGATTGACGGTCACCGTAACCCTCCCGGCCGCCCAGGAACCCGGCGACGGCGCCCCCGCATCCGTCGAAACTCGGACATCCGCCCTCCGGTGGGAGTCTCGCGAGCCGGGCCGGTTCGTGGCGATCCGACCCCGTCGCGTGTCGGGCCGGGACGCCGAACGCGACGGGCAGCGACGGCACGGCGGCGGCCGACGCCGGGTCCGGCGCAGCGGCGGGTGCCACGGCTCGTGGCGTGGCGGTCGCCGAGAGAGTCCGCGACACCGCCGGATGACGCGCGTCGGTGAAGCCACTCCACCCCCAAGCATCACCCGGTCCCGCCCGCGCATGCGACGGGCACACCCCGCCCCTGTCGGCTCGGCTTGGACGCCGTCCACCGCAGGGCAGCCGTCGGACGGCCCGATCGCCCGAGGTCACGCAGGCCGGGACGAGCCCGGCGCGGAACAACACCTGACGCCGGCCGGGTCGGGCTCGGCGCCGCCCGAACCCTGCCCTCCGCCTGACGGCACCCGCGAGGTCGAGAGCCGACCGAGAGCGGACCGAGAGATCGTCGAGAGCGCCACAGCGCAGGGTGGTGATCACTACGAATCGAGCACGACGCGCACCGAGCAGTAAAAGCCGAGCACCACAGAGCTAGGAAGGTCATCGATGTCATCGATCGCTCCCGAGACCCCTTCCCGAAAGGCCGGGCCCCGGGAATGGCTGGGGCTCGCGGTACTGGCCCTGCCCACGCTGTTGATATCCCTCGATCAGAGTGTGCTGTACCTGGCGCTGCCGCATCTCGCCGAGGATTTGCGGCCCACCGGCACGCAAACGTTGTGGATCATGGATATCTACGGCTTTCTGATAGCCGGCTTTCTCATCACCATGGGCGCGCTGGGAGATCGCATCGGCCGCCGCAGGCTGCTGATGATCGGCGCCACGGCAGTGGGCATCACCTCCGTCGCGGCCGCCTACTCCACCAGCGCGGAAGCCCTGATCGTCACCCGCGCGCTGCTCGGCGTCGCCGCCGCGACGCTGATGCCGTCGACGCTCGCCCTCATCGGCAACATGTTCCACGACCCGTACGAGCGTGGCCGCGCCATCGCGGTATGGGCCGGTTGCTTCATGGGGGGCACGGCCCTGGGCCCGGCGATCGGCGGCGTGATGCTGGAGTTCTTCTGGTGGGGCTCGGTGTTCCTGCTCGGTGTCCCCGTCATGGCGGTGCTGCTGATCGTCGCGCCCCTGGTCCTGCCCGAGTACAAGAATGCCGAGGCCGGCCGGATCGACCTCTTCAGTGTGGTGCTGTCGCTGGCATCGATCCTGTCGATCATCTACGGGCTGAAGGAGCTTGCCCGTTACGGCTTCGCGTCGGCCCCGGTCGCCGCGATCGGCGTCGGTATCGCCATCGGTGTCCTGTTCGTGTCGCGGCAGGGCAAGTTGGCCGAGCCGCTGCTGGACCTGAAGCTCTTCAGGGTCGGCGCGTTCACCGCCGCGCTGTTGATTCTGATGGTCTCGATGCTGGCCACCGGCGGCGGCTACCTCTTCATCTCCGGCTTCCTCCAAATGGTGGAGGGACTCTCGCCGATGGAGGCGGGGCTGTGGATGGTGCCGTCGGCGATTGCATCGATCATCGCCGCGCAACTGGCGCCGGTGCTCGCGAAACGGCATGCGCTCGGCACCGTCATCGGGGTGGGCCTGCTCATCGGCACGATCGGCTACCTGATGCTCGTCTTCGTCGATCCCGTCGGCGGACTGCCGCTGCTGATGGCCGCGTTCGTGATCATCTTCATCGGCGTCGGGACCTTCGGCGCGCTCGGCACCACCCTGGTCGTCGGGTCCGTGCCGCCGGAGCGGGGCGGCTCCGCGGCGGCCCTCTCCTCCATCTGCGGCGACTTGGGAAACGCGCTCGGCGTCGCCACACTCGGCAGCCTCGGCGCAGCCGTGTACCGCGACTCGCTCGACCTGCCCGCCGACGCCACCCCCGGCGCCGCCGATGCCGCGAAGGCAAGCATGGAGAACGCCGTCACCGCCGCCCGGGACCTGCCCGCCGAGCCTTCGGAGAACCTGCTGGCCGCCGCCGCGCAGGCCTACACCAACGGGCTGAACGTCATCGGCGTCGCGTGCGCCGTCATCACCGCGACCAGCGCGGCCCTCGCCCTCGCCATGCTGCGTAAGAGCCGCGGCGCCACACCCTCGGACGGCGGGACGCCGGAGCGGGACGCGAAGTCCGAGACCGCAGAGAACTCGCTGTCGACCACCTGACAACCCTTCGGAATCGGGAGATCCCTCATGACGACATTGGTAACGGGCGCCACCGGGAACACCGGTCGGCACGTTGTGGCAGAGCTGGTCCGACGCGGCGAGCACGTCCGGGCACTGACGCGGAACCCGGCCGCCGCGGAGGGGCGGTTTCCGCCGGGCACGGAGTTGGTGACCGGCACCCACACGGCTCCGCGGGAGTTGCATGGCGCCTTCGACGGCGTCAGCCGGTTGCACATCACCGTGACGGCGGGACTCGCCGAGGTCGGGCCCGAGTTGGTGCGGCGGGCGGTCGACGCGGGCGTGCGACGCATCACCGTGGTGTGGGGCGGCGGGGTGGGGCCGGTGGAGCAGGCCGTGGCGGATTCGGGTGTGGAGTGGACACGCCTGGAACCGCAGGAGTTCATGTCCAACACTTTGACCTGGGTCGAGTCGATCCGGGCCGAGGGCGTCGTGCGGGAGCCCTACGACTTTCCCAGCGCGCTCGTGCACGAGGCCGACATCGGCGCGGTGGCCGCGGCCGCGCTGCTCGACGAGGGGCATGCGGGGCGCGCGTACAACCTGACCGGGCCCGAAGCACCGACCTCGCGTGAACGGCTCGCCATCCTGTCCCGGGCGATCGGCCGCGACGTGACCTTTGTCCGGATCACCCACCAACAGGCGGTCGACAGGCTGATCGCCGACGGCGTGTCGCGTGCGGACGCCGAATACGTCGTCGGCTGGTACGCCTCTTCGAGCGAGGAGTCCAAGACGGTGGTCGACACCGTCGAGCGGGTGACCGGTCGCCCGGCGCGCACGTTCGCCGAGTGGGTGGCCGAACACGCCGACCGCTTCAAGGCGCCGCCCCGGACCACCGCCGGCAACTGACTCGGCAACGGCCTGGTGCGCGGCCTCCGAACGACACGACGGAGAAGCGGCGAGTGCGGCCGGCGGGGTGCGCCCGCCGGCCGCGGTCGGCGGAGCGGACGGGATCGCCGGCGAGGAGATCGCCGCCCTGGACTTCGGCCGTCGGTGGTCCCGCTGGGAGAAGGGACGGACTGTCCAGGGGCGTCGGCCGCGCGTCAGTCGGCGGGCTGCCAGACGGCGAGTTCGCTCCCGCCCGGTTCGCGGAAGTGGAAGCGGCGTCCGCCGGGAAAGTCGAACGCCTCGACGGTGACCACCCCGCCCGCGGCCACGACCGCGGTCCGGGCCGCGTCCAGGTCGTCGGTGCGCACCACGACGAGCGCCGCGGCCGTCCGCTGGTCGGGGTCCGCCTGGATACCGACGCCGATCCCGGCTCCGCCGACGTCGGTGTAGGCGGGACCGTAGGGGGTGGACGTCCACCCGAACGCATCCCGGAAGAACGTGCCGGTGGCGGCTGCCGAGTCGGAAGGGAACTCGACGAAGTCGACGGTGTACATGGCGTCCACCCTAGCCGGCCAGGGCCACTCCTTCGGCGCACCCCCGCGGCTCGGGTCGCGAAGCGAGAGGCCGAGGCGGCCGTCGGTGCGCGGCCGCGGCCGGAGCAAGTACGACGGTTCGAAGAACGCGCCATCGAAGCCGAACCCGACACAACCGGCCATCGACGCCGTGACCGAGCTGCTCGGGTGTGCCTTCTTCGCCCGGCGCCGCCCGCCGGCGGCCCGGGACGTCGGGCGGGCGGGCGGCGGAGACGGGCGCGGCGGTCGAGCCGGTTCGCCGGAACGAGCCGACCGTTCAGCCTCGCAGGTCGGACAAGTCCTCGACGCCGAGAGTGAGGTCGTTCGCCGCGAGGTTCTCCTCCAGATGGTCCACAGAGCCCGTGCCGGGAATCAACAGCACCGACGGCGACTCCGCCAGCAGCGCGGCGATCGCGACCTGCGCGGTGGTCGCGCCCACGCGTGCCGCGACCTTGCCGAGCCGTTCGGCGTCGATTGGGCCGCTGCCGACGCCACCGCCGAGTGGAAAGTACGGTACATACGCGATGCCCGCTTCCTCGCTTTCCGCCGGCCGGACCGAGTCGTCACCGTGCCGGTTCTGCACCGCCGCGACGGGCGCGATCCCCCGGGCCTCCGCCAACTGGGCGGCGTCGACGTTACTGACACCCAGGTTCCGGATCAGCCCCTCCGCGCGGAGCTCGGCCAGAACCGCGAACCGTTCGGCGATCGACTCGCCACCCGGTCCGCTTATCCCGCCGACCCGCAGATAGACCAGGTCGAGCCGGTCGAGACCCAGAGAGCGCAGATCCGCCTCGACCAGGCCGCGGAGCTGATCGGCCGTCGCCTGCCCGCTCGGCACACCGTTCGGTCCGCGCAACGGCCCCACCTTCGTCGCGATCACCAGGTCTTCACGGTACGGGGCCAAAGCCCTACGGATCAGCTCGTTGGCCCACACCGAGTCCCTGCCGTAGAAGCCGGCCGTGTCGATGTGGTTCACGCCCAGCTCCACTGCCCTGCGAAGCACCGCGATTCCGGTCTCGGGGTCTCGCGTCGGACCGGCGAAGGTGCCCATGGCCAGGCGCATCGCCCCGAAGCCCAGCCGGTTGATCGTCAGTTCCCCGCCGAGGGAGAAAGTCTTGATCGTCATGACACTCATGGTGTCCACCGCCACGACGCCCGGCGAGCTCATGGCAGCAAGCTGCCACACTGGTCGGATGCGGAACGAAGAAGTGTTCTCGGTACGCGGAGACGCGGAGTTGACCGCGCGCGCAGGTCATCTCTTCGAGTCCGCGCGGACCGAATTCCTGTGCGCCGCCCGGGACCTCAAGACCTGGTCCCACCCGGGAGCCAGAGCCGCGGTCCGAAATCGCATGCGCGCCGCGGATCCCGCCGAGTTCACTCCTCGGAAGCTGCTCAGCCCGGTGGCACTCGCCGACGAGGAGGCCCGCGCGCACCTGCGGCTGGTACGGAGCAAGGGCGCTCTCGTTCGGATCAGCCGTTCGCCGCTGCCGCACGAAACCATCCTCATCGACCGGCGGGTGATGATTCTCGCCGGCCCGGAGACCCCCACGGGTCGCGAGTACACGGTGACGACGTCGCAGATCCTGGTCGACGGAGTGCACTCGCTGTTCCGGGCGATCTGGGACACCGCCGTCGATCCGGAAACCTACCTGCGCGGCGACGTCCCGCACCTCGACGCCGACGGCCGCCGGATCCTCGAAGCCCTCGGCTCGGGCCTCACCGACGCATCGGCGGCGAAACGCCTCGGCGTCTCACTACGCACCTACCGGCGGCGCGTGGCCGAACTGATGGCCGAACTCGAGGCCGGCTCCCGCTTCCAGGCCGGACTGCGAGCCGGCGAGCTGGGGCTGTCGCACTGATTCCCTGGCCGAACGATCCGCCACCCCCGTTCCAGACTATTCAGCATCGACTGTATTGTTCAGCGCATGATGACTGTTTCGGTGCAGGGTGAGGTGTTGGCTCGTTTCGGTCACGCGCTGTCGGACCCCACACGCTCGCGTTTGTTGCTGGCGTTGCGCGAGGGCCCGGCCTATCCGAGCGAACTCGCGGACGCCCTGGGCGTATCGCGCACGAACCTGTCCAACCACCTGACGTGTCTGCGCGGTTGCGGCCTGGTCGTCGCGATCCCCGAGGGACGCCGATTGCGGTACGAGTTGGCCGACCCACGGCTCGCGCACGCGCTCGGCGACCTGTTGGGCGTCGTCCTGGCGGTGGACCCGGCCGCGGCGTGTCCGGACGCCGAGGCGAAGGGCTGCTGTCCGTGACCGTGATATCCCTGGGGCCCTCCCCCGCCCGCCGCGATGCGCTCGCCCGGCGAATACGGCTCCTGGTCGCCGCCGGCATCACCTACAACGTGATCGAGGCCGTCGTCGCGATCACCGCCGGGACGCTCGCCTCCTCCACCGCGCTGGTCGGCTTCGGCCTCGACTCCGTCATCGAGGTCTCCTCGGCGGCAGCGGTCGCATGGCAGTTCTCCGCCCGCGAGCACACGGTGCGCGAAGCGCGCGAGCAGCGCACCCTGCGGATCATCGCCGTGTCCTTCTTCGCGCTCGCCGCCTGCGTCGGCGCCGACGCCGTCCGCGCCCTGGCCGTCAGCGGCGAGGCGGAGCACTCCCTGCCGGGCATCGTCATCGCCGCCCTCTCGCTCGCGATCATGCCGTTCCTGTCCGCCGCGCAACGCCGCGCGGGCCGCGAACTCGGCTCGGCCGGCGCGGTCGCCGACTCGAAGCAGACCCTGCTGTGCACGTACCTGTCCGCCGTGCTCCTGATCGGCCTGATCCTCAACACCACCCTCGGCTGGTCCTGGGCCGACCCCGTCGCAGCCCTGGTGATCGCCGCCATCGCCGCGAAGGAAGGCCGCGACGCCTGGCAGGGCAAGGGCTGCTGCGCGACCCCGCCCGTCGAACTCCCCACCCGGCGACAGCAGAAGGACACCTGCGGCTGCCGGCCCGGCTGCGCCTGCTGCACCTGAACCCCCAGCGAACCACGCGCCCCCCGGCCGCCCCGCTGTCGACCCCGCGCACAGCGGGTGACCCCCGCCCGCCCGGCGCGCACGGCGGGTCGGCAACCGGCAGGATGGGGTGTTCGAACCGGCCGGTTCGCGCGGTGGTTCGGATCGGGAACGGGAGTGTTCGGGTGTCACGGCAGGAGCCACGGGAGCCGGTCGCGGTCATGGAGGACCACCAAGTCGCGATCCACCTGGGGGCGATGGCCGCCGGCGGCCTCGCCGGGTGGGTGTTGCCGTCGATGGGTCCGGGACTGGAACACGCGATCAACCCGGTCCTGGCCGCACTGCTGTTCGTGACATTCCTCCAAGTCCCCGCCGCCGAACTGGTGCGCGCCCTGCGCGCGGGCCGATTCCTGGCCGCCGCACTGACCGTGAACTTCGCCGTCGTACCCCTGGTGGTCGCGGCGATGTTCGCGTTCCTGCCCGACGACCAGGCCGTCCGGATCGGCGTGCTCCTGGTCCTGCTGTGCCCGTGCGTGGACTACGTGATCGTCTTCAGCGGCCTCGCCGGCGCCGACAAGGGACGCCTCCTCGCCGCCACCCCCCTGCTCCTGCTCGCCCAGATGCTCCTGCTCCCACTGTTCCTACTCCTGTTCATGGGCCCCGAACTCGCCGACACCGTCGAGGCGGGACCGTTCGTCGAGGCGTTCGTCGTCCTGATCGTCATCCCCCTGGCCCTCGCCTGGGCCACCCAGGCATGGGCCGCGCGACAGCGCGCCGGGCAACGCTTCACCGACGCCGCGAACACCGCGATGGTGCCGCTGATGGCCGCCACCCTGATCGTCGTGGTCGCCTCCCAGATCCCCAGGTTCGACGACGAACTCGGCCCGGTCCTCGAGGTGATGCCCTTCTACGTACTGTTCCTGGTCGTGATGGCGTTCGCCGGACTCGTGATCGCGCGGCTGTTCCGCCTCGACACGCCCGCAGGACGGGCCGTCGTCTTCACCGGCGCGACCCGCAACTCCCTCGTCGTCCTCCCCCTGGCCCTGTCCCTGCCCGATCGCCTCACCCTCGCCGGCCTCGTCGTCGTCACCCAGACCCTGGTCGAGGTCGTCGGCATGGTCGTCTACGTCCGCGCGATCCCCAAACTCCTGCCAACCCCCTGACGGCCCCGCACCACCGACCGGGATCTCAGCCGACGGCTCACGCATCGCATACGTTCGGTGACATTCGTGGAGTTGGGCCGCCGGCGGGCTCGGGCGGCCGGATATTACCAAAACGACCCAAGATCGACTTTAGGGAATTCACGACTTTTTCCCTTGATAAAGGGAAAAGGAAACAGCCGACTTGGTAAAGACTTGGCAATGCAGAATTCGCTGGTGATGACCGTGACACTCCTGTGACTAAAGTTCAACGAAAGGCGATCGGTTCCACGTCGACCATCCCGTTCGACACGATCGCCACCGCCGAATTCGGGGACGCGTTTCGGTGACGGTGGGTGACCACCGTCGTCGCGACGAGAAGCCGGAACCGGGGACCCTCGCAGTCCCTGGGGTGA
>NZ_JBIWJT010000033.1:0-116886 GCF_044765325.1 Embleya sp. NPDC127516 | reverse complement strand
TACATCGAGGGCTTCTACAACCGCCGACGCCTCCACTCCGGACTCGGCTATCGCACACCCCACGAAGTCCTGCACCCAGAGCGGGAATTGAACCTCGTGGCATAGAACAACAGCAATCAACCCGTCCGGAAAACGCGGGGCTCCTCACGTCGAGCTCGATCCGGTCACCCAGACCACGCGGTACCGCGACGTCGACGGGCGGATCGTGACGATGGGGGAGCATGCCAAGACCGCTCCGGCCACGCAGACCTCGGAGGCGACCGGTGGTTCGGACGGTCGGGATCCAGGGCAGGGCGGGGCGCCGGACCAGCGTCCCGTGACGAGGACCGACGAAGATTGAGCAAGGACGCGGGCGACCGGGTATCGCGGCCGGTCCTGGTGTGTGCCCCGCTCGGGGACCGCAGCGCGGACGCCGTGGTCGAGGAGTTGGGATGTCGCGGGGTGCCCGTGGCGCGGCTGGATCCCGGTGTGGATTTCCCCGGAGGGTTGACGGTGTCGGCGCGGTTCGACGCCGGCCACGGGCCGGTGGTGGCGGGTGTGCTGGAGACGGCGAGTCGCCGGGTGGTGCTGGACGACGTGCGGGCGGTCTATCACCGTCACGCGACGGACTACGGATCGGCGTTCGCGCATCTTCCGGTCCAGGACGCCCTGTTCGCGACCGCGCAGGCCCGCCACGGTGTGGGTGGTGTGCTGGCCGCGTTGTCGTGCCTGCAGGTCAACCATCCGCACGCGTCGAGCGCAGCCTCGTTCAAGCCGGTCGGCCTGGCCGCCGCCCTGCGCGTGGGTCTGACGATTCCCCCGACGCTGATCACCTCGGATCCCGACGCGGCCCGCGCGTTCGCGAAGCAACACGGGCCGATCATCTACAAAGTGCTGCGGACCGTACGCCATCACGACATGAGCGACCGGCCGTTGACGGTGTGGACCACGGCCGTCGACGCCAACGACATCGACGAGACGGTCGCCGGGACCGCCCACCTGTTCCAGGCACGCGTCGACTCCGTCGCCGACCTGCGGGTGACGTTCGTGGGCGGACGCATGTTCACCGCGCGCATCGACTCGGGTCTACTCGACTGGCGCAGCGACTACCGCACACACCGCTACGGCGTCGTCGAACTCCCCGATTCGGTGGCGGCGGCCGTCACCCGCTACATGCGCGACCGGCACCTGTCCTACGGCGCCCTGGACCTGGCCCTGACCGCGTCCGGCGAGCACGTGTTCTACGAGTGCAATCCCATGGGGCAGTACGGGTGGATCGAGGCGTCGACAGGGATGCCGATCTCGGCGGCGATCGCCGACCTCCTCCAGAACGGATCCCCGACGTGAACCCTCCCGCCTCCCCAGAAACGACCCCGGACCGCGGCGCGTTGCGGCGGCGCCTCGCCGACCGGCTCGCCGCCGCCGGCGACCTCCGCAGTCCCCCGTGGCGCGCGGCGGTGGAATCGGTGCCCCGGGAGGTGTTCGCGCCCGAGTGGTTCGAACGCGTGGACACCGAACACGGCACGATGTGGTCTCCCGTCCTCGGGGACGCCGCGACACCGGAACGGGTGTACGAGGACACCACACTGGTCACCCAACTCGACGACAAGGTCCGCCCCCGGGACGTGGCCGGGCCCGTGTTCGGGACGCCGTCCTCGTCCTCGACGCTGCCCGGCCTGGTCGTGGGGATGCTGGAGGACCTCCGTGTCGAGGACGGCGACCGCGTCCTGGAGATCGGCAGCGGCACCGGATACTCCACCGCCCTGCTCGCCCGGCGCCTGGGCGACGACCGCGTCACGTCGATCGAGGTCGATCCGGAAACCGCGCGACGGGCGGCCTCAGCCCTGAAAGCCACCGGCCTTGAGCCCCACCTGGTGGTGGGCGACGGCCTCGACGGCGTCCCGGACCGAGCCCCCTACGATCGACTGATCGCGACCTGCTCGGTACGCGAGATCCCACGCCCGTGGCTGGAACAGTCCCGGCCCGGCACGATCGTCCTCGCCAACCTCACCGGCTGGCTCTACGCGTTCGGCCAAACCCGCCTGACCGTCACCGAGCCCGGCCACGCCATCGGCGAATTCCTGCCCGGCACCGTCTCCTTCATGGTCGCCCGCCGCCACGCACCCCCCGGCCTCGACACCCGCGCGGCCCTGGCAGCCGACACCCCGGGCCGCCCCACCGACCTGGGACCCGCGATCCTGCGCGACTGGGCAGGCCGATTCGTCGTGCAAGGGGCGTTGCCGACCGCACAGCACGTCACCATGCAGGTGGGCAACGGCCCGTTTCTCGACCACCTCCTCGACGCCGACGGCTCCCACGCCACCCTGCTGCCCCAACAGGACGGCTCCTGGAACGTCCGCGAAGGAGGACCACGCCGCCTCTGGAACCTCGCCGAACAAGCCGTCACCTGCTGGCGCGCCCAAGGCGCGCCACCCGTCGACGCCTTCCGCATGTCGATCACCCCCGACCGACAGACGATCCACCTGCCCGACGACTCCCTCACCTGGGAGCTGCCTCACAGCTAGTTTCGATCGGCCCCGCCGCCGACTCCACAATCCGCATCCGCGAACGGAACACCGAAAGGAAGGTCGCAGGGTGAACTACCGTGGGGGCCAGGGCAATCCGTCGCGTGGGCGGCAACAGATAGGTGGCAAGATGCAACCGATTGAAAATAGTCTTACCGGCCGGTAGAAGCCCAGGTCACGCAGAGTCGGCCCCGCGAACGTGGGGATGTTCCCAGCGGCGCCACCTCGACCGGGACGCTCAACACGTCGGCCCCGCGAACGTGGGGATGTTCCCCCGGTAGGTGCCGGTCACGGGGCATCCACCCAGTCGGCCCCGCGAACGTGGGGATGTTCCGGCGGAAGGCCCAGGGCTTTCACGTGTTCGAGGCCCAATTCATACCCGACGACGTGCCCTGGAACGGTCGACACAGGTAGTCGCCTTTGATCCATCCGGCGGCCGATCACCAGGCAGCCTGGCCCTCGGTCACTGCCTCCGCAGAGGCGGCGAGGCACGTCAGGAGAGAGGCCTCGAGCAACTACCGTGGAGTCGAGGCAGATCCGCTTCACGACAGGCGGCAACAAGTGGCAAGATGCAACTAAATGAAAACGGCGTTACCCACCGGTAGAACCCCAGGTCATCCAGGGTCGGCCCCGCGAACGCGGGGATGAGCCCGGCGCGTCCTCGTCAAGGACAAGCACAAGCATGTCGGCCCCGCGAACGCGGGGATGAGCCCGCGGTCCGCACGGACCGGCGGCGGTGGTGACGGTCGGCCCCGCGAACGCGGGGATGAGCCCAGCTCGCGCGCCTGGTCCTCCGACATGACCGGGTCGGCCCCGCGAACGCGGGGATGAGCCAACGGACGCCTCGCGTTTGACGAACTGCTCCGGGTCGGCCCCGCGAACGCGGGGATGTTCCCTCGACGTCCACGTCATCCAGGTCGACCGACACGTCGGCCCCGCGAGCGCGGGGATGTTCCCGGTCCCTTCAGGGCTTTCGGGGCCCACTCGGAGTCGGCCCCGCGAGCGCGGGGATGGTCCTGCCTTCGGTTCGTGGTGACCTGCGCGATCGCGGATCCGGGATGTGGCGACGAAAGCGGTTGAGCAGGCTTGGCCGGAGATCGCCGGGTCGGCCACCATCGGAATCGCCGGGGTGCACACTGGGTACGCGGGCATCAACGGCCGCCACGCGCACGACTCTTCGTCGACGACATTGCCCCACCCTGTCCGAGCCGCCCTGGGCCGCACCGGCGCGCCGCAGGGCCCCGCGGTCAGACCTGGACCCCGCGTTTCGGAAGGGAGCCGCATATGGACGACGGCCGCGCCCGAAAGGGCGATCTGACCACCGCCCTGCACCTGGACAGGACGGAGGCATGGGCGGAACTCGCGTCGCTCGCAGGCGACTTCGTCACCCCTGCCGCCGGCGACGTGGTCTGGACCCGGCCAGGACAAGCCGAGGACGGCGTCCTCACCTTCGCCTATCCGGACTACTCGGATCGGGTGAACCGCGCGGTGGAGCTGCTGTACGAGGTCGGCGCGGTCACCCCACGCGCAGACTGGACCGCCTCGCGCCGGCCCGACCACCGCAAGCCGGGCGGGCTCGCCCCCGACGAAGCCGTCCTCGCCGCCACGCAAGTGGTCCGCAGCGAACGCTTCTGCGACGGCAAGATCGGCACGGCCATCGCCGACGGGCTGTTCCACGCCGTGCTCGCCACCCTCGTCGAGACCCACCTCGCCCACCGGGGCGGTCCAGCGCCGGCGCCCCGGCGCGGGAAGGCCCCGGCGCGACACGTGTACGTCGGTGATCACCGACACCGGCAGGTCACCCACATCGCCCGCGACGGCCGCACCCGACTGATGTGGAACCAGGACACCCACGCCTTCGACGTCCAGGAACTCACCTGGACCACCACCGGATCCTGGAACAAGAAGCAGACCTACGAACAGGTCAAACACGGCTGGGACACAGCCGAGGACCCCGACCACCCCACAGAACACGACGATTCCTGACCCCGCCACGACACAACCCGTCTGCTCGAACGTGATGATTCGCCTTCGACGCGCGTCCGTCAAGCGGCTGATCCGGCAAGCCGGGAATGACAAATGCCGGGAAGAGGCCGCACGGTGAAATACCGTGGAGTCGAGGGAAATCCGCTTCACGACAGGCGACAACAGGCGGCAAGATGCAACTGAACGAAATCGGTGTTACCCACCGGTAGAACCCCAGGTCATCCAGGGTCGGCCCCGCGAAGGCGGGGATGGTCCCAGGTCTGGACAGTGCAGCACTCGCAGCCGTCGGTCGGCCCCGCGAAGGCGGGGATGGTCCGATGCTCAACCGCGTGTCGACGATCGAGGCATGGTCGGCCCCGCGAAGGCGGGGATGGTCCCTCCACCGCGACGGCGTCACACCGGCCGGCGCCGTCGGCCCCGCGAAGGCGGGGATGGTCCCCGCACGCGCTCCACCGCGGGGATGGCCCAGGATCTTCGTGTCCGGAATGGCAGCGTCGGTGTCGGCTCCGTAGATCACGCAGGCTACGGACGCCTGGCTGACATTGGCCCGCGAACGACCGGGAACGCGGCGCCCTGTCGCCGGGCGACAGGAACGAACTCGACACGGGCGTGCGGGCTTTGGCGAACGATCCCTACAGATACGGATCCAGCCCCACCTACGACAAGGACCGACGCGAGGTCACCATCGGCCGCTTCTTTGTCGGCTACCAGGTCTCACCCGGCGTCCTGGTCGTCGCCGTCGTCCAGATCGTGGGCCCATGGAGAAAGGGATGTGGCGTTCCCGTCGACGAGGTCCGCCCCGAACGCGGAGAGCGCCTGCGGGAAGACCGAACGGTTGTATCGCGCCAAGCAGCGATAGGTAGCGAGATGCAACTAAATGAAAACGGTGCTACTCACCGGGTGGATCCCAGATCAGCCAGTGTCGACCCCGCGAACGCGTTGAGGGTTCCGCACCGGCGTCGCCCACAGGTTCTTCGGACCTTGGCCTTCCTGGGTGAGCCGGACGGCGTCCACCATACGTCTGGTCAACGATCACGAGCCGCTGTCCGCGGTTTGAGGCTGAACCTACGGTGGACGCCTCTGTTTTCCGACCACAGCGGCACGCCGGAACGCAGCAGCGTCCACCCGTAGTATCGGCTCGGCATAAGCTCCCCTACGTTGAGCTGGCCCAGAAGACGCATAAGTTCCAGCGCTGTGGATCGACGTTCTTCCTGCCTCCTATGCACATCATCCTCGAAACCGAGACCGCGGGCTGTGGCGTCCTCGGTATCGAGTCTGGCCTGCTGATCCCTCCTCCTCTTGTTGGCTCGCGCTCGAATCATTTCGGGCATATCCCCCGGGCTTGGCAGTCGGGCCGAAATGCTCAGCTCACTCTGCTCTGCAACTGCCGGCAGGCTCGCACGCCGTTGCCGCATTTCAGTCATGTGCCGCTCGCTGGCCAGATAGCCGACCATGGGGGAAGGACAGAGGAATACCTGAAGGCGCCCATGACGCCCGAACTCGCAGTGCGCATAGTCGACAGCCTGCCCAGCCCACGCATGGTAAGACCCCAGATTCATGTCCTCCACGGGGCGCTTGAACTCCACCCCGAACGCTGGCTCTTCGTCGAACCAGGGCTCGGGATCACGTGGAACTAGAATCGCATCGATTCTCACGGGCTCGCACCCCCGGTACAATCCAGGCACTTGCTCCTGGATGTGGAACCACTTTTCGAGCACGCCCAGGACGTGTGTGCTGAGCTCCCGCTCGGTCTTGAAAGCTTCGGCCTTCGGGAATATCCAGTCCCCTGCGTAGTTCAGCATCGCGCCTCCCGGCAGCCGACCTACCCTCGATGCTGCCCTGTCTGGCTTCTCCGCAAGAGACTGATACGAGCCAAGATCAGGCCGGGTGCTGCCCGGCACCGGAGCTCAGCGAGGTCGGCACCTCCTCCACCGAGCCCCTCCCCCTCGCCGCCGTGAGCGCCAGTCCTCCCTACCACTCATCGGCGTCTCCGTACCTTCCGGGACACGTTCTGCAGGGATGTTCAGCGCTAGACCGACCATCCGTAGCGGGAGAAGGAGGGACCTCCACCGTGGTAGGCGACCAGTGCCTGCATGGAGGTCGGGAACGCGGGCTCGGGCAGCCGGTTCGCAGTGACCCACCGGGCAGCCAGGTGCTTGTCCGGCTCGGTGTTGGTCAGTTCGCCGGTCCACGTGTCGGTGGCGAAGACGAAGAGGACGAACTGCCCGGCCTGGTCCCAGCTCTGTTCGACGTGGATCACGTGGACGAGTACGAGATCTGCCGGATCGACGAGCAGACCGGTTTCCTCTTCGAGTTCACGAGCGGCGGCCTCGTCGAGGGCTTCGCCCGGCTCGGCCTTGCCGCCCGGGACCGTCCAGGCCGGCTGCGGCAACCAGTTTCGGGCGGCGTAGTGCACGGCGGCAATCGTGTCGGTGTCCTTGTCGTGGACGATCACGCAGACCGAATTGCGACTGTTCATAGCACTGTTGTTCGTCAAAGTACCCAGTCCTTGTCAAGCGCCACGGGTGTCAACGGCGAGGCAGGCGACTCAGGCCGACCCCGCGGCCGGGATGTGTGGGTCCTGCTCGGCAATCGAGCGGGAGGAGGTCGGCGTCGATGCGAGAGAAGACCAAGTCGGTCATTTGCTTCGGGGTCCCGATGCACCTGACGGGCGCCTGCGGGCGGTGTATGGCCCGGGGGTAGGTGGCCGGGTCGTAGTCGTTGGTGAGCGTGTAGGCGTGGAAGCCGTGCTCGCGCAGGTTGTCGATGATGCCGGTGGTGCTCTCGCCCTGCTTGGCCAGGAGTCTGGGGGTGACTTCCACGACCAGTTCCGCGTCCTCGCGCAGGCGCGGAAGCGCGGGCAGCAGTCCCCTGACCGCCGCCGCCTCGGCGCCCTCGACGTCGATCTTGATGACCCGGGCGGTGGAGAGCTCGGCCTGACTGAGCAGCTCCGCAAGTGGCGCGGTCGGCACGCGGAAGATCGTGTGGACGTGGCGGGGTCGGACCGCGGTGGTGTGGCCGAGGTTGGCCGGGTCCTCCAGGTAGAGGATCAGCGTGCCGGTGGTGTCGGAGGCGGCCGAGCGGACGGTGCGGATGTTCGTGCGGTGGTTGGTAGTGGCTGCGCCGACGAGGTCGTCGTGGAACTGCGGGGTGGGCTCGATGGCGACGACGTGGCCGGTCGGTCCGACTGCGTGGGAGGCAAGGAGGCTGAACGCACCGCGGTGGGCCCCGACGTCGACGAAGGTATCCCGCGGCCGCAGGCGGTCGCGCAGGAAGGCGCTCAGGTTCGGCTCCCACTCGCCGAAGAGGTAGTGGTAGCGCTGAATGACGTCGCTGGTGGTGACGGTGACCAGGTCACCCGAGCGCAACCGGGCGGTGGTGTGGAGGGGATGGGTTCGAAGGTGATCGTCGAGGAAGCGGTCGACGAGTGGGCGCTTGCCGACTGTTCCGGGCGCGTGGCGGACGTAGGCCCGCAGCAGGCGGGCGAGGGCGGAGGCGGGCACGCGTGTCTCCTTCGGGTGGTGGCGGGTTCGGAACGCGGTTCCCGGAGCCGGCCGTGGTGGCAGACTTGCCGGTGAACGCCGGTAGCGGTGAGGGGAGTCGTCGGTGGCCGAGAGTTCTCCGGTGGTGTTCCTGCTGGTGGGCCTGACCGGTTCGGGGAAGACGACCTACGCTCGGCGGAAGCTGGAGCGGCAGGGCGCGGTGCGGCTTTCGGTGGACGAGGTCGTCCACGAGCGGCACGGTCGGTACGGCGTCGACTACCCGGAGCACACCTACTTCGAGAAGGAGGCCCCGGTCGTCGCCGAGTTGCACTCACGGCTGGTCGAGCTGGTCTCCGAGGGCCGGGATGTGGTCTGGGACCACGGGCTGTGGCCGCGCAAGGACCGCGATGCGATGAAGAAGCTGGTGGAGTCGGCCGGCGGGCGCTGGCGGCTGCTCTACTTCCCCGTCGATCGGGACGAGCTGCTGCGCAGGCTGGCTGAGCGCAACCGGAGAGGTGACGCGAACTCGCTGATCGTGACCCCTGAGGCTTTGGACGACTTCTTCGCGCGGTTCGAGGTGCCTCAGAATGAGGGCGAGGAGATCGTGGAGCCGGGCCGGCTCTGACGGGGCGGGCGCCAAGCGGTGTGGATCCGGGCGGCTTCGGTGGCCCAGTCATCGGGCATGTGGTCGAGGGTGACGTGGCGGAAGCCGAGGCGGGGGTCGGAGACGTCGATGCGGTTGTTGTGGCGGTCGATGTGCTGAAGCAGGCGGGTGGCCTCGCTGCGGACGGCCGGGGTGTGCTCGGTCCAGGCGCCGCTGGTGAAGTGGTCGATGCGGCGACGCAGGTCGTCCACGACGCCGGAGCGCCATTTGAAGTGGTGGACGCACGCGAGTGTGTGAGGGTCGGGCTTGCGGCCGGGGGCGCGGTGGTTGCCGGAAGCGACGGCGGCGCCCGAGAGTGCGAGGACGATCTTGCGCGGGTCTCCGTGCAGGAGGCGGTGGGTGAGGTGGCCGCCGAGAGGGAAGGTGCGGTCGAGTCCGTCCTCGGGGCGCCAGAGGACGAGGCGGCCGTCGGCGCTGACGCGGTCGAGCATCAGCCCGCCCACCACGGCTCGGCCGTTCTCCTCGGCCGCCTCGGTGACGTCGGCGAGCGGAGCCGGGTGAGTGTGGAACTCGTCGGAGTCGGCGAGCAGATGCCAACCGGGGCCGGCCTGTTCACGCAGCGCGTCGCGCAGTTCGGAGTTGGTGTGCTCGTGCCATGGACCCGTGCTGACCCGGCCGGTGGGCAGGCCGAGTTCCCGGGCGGTGGCCAGCAGTTGCCGGCGCCCGGCATCGGGAACGTGCTGGGGGAAGTGGAAGGCGAGGTGGAAGCGCTCGACGCCGAGCCGGCGATAGTGGGCGGTCCACGCGGTCAGCAGGGCCGATTCGACCGGGCCGACCACAGCAACCAAGGCGGGGGAGGCGCGCATCATCGGTACTCCTTGACCAGGTCGGTGTAGATGTCGGTGAGGTAGACGGCCTGTTCGGAGGCCGGGAGCATGCCCACGGCTGCGGGGGCCTGCGGCCCCGGCCGGGCAGGCAGCGCGGCCGGCAACCGGTCCAGCGCCTTGGCGAGGGCGTCCGGGTCGCCGGCCGTGAAGAGCCGGGCCCAGGGCTGTCCGGCCAGCCGCTCGGTCAGGTCCGGGTCGTGGTCGGAGACGACCAGCGGCACCCCGAGCCGGGCGGCATCCATGACCAGCCCGGACTCCTTACCCGTCCCGGGACACCGGGCCACCAACGCGGCATCGGCGGCGGCGTAGACGAGCCGTAGGACATCCTCGCCGACCGGGCCGGGCACGATGTGGACTCGGACGAGGGGCAGGCACTGCCAGCGTTCGAGCACCGTGTCGTCCAGCGGAGTGCCGCATACCAGGACGTGCAGCGGCTCGCTGACGCGGGCCAAGGCGGCATCGACGGTGGTGATGTCCTTGTACGGCCACCAGCCGCCGATCAGGCACACGGCCGTCGCACCGGCAGGGATGGTGAAGGCGGATCGGGCGCCCTCGCTTTCGGCCTCGGTCAGGCGCCGGCCGTCGTCGACCGCGAATGCCCGTACCCGTCCGGGCAGGTGGGGGAAGCTCCGCCGGAGCCGATCGCGGACTGCGGTGGTCGGGTACAGCGCGACCACGCGTTTCTCGCCCCGGCCTGCCAGCCGACCCAACAGGCGGAGCGGTCGGTCCTCGGTGGTGACGAGTTCGTGGATGAACCGCAGATGTCGGCCGCCGCCGAGCAGGGCGGCGGCATCGTGCAGGGCCTCGCTCGCACTGAGGATCACCACTGCTCCGGGCTGCGGGGCGAGACGACGGGCAGTGCGAAGGCACGCCGCCTCGGTCAGACAGCGAGCGATCAGGGTGATCTGGTGCGGTAGCCGACGCAAGCTCACCGGCCGGCTGCGCGAGGCGAAGAGCCGCTGACCAACAGCCGAGACGCGTGCCGCCGCTCGCGCACCGGCCAACAGCGTTTTCGCCGTCGGACCCACGGGGCCTGTGGTGATGCGGGCGCCGGCACGCTGCAGCGGACCGAGGCCGTCTGCGATCCCCTCCGGGGTGATGACCAGGGCGCCCGGGCACGCGGCGGCGAGTGCGATCAGCGTGCGCTGGTGGTGCCCGCCGCCTCGGTGGACGTACGGCTCGATCAGGACCAGCGGCCCGGAGTGGGTACTCATCCGGCGATCGCCTGCTCACCGTGCAGCGTGGTGAAGTACCGGTGCAGCCAGGTCGGGTCGTTGAGCGCCTCGAACCGCTCGGGGTCGCGGGCCGCCGAGTGGGCGAAGTCGCACCCGTCGCGGGCACCGGCCGCCGCGTAGTGGGCGAAGTCGCCGTCCTTGCTCGTTGTCCAGGCCATGATGCGTTCTTGGGCGGAGGTGTCGGTCATGCCGTACTCGCTGCCGCGCGCGAGCATCGCGCACTCGCGGAAGCCTGCCTTCCAGGCGTGGAACGGGGTCTGGTTGAACAGCGTGGTGCCGGCGGTGTGCTCGCTGAACTCGACGCGTCCGGGTAGCGCGGCCAGCACGTCGACCGCCTGGCCCATCTCGCGCAGCGCACCGGCGCGAATCAGTTTGAGGCCGCCGTAGCCGTAGGTGAGGCCGTTGATTGGGTTGATGGCCCGCCAGACCCGCATGGACACCCCGTCCGCCAGCGGCTCCACCTCGGCGGCGGGGAACGCGTGGTCGATGGCGAAGTCGCCGTCTGCGAGGAAGAACTGTTCGGTGTCGACCAGTTCGGCCGTCAGCCGGTAGGCGCGACGCATCCCGCGTACCCCGTGCAGACGCTTGACGGTGTCGCCCAACACCCGGGACAGGCGGGTGTGCAGGGAGTCGGCCAGCGGCTCGTCGTAGGAGAGCAGGACCGCGTCGAAGCCGCTCACTTGATCGCCTCCAGGTAGCGGGTGGCCACCGCGGCGGGCGCGAGATCGGCGGTGGAGGCGTGCGCCCGCTTGGCGTGCAGCCGGTAGAACTCCGGGTCTGTGGCGAGGCGGTCGGCGATCCGGACGGCTTGGTCGTCCGTGTCGAACAGCAACTCGGGGTCGATGTGCTCGGCGAGCCAGCCGGTGCGTGGGCCGATCACGGGCAGGCCCATCGCCTGGCAGTCGATCACCGACATGGACCAAGGGCAGCCGGGCCGAAACGGCGCGATGCCGAAGTGGGCTTCGGCCAGCAGGTTGCGGTAGCGGATGCGGTCGCCGCGGTCGGAGGCGATCGCCACACCATCGACGGCGGCCAGCTCTCCCAAGTGCTGCTCGGGGCTTGGGTCCAATCGGACGCGCTCGGGGCTGCGGGCGCCGAACAGGTCCATCACCGTGAGCCGCACCGGGGCCTCGGCGACGAGCCGGCGAGCGAGCCGGGTGAAGCGGGGGGTGCCGTAGTGGGCGTACAGACGGTGGTTGTAGATGCCGGTGGCCTGCCCTGCCGGCGGGGTGATGTCGGCTGGGTCGCGCACCAGGCGCACGTCCCTGGGAGCGGGCACCACGTGCAACTTCTCGCCGAGGAGTTCCACGCCGGTGCGGGCGGCAGCCGCGCTGGTCCAGGAGGCCGCGGTGGAGGAGTGGACCAGGACGCGGTCGCAGGCCGCCAGGCCCGCGGCGAAGGCCAGCAGCACACTGCGGCCCAACCCGCCGTCGTCCATCGCCGGGTCCAGCTCCAGCTTGCCGGTGTCGGTGAAGGAGAACGGCAAGTAGTGGCAGTAGCCGGCGATCCGTGCGTCCACTCCGGCCTCCAGCAGGGCGGCCCGGATCGCCGGCGCGGCCTCGATCTGGTTGGCCACAACGACCTCGGGCCGGTGGTGCCGGAACAGCCGCACCATCGCGCCCATGCCCGGGTTGAAGCGGGCCCGGTACTTGGTGGTCGGCGGGGCGGTTCGGGTGAAGTGCACACGCTCGTCGCCTGCCGGAATCGGGGAGGCCACGGCCACCTCTACACCGGCATCCACCAGGGCGGGGGCGAGCAGATCGGCGAAGGTGAAGCCGGAGTCGGCGTTCAGGCGGCCGGCGTTGGAGACGTTGAGCAGGTAGAGCAGGCGCATCGCGTGCAACCCTCCTTCTCGGAGCCCGGGGCTCGACCCGGGTCGGTGAAAGAAGGAAACTGGCGATCGGGACCGTGACAACATGATGAATCGGGATCACTCACGGTTCACTCATCTCATCCGGCGGCCAGGGCGGGGTTTCGATGGACGCGCGGGACGACACCCTGACGGTCGAGCAGGCCGCCGAGGCGTTCGCAGCGGAGATCGCCCATTGGCGCGAGGTGCGGGGCCTGTCAAAGCGGAAGTTGGCCATCAGGATGGGCTTCGACCCGTCGTACGTGAGCCACGTGGAGTCCGGGCGGCACAAGCCCACCGAGGACTTCGCCCGCCGAGCCGAGGACATCCTGAACGCGGGCAAGGCCCTGTGGAAGCGCTGGTTGGACTTTGAGGCGGCCAGAAGCCGGACCGCGCCGGGCACCGCCCCGCCGGCGCACCGCCGGACAGAGCAGCCGTACGCGACCGGATCGGCGATCATCGTCGAACACGACTCCGCCCGCCTGGAGTTCGACGGCGCTGGCTACCGGCTGACGATGCGCCGACTGCTGCGCAACACCGGCGGCGAGCCGATCACCCGCTACCTGATCCGCATCAGCGTGGACCGCTACCCCGGTGAGCCGGAGCGCTCCAACACGCACTATCGCGAACACCCGCTGACCTGGGACGAACTCGCGCTGACCGCGACCTGCCGCGGGGAGACAATGAATTGGCAGGCCAAGCACGACCGCGACGCGTTCAAGGAGGTTTGGCTGCTCTTCGAGAACGAGCAGGGCCGGTTCCCGCTGTACCCGGGCGAGTCGGTGTGGATCGAATACGCCTACACGGTCGGCGAGGAGAAGTGGGGCCGCTGGTTCCAGCGCGCGGTCCGCCTGCCCACCGAGCACCTGGAGGTCGAACTCGCCTTCCCCACCGAGCTCGACCCGGCGGTCTGGGGCACCGAGACGTCGATGACCGCCGAAGCGGTGCCGCTGCGGACCGCCCCGATCCGGCGCGACGAGGCCGGTTTGCGGGTCTTCTCCTGGAGCACGTCCACGCCCACCCTCCACGCCCGCTACCGTCTGGAATGGCGATTCCGAGCCCAACTCGAACGAACACGACACGATCCAAGGGGAGTTCAGGTGACCCAGGTGCGGCCCAGCGACCGGATGCGTGACCTCGGCGTCGTCCAGGAGGGCACCCCCATCCTCGCCGAGCCCGCCCGCCCTTTCGACCTGCCAACCGAGCGCGAGAGCGCCGAGGAGGTCGTCGAGAAACTGTTCATCGCGATGGAGCGCATCGGCCAGGTCCACCCCTTCGCCAAGGGCATGGGCATCGCGGCACCACAGGTCGGGATCGACCGGGCCGCCGCCATCGTCCGGCCTGCCGACCCTGATGCCCCGCCGATCGTCCTGCTGAACCCGCGCATTACCGGGCACGCCGACGAGACGGACGAACAGTTCGAAGGCTGCCTGTCTTTCTTCGACGTCCGCGGCCTGGTCCCCCGCCCGCTGCGGATCACCGTGGAGACCACCAACCCGGACGGCCAGCCGACGATCACCACCTACCAACGCGGCCTCGCCCGCCTAATCCACCACGAAATCGACCACCTCGACGGCCTGCTGTACACCGCGCGGATGCGCGCCGACGTCGAGCCCATCCCCGTGGAGCAGTACCGGCAGATCGGCCGCGCATGGTCCTACGACCGGTAGCCACGAAGGCCCCACTGAGCCAGAGCCACGTACGTGGTTGCAGTTCCGGTTGCCTTCACCCTGCCCAGCGCCGTTCAAAACCCGGCTTGCGGGTTGCTGTGCCGCAGGTCAAGACACCTACGACCATCGCTGGGCGAGCAAATGATCCCTTGGAAAGCGTGTTGGGATAAAATCCTCACGGGGGCGAGTAGACTAACTGACTTTTGCAGATAGGCCTTTGTCGATCGAGGTGAGCCCGAACAGGCGTGGGGCGCACCCGCGTTCGATGGAGCCCTATCAAACGCATCCACGACAGGTGGCCAACCGCACAAGGATTTACCCGCTCACCACTTCGACTGATCGCGCGTAACACCTTTTGATGGTGTATTGCTCGCAGGAGCGGCGACAGGTCCGCTCCGCTATAGGCTTTCGACTGCGCACAACACTGAGCAACGAGAGGAACCTTGTGGTGGCTGAAGAGATCACGGGTGCTGTGAGCCGCTGGGACATCTCAGCGGCCGACCTGTCCGGCGTGGTGCTGGAAGCACCGACGGAAGGCCGCGTATTTCTGCTCCCCGACTCCAGAGTGGACGGGACGGCCGTCTACCGAGATGACGTGGCCGGCTTGATCAAGACGCTACGACACCGTGGCGTGGACATCGACTTCGCATTCGCCCGAGAAGATCGCCGCTATCTCAGTGAGTACGGGGCCACCGAAGTCATTGCCACCATCGGCATCGCCGTAACCGCCACGCTCTCTACTGATCTGGTCAAGAGCATCGTTCTCGCTGCCTGGCAGCGAGCCCGCTCCGCTCTGGGCCAAGACTGCCCCGCCGAGGAGGTCGAGGAGGCGCATGTGACGGTGAAGATTGCTGAGGTCGTACGCACCGACAACGAGACGGCCATCCGTGGGCTGGAGATCACCAGCCGACTGGCAGACATCGAGAACCTCATCCAGGCAGCCGTGTCCGACCCTGCTCGCGTCGAGCTTCCACGGTCAGAACAGGATGACGCCGCTCCGGAAGGCGCCGCCGGATGAGAGTTGCTGGCCTCGTCATCCGCGCTGGGGTACCCCTGCCCCCGGCTTCAGGCCCAGTGCGCCGGGCCATGATGCGCCACGATGGCGAGACGGCTCTGCGGGAATCCATGCGCCTGTATGGGCAGTGCCTTCGCAGTATCTCCCTCACTTGGGGGCTGTCCCTGGCTCACCTTCCGTCCTGGATGTCGACAACAGAGGAAATCCATCGCCGCGGACTGCGGACGATGAGCGCCCAGCGGGACTTTCTCGTCCGTACTTGGTCGCAGGCCAGGTACCAACTGCACGCCAACATCGCGGCGCTTACTCCGTCGTCTCGATGGTCGTCCGGTCTGGTTACCTCTCGACGGTGGGACCACCGCCAGTACGTTGTGATGGCCAGTTCGCTGCATGAGCCGATGGGCGCGCCCCCGCTCACTGATCCATGCCATGAACTGGAAGCACTAGCACGCACTTCGCTGGCCCGTGCTGTTGATGCCTACAACTTTCTTGAGGATGACGAACTTTCCGAACTGGCCCACCAGCATGCTCACAACGTCGCAGCCCTTGCAGGCGGACTGTTCGGCTGCAGCATCGAGTTTTCCGACGACACCTACTGGGACGTATGCAAGCTCACCTTGATGCACGACCGATGCGGTATGTCGGCCGGCTTCACTTCGACCTGCATTTGTTCCTTGTGCGCACAGGACATCGACACCTGCCAGCACCTGCTCGACGTAGGGTACGACATCACTGTGCGGCACGACGTCGACGGATTATGCAATATTTGCGGCCAGCTAAACTGTCTACACATCGAGGGCGAGATCGCATCTGTCTTTCCACAGCCCGTTACGTCCGACCTACAACTACACGAAGTGAGTCTGGTGTCGCGACCCAGGGATCCTTTGGCCCGCTTCACCAAGCTCGAGTTATCCAAGGATGTTCTCCTGCAAGAACTAGGTGAAGATCTGCACGACAGGGTCATTTGCTGTTATCGATGCCTTCACCCCTGCGGCGGATTTAGTCAGATGCTCAACCAGGATTGAGCGCAATAGAACCCTGATGAATTTTAATCGTGGATTGACTTTGTCGGGGGCGGGGTGAGTGGCTGACGAGGGCGTGAGTTCGATCGATGAGGGCATCGGGCTGCCGGATCGACTGTTGCTATGGGGGCATGGAGAGACCCGAATGCGGTGGGAACCGGGTGGAGGTGGTCCGGATGCCCTCCCATCAGCGTCGGTCGTTCTCGCGGGATGTCGGCTGACTCGTCCGCCGTGACTGTCTGTGGGTGATGCGCCTGGTCATCAGGGTGATCGCGGCCCAGGTGAGCAGACCCGCCACCGCCGAGACCAGCAGCGTGTCGGCCCGGTGCTCGGCGGTCACGACGGGTTCCCGGCCGGTGCGGCCAGGCGCTCCATCTCGTCCGTGCCGTCGTTGCAGCACTGCCCGCACACCAGCCGCCGCTTGTTGGGCCGCTCGGGAAGACGGACGTCGAACGGCATCCGGGTCTCGTCCTTGCCGCGCAGGTCGTAGTCGCACTCCGCGCAGACCAGCCGGGCGGCGCGGGCCTGCTTCTTCGACCAGGAGGGCCACTCCGCGGACAGTGCCAGTCTGGCGATGACCATGCCGTCGGCCCGGGGCTGGAACACCGTGAAGTCCCAGTGCGGGGCGTCCTCGGGGATGTCGGCGACGGTCTGTTCCAGCGACGGCATCCACGGCACCACGTGGGTCAGGCCCTTGCGCAGGATGCGGACCTCCTCGACTTCGCGCATGGCCTTGCTGCGGGAGGAGGCGAGCGGGAAGCGGCGGCGGGCCTCGCCATCACCCTGCTGGCGCCCTCCTGCCAGCCGGCCGAGCGGCACACACCCGCACGGCCACGGCGCTGCGCACGGAATGAGCCGGCCGTATGCGATTTCGGGCAGCGAAGCCCGTTCGACATTGCCGGGAACGGGCAACGCGCGTAGCGGCGCGGCGGGCGACGATGGCCGCATCGGCGTTGAGGGGGGCGAACCGGCATGTTGTCGGCGATCAGGCGGACGAGTGTCCACGAACCGCGGTTGGGTCCGTTGGAGCGGATCGACGGGCGCTGGGGGATCGGTGATCGGGGTCCCCATGGCGACTGGAACTGGCTGGAATTTCGCGAGGACGCGTTGCACGAGCATGTGTCGGGTGGCGAGGGACGGGTGGTTCCCTGGGGCAGGATCATGGAGTTCGGGGTGTTGCGCCCTCCTTTCGTAGGTTCGGTACACCTGACTCTGCGCACCCGTACGAGCCCTTCCACGCGCGCTACGACCTGCACGCCCGCCAATACGGCGCGCAGGAATACCTGTTCCTGAGGTACCTGCTCGGGCAAACCGCCGAGGCGCACGAGACGAGACACAGCGGCTCGGCGACCCGGACTGGCTTGCCCGCGTCATCGAACGCCTGCCCACGGAAAGGGTGTGGACCTGGCGCGGCTTCGACGTACCGGTGGCCTCGGCCCGGCGCACCTGAACCCGGTTCCCCGGGGAGCGGGCGCGACGTCGGACCGCCCCCCACGACCGTCGCCGGCACGATCCGGCGAACATCGGCGGGCGCCTCGACCGCCTCGGGTGCGTGCCGGCTCCGCACCGGGGACCGGTCGAGGTCCCGGGCGGCATGAGTGCCTGTTCCCAACGCTGCCGGTGACGTTTGCCAAACAAGGCTGAGTCGTACGCGCGGTGAGGTCGGGCGAACCCCTCACGGTCCGAACGCATCCGGTCCCGTCCGTCGACCCCGCGAACGCGGAGATGTTCCCGGATCAACAAGTACGGGGCCACACGCACCGAAGTCGACCCCGCGAACGCGGGGATGGTCCCCGCGAGGCTGGCGGAAAAGGCGAGCCCAGGCCGTCGGCCCCGCGAACGCGGGGATGTTCCCGTCCTGGTCCGGGCCGCCGTGCCCGAGATACGGTGTCGGCCCCGCGAGCGTGGGGATGTTCCCACCACGACGCCCCCACCCCGAGACCCGGGGAGTCGGCCTTGCGAGCGCGGGGATGGTCCGAAGGCCGAGCGCTCCGGTGCCCAGGCGGCCGAGTCGGCACCGCGAACAGCGGGGATGTGACTGACCCCCAGCTAGGTCAGCTCAGTGACGGAGCGATCCCCGCGAACGCGGGGCCAACCGGACGCCGTTGCTGGTCTGGGGCGTTGGACCGTTGCGGCCGGAACCTGCGTGTACCTCGGTTGGCGTTCGCCGCGAACGCCTCGGCCTTGGGGCACGTCAGGTGCCAAGGGCCGGGAACCCTATGGCACGGAGGTAGTCGTCATGTTTCCGCCTCGGCCGCGAGCCGGACTTCCCGCAGGCGATCCATGTACCAGGTGCGTGATCGCCCCCACCGCGTGCCCACGATGTTCTCCACCGTCGCCCACGCGACCTCGTCCCCTTGGCCGATGCGAGCCTCGATCCACGCGCGGACCTCTTGGCGCTCCTCCTCTGATGCGTTGCGTGCCGTGTCCGCCCTCAGGTCACGGATTATCGAGGATCGCCCGGCCGGGCGCCGCCGCGTTGGCCTGCCCTGAACCGGCACGACGGTGGGACGGCACAGCACCGCGTGACCACGTTCGACCGCGACAACGAGCGCCTGGTCGAAAGTGACACCCGCTCCCGTACCTGCGGCGATGGTCCGAGCGACTTCCCGCAACCGGGTAATGGTCGCCGCGTCCAGGGTGACGTCGTACGCGGTGGTGCCGTCCGGCATGACTCGTAGCTTCATGCCCCATCAACCACGTCCGGGGCACGGGCGTAACGGCGTGAACGATCCGCTCGGGCAAGATTCAGGCGATCACCCGCCGGGTCGGCTCGACCACGCCTTCGCGTGACCATCATCGGTGCACGTATCGGGTTGCAGAGGGCCTCATTTCCGGCACTCGCCAGCGGACGCGGTCCCGATCGAGTTCCGTGCGCCCATGCACGAGCGTTCACGCGGTGACTTGGCCGCCTCGGCAACCGCGTGGGTGCAAAATGCGCGGCCGCCGAGGGGTTCAGCGTTGCCAGGTGGGCATGACCTCGGCTCGGGCGCGGAGTTCGGTCGGGTCGAAGATGTCGATGACGCAGTAGGGCGGTGGTCTCGTGCCACCGCCGAGGGCCCTACCGGTGCCGACCACGGCACGAGATCCCCACGTTGCCCGGCCGGACAGGGCGCCGTCGACGGGATTCCCATCTCAACCACCTACATCGTCGAACTCGGCTGACGGGAAGGGAGCTAAACCCGGGGCACGTCCACCTCAAAACTCGTATGATCGCCTCTCCTGTTGTTGCTGTGACTGCGGTGACCCGGCTCAAGGACGTGCGCCATTCGTATCTCAAAGATTAAAATCACGAACTTCCGTGGACTTGCCGATTTCGAGATACCTCTGAGTCGATTCGGATGCATCATCGGGGAAAATAACGCAGGCAAGTCGTCGGCGTTTCAGGCGATCAATACGTTTCTCAGGGCATCGGCTATCGAGCCGACGGATTTCTTGGACTCGGAGAAGTCCGTTCGCATCGAGATATCGTTTTTCGATGTCACTCCCGAGGATCTGCTTCGCATCTCCGACGAAAAACATCGCGAGCGCATCGCCGAGGAGGTCAGGGGAGAGCGCATCTCGTTCGTTAGACTGTACGATGCGCCCGGAAAGGGCAAGTTATTCGTCAATTCGAAAGTTCCCCGCGATTCACGGCTGACAGAACTTGCCATTGAAGAGACGATGAAGTCCGGATTGCCTCCGGAAACCGTTCAGGCGAACGTCAAGGCCACCTATCCGGAATTCTTCAGAAACTCCGGAGCCAAAGCCACGAAAACCGCATTACGGCGGATGGTCAAGGAAATGGTGTCCGCCCTCGGCGAAGATGATCTTAGGGATGGCGAGAGAGAGATTCCGACGGGACTCGACCGATCCGTCTATTCCCTCCTTCCCGAGGTTATTTATATCCCGGCGGTCAAGGAACTCAACGATGATCTGAAACCGGGGACCACCTCCACCTTCGGAAAGCTGGTGACGCTCCTGTTCGGAAGGATCGAGCACAAGCTTCCGAGCCTCGAATCATCCTTCGAAAGCTTGCGTAAACAGCTCAACGTCGTGGAGATGGAAGGTCGGGAGGTCGACGACCGCCTCCAAGAAGTTCGGGACATCGAGGAGGTGATCGGCCGCAATCTTCAGGAGGCGTTTCCTCGGACCCGCGTACGGTTGGAGATCCCTCCGCCGCGTCTCCGAAGTCTCTTGGACCAGGCAGTGATATCCATCGACGACGGCATTGCGGGAGGCGTCCGTACCAAGGGCGACGGCCTCCGCAGGTCCATAACGTTCGCGATGCTTCGGGCCTACGCGGAACTAAGTGTTTCCAAGTCCCCGGAGAAGACACACGTTTCACGTCCCTGCCTGCTGCTCTTCGAAGAGCCGGAAGTGTTTCTTCACCCTCGGGCACAGCAGCAGCTGTTCGATGCCCTCAAGGTTTTTTCCGATTTCAATGACGTACTCGTCACCACTCACTCTCCTGCCTTCTACGCGCCCCATACGACGGGGACGTTCGTCAAGATCTTGAAGGACTACACGAAGAATCCACCAGTGGGTCGCGCCTGTGTGATCGATCTCGATGAGATCGCAGCACGTGATCAATTCGAGATCATTAAGCATGAAAACAACGAGGCTGCGTTCTTCGCGGATTCAATCTTGCTGGTGGAAGGTCCGAGTGACCACGTCGTCGTTTCGCATATCGCGCGTACGCTCGACCCGGCATGGGATTTCGGAAAGCGCGGAGTTGCCATCGCGAAGGTCAACGGAAAGGGAAGCATCGCTCGCTATCGAAAGTTCTTCGCAAAATTCGACATGCAAGTATCCGTTCTCACGGATCTCGATGCGGTGCTGAACGGCTTCAGCAAGCTTGGGGCCAGCCAGGAATGCGCCGATATGCAGAGCAAGCTGGTCGAAATGGTGATCCTGAGAACCCAGGAAAATAACGAGCGGGTCGACGGGAAGACCCTTAACAGCATGCGGACAAGAGGAGATGTCCATTCCTTGTGGGATCGCGCCTGTGAAAAGCAGGCAAAGTACGCTCAAGGTGAATGCTCTTGGGAGGAGCTTAGCGAATCGGTCGACGCATTTTTCGGCAGAGCACAATCGCGAGGCAGGCTAGAGAAACTCAAGGCTGCGTCGGAAGATGACCTGAATGAATTGAAAACCGAACTGATCGAGAGCTTGCGCAAAGAACGTATCTTCGTCTGGGAGCGCGGGGCAATCGAGGACTATTATCCCCAATATATCCGTGAAAAGTCGGACAACAAGCATGTTCAAGCTCGATACTTCTGCGATCAATACGTAACGCGAGAAGACCTGCGGTCGCTTTTGGGTGCCCGGGAGAACGAGTTGTGTGAATTCGAGCGGATTTTCGGGAAGTTCTTCGACAGTTGATCGGGGTGCCCCACCTCAGGCCGCCTCGGCTACGGCCGGACGCGGGTACCGTTCGCGATGGGGTTGTTTCCGGCGTCCTGCCGCAGTTCCCGGGCCGTTGCCGTGGCCAATGCGGCCTCCTCAAGTGCTTCGCGGCAAGGTGGGTCGGCCCCGCGAACGCCGGGATGGTTCCGACTACGGCACATCGTTCGGTCCGGCAAACACGTTGGCCCGGCGAACAGGGGATGGTTCTCCCGATACGCCGCTGGGACTTGCGCGCCGTCGAGCTGGCCCCGCGGCCGCGGGAATGGTCCCTCGACTCCCCGAACCAGGTTGCCGCGCGCGATCGGCCCCGCGAACGCGGGGATCGTTCCGCACGGCGATGCGGGCCAATACGCGGGGATGGTCCTCCACGCCGCCTCGAAGGTCACCTCCGGGCCGAGTCGGCCCCGCGAACGCGGGGATGGAGCGGTGACCGTCACTGCGATCCGGCTTTGGCTCCGCTCCTGAGCCCTTCTCGCCCGCTTCCGACCCGCTCAGGCTTACCGCAGGACGGGCCGGTTGGCGGATGTGTACTCGTTCGCGACGTCGAACACACTGGCACAGGCTGGGCATTCAGCCTTGCCAAAGAGGAGGGCGATTCCGTCCGCGAGTGCCTCATGCCCGTCGCGGACGGCAGTCTCGTACATCCACCGGCCGGTACCGGAGAGTGCCTCGGAGGGCGTCGGCCGCAGGTCACGGCGGTCCACGTCGCCCTTGTTCCAGTCCCGGATCGCTGAATAGCACCCGTAGTCCCCGATGGCGATCGTCACTTCCACGGCACAGTTGGGGCACACCAGGTGGTAGAAGTCGTCCGTGAAGTCCCCCAGGACGGCACTCCGGTGGTATTCCTCCATGGCCGCAAGCGAAGCGAGGAAGGCCGCGAGGTAGTCGGCTGGCCGCGATTGCAGGTGTCGGTCCAGAAGCCTGCGGAACTCGGAGATCTCCTCGGCGCAGTTCGCCAGCAGATCATCGCAGCCGTGGTGTCCTGCCGCGCGTCGCAGGATCGTTCCCGCCAGGCCACGCGCCCGTGCACTCCTGGAGGCAAGACACATCAGGCGCGGCAGGGCGGCAAAGCCGGCGGGGAAGACGAGGTCGTGTTCAAGGACCAGCCGGTATCCCAGCTCCTTCCATGCTTCGGCGTCGTCCTCGAGCTCCACCTGTTCCAGAAGTGCGGGGACTCGATCGACATCCCCGTAGCAGTCGTGCATCTGCGTCCAGTTCACCACCGGGGCATTGAAGCGCCTCGTGGCGGCCTGAATGGGCGCCCCTGTGGTCCGTTCGTTTCCATGGCGAGGCGGCTCTGTATCCAGTCGGCCCCGCGAACGCGGGGATGGTTCGGAGACCTACGGCGCCGCGCCGGCGGGCACCAGGTCGGCCCCGCGTCCGCGGGGATGGTCCCACGTAGTAGCGCGCCTGTACTTCCTGTTCGATGTCGGCCCCGCGTCCGTGGGGATGGTCCTCCTGGAAGGCGATTGCGGCCTGCGTCTGCGAGGTCGGCCCCGCGTCCGCGGGGATGGTCCTCCGGCCGATCCTCTAACGGCCGGTCGAGCATCGTCGGCCCCGCGTCCGCGGGGATGGTCCCCAGCGCCACCGGGGGGCCAGTACGAGCTGGGTGTCGGCCCCGCGTCCGCGGGGATGGTCCAACTCACCCTGCCCTGGTCGAACGCAGTGAACGGGTCGGCCCCGCGTCTGCGGGGATGGTCCCGTTCGATTACCGAACGCGCGGCCGCCGGGCAAGTCGGCCCCGCGTCCGCGGGGATGGTCCTCGGGTATGACGCACGATGGATGCGCCTACGAGGTCGGCCCCGCGTCCGCGGGGATGGTCCCCACGATCGGGGCGGTGGCCTTGCGGGGATTCCGTCGGCCCCGCGTCCGCGGGGATGGCCCGAATCAAAGCAGCCCGGCACCACGGCCATTCTGCGGGCCGGCCTACGAACGGTGCATTGGGGACGAACTGCGGAGACGACCACGGACACCATGACGTCGACCTACCGTGGCCCTCATGACATCCACCGACCCCTTCTCCGAGATCGTCGGGCGGAGCGCAATCGAGGCCGCTCTACGAGGTATTGCGCCCCGTCCCGTCACGAACACGAAGTACTTCGTGCGGATCGCCGGACGCGCCTACCCCGTAAAACAGGTCGCACGTACATACACCGGTGTGCAGACGTTCAATACCCGACTGGCGCAAAGGTTCCTGCGACTCAACGGGTTCGAGATCCACAAGCATTAGCTACATACCGAACGAAAAAGGTGTCACTCACGGTAGATTCTCAGATCATCCAGGGTCGGCCCTGCATACAGGCGGGGATGCTCCCGGCGGCTTCGTCACCGTCTACAACTCCGTCGCGTGGGCCCCGCGAACTCGGGGATGGTCCCGCGGCGTTCGTCGCGACACCGATCGGGGCGACGTCGGCCCCGCGAACGCAGGGATGGTCCCTGGTCGGCATCGCTGCCGAGTACGGCGAGCTGGTCGGCCCCGCGAACGCGGGGACGGGACCTCTTTTTGCGGCTTCGGGGCCGTGCCCCACTGGTCGGCCCCGCGTCCGCGGGGATGGTCCCGCGCTGGGATCCGAGTGCTGGACTGGCACGTGGTCGGCCCCGCGTCCGCGGGGATGAGCCCGGCCAGGACTTCCGAAGCACCGTCGACATCCTGTTGGCCCCGCGAACGCGGGGATGGTCCGGGTTGGCACCGAGGTTCGGTGCCGGCCTTTCGTCGGCCCCGCGAACGCGGATTCGTCGCCGACGCACTGCCCGGGCATCTGCGGTCGAGAAGCGTCGTTCCGAGGGAATCCAACTCCTCGGGTGGCAACCTGACGGCAGACGATGCATGCTCGTCGTGATCGCTCGATCACCTCACGTATTGGAGTCGTGTCGTGCGTATTCGTCATGCCGCTTTCGCCGTCGCCATGGTCGCCGTCGCCACCATTCCCCTGGCCTCCACCGCCGATGCGGTGCCGGTGGGGGACCGGGACTGCAAGGACTTCGCCACCCGCGAGCAGGCCCAGGCCGCGTTCGATCTCGATCCCTCCGACCCGGAGCGCCTGGACGCGGACAACGACGGCCTCGCCTGCGAGGAACGCCCCTCCGTCCCCGGCAGCGCGAACACCACCACCCCCGGAGCCGTGCCGGCACCCCCCAGCGCCGCCACCGGCCCGGCGGGGGCGGCCGAAGGTTCCGCCGCGGTCGTCGGCCGCACTCCCACCGGGGCAGTGGCCGCCGGATTCGGCCCCACCGACCCCGGGCACGGATGGCTCGCCGGCGGTACCGCACTGATCGCCGCCGGCCTCACGACCGGGGTCGCAACCGTCATGGTCCGCCGCCGACACACGTCGCCACGCACGGCCTGACTCCCCGGCCTCGCGCGGACGGCCGAACTCCCACGAGGACCTCCCCGGCCGGGGAGGTCCTCGTTGGTGAGGGCGTTCCAGAAGCCACAGGGTCGCCGGAACCAGGACCGGGGCGGCTCGCGCCGCCGTGGCGGAAAGCGGTTCGCGCAAGCCCGTGGCGACCCGCTGCCGGCCCCACCCGTCAAAGACCGGCCATGGCCGCCTCGGCCGGACTCGGAGCCTGGAGCTTCCACAACCCCACCCACCCGGTAGACAGGATTGCCCGCGATCGTGCCGACCTCGGTCGGTCCGGATCGATCACCGCATCGACGCACAGAGGCGGCGCTCGGATGAACTACCGTGGTGTCGGCGGAGGTTCACCGCGCCGAACACGACGCCCGGGTGGCATGATGCAACCGAGCGAAAACGCTGTTACCGAATGGTAGAACCCCAGGTCATCCAGTGTCGGCCCCGCGAGCGCGGGGATGGTCCAGCACCACACATGTCGATTCGAGACACGACCGTGTCGGCCCCGCGAGCGCGGGGATGGTCCTTCTCGCGCTCATGCGCCGCAGCTTCGGCGGTGGTCGGCCCCGCGAGCGCGGGGATGGTCCCAGCAGGAGACCGACGACATGTTCGACCGCGCCGTCGGCCCCGCGAGCGCGGGGATGGTCCCAGTCCCTGTTCTGGACCGACCCGCCGACCGGGGGTCGGCCCCGCGAGCGCAGGGATGGTCCCCACAACGTCGGCTCTCAATCGAGAATCCGACAGTCGGCCCCGCGAGCGCGGGGATGGTCCCCGCGATCGGGTGCTGGGCGCTGTCGAGTCGGGGGCGGCCCCGCGAGCGCGGGGATGAGCCCTGCCGGCACCAACGCCGGCGATCCTCGTCACCGTTGGCTCCGCGAACGCGGGGATGGTTCCCACGCCACGTGCGCATCGCAGCGCGCGCCACGGTCGGCCCCGCGTCCGCGGGGATGCTCCCTGCGGCCTGGCCTGCGAGTCGCCTGGGACCTGGTTGGCCCCGCGAACGCGGGGATGCTCCTCCGGACCCGCCGATCCTGCGCGCCTTCGCTCCGTTGGCCGTGCGAACGCGGGGATGAGCCCTCCTGATCGCCGACTTCGGTGACGGTGACGAGGTTGGCCCCGCGAACACGGGGGTGTGCCTGGAAGTTCGCCGCCGCCGTCACGTCGTTCCAGGCACCGCGGAAGGCCCCGCCACGGCTCCGGGGCACTACTCATGGACGTGCGCAGTGCCGCGCGCTCGTTCTCAAGGGCACGACACCACGTCGCTCTCGTTCCGTAGATATTGTGGAGCGGAAATAGAATCTCCCGATGTCGCGGACGATGGGTACGCATTTGCGGCGGGCAGCGAGAAGCATTGATTCAGAATGCGGATCTCGTCCAGCATGCGATAGGCCCTATTCGACGGGACAGAAATGTCCTTTGCTCTCTTCTGTGAAACACGGGAATCCTGTGTGCGCAAGTCGGAAGAAAGAGTTGAGATTTCTTTCGGGTCGGGAGAACGGCGGGACCTCAGGAGCCTCCAGGGGAACGAGTGATCGGGGATGAGTGGATCCGACGCGAGAAAGACATCCAAGTCGAATTGGTCCCCGTGAAGGATGGGGGGCATCTCCGTCAGGCACCCGAGTAGCCGTGCCAAGACTCCTTCGACCGAGGAGCCCCGTTCCGTGGTGTCGTGAGCCGTGCCCGCGCCTCGCTTCGGCTCCACTCCGTCCGACCTCCTCGCACAGGCCAAGAGATCGAGGAGTTCGCGCACGTCGCGCGCCGGTTCTCCCAGGACTTCGGCAAGAATCCGGATCGCCTGCTCACTGTCGCCACTCTCGTAGCGAATGCGGGCGAGGGCGATGGCCCCCAGCGTGCTCCCCGCCTCTGCGGCCCGGAGGTACCACAGCGTCGCGCCACACGGATCCCGACGGCGTTCGTGACCATGGCCCACGAACGCCGCCGCGTCGGGGTGGCCGTGGGCGGCGGCCCGGGCCATCCACGGTTCCGCGTCACCCGTCCGTCCTGCTGCGATCAACCACCGACCATGGGCATAGGCCGCCTCGGCGTCACCCAGACACGCTCGCGCCCACGTGCGTTCCCTCTCCCTCGTACGCTCGCGAGCGCTTCCTCCACCGACCGCGGGCGACGTCTCGGATCCGAACGCGAAAAGGGAATCCTCGCACAAGGGAAATGGCGAACAGATGATCTCGGAGTCTTGATTGCCCCCGGCGCGGGTCGCGGGACCCGAATCGAAGCTTGTCGGAACCGTGCGAGACACAGGATCGGTGTCGTCGACCAGGTATTCGAGGAGACCGCCGTCAGCCGCCCGATCGAGGGCATCCTTGTATTCGTGGTCGTTTCGAGCACGCTCGACTTTTTCGCTGACGCCTTGCAGAAAATCATGTGAGATTGCCATCAGTGGATTTGTCTTTCCTCCGCCTGTCGAAAGATGAATAACGGCTTCCCTCTCATCGGGCCGCGTCCGCGCTGTGTCTTCGCCGAATGGATGCGCGAACGGCGTGACATCGATGTGTTCGGGGGTGGTGTTCGTCGGCGACAACGGATCCTCCTCCTGCGCGAATACCGGCGACGGTCCTGCCTGCGTCCCTCGGACGACGATCACCCCGGGCCGGGGCACGCAGTGCGCCCCCGGCCCGGCGAACGACGACTGTGGACCGACCTCATCCCGCCCGCACCGGACTTGCGGCGCCTTCGGCCTCGTACACGAGCCTGGCCTGCTCACGAATGCGCTGCTGGTGACACTTGACGGTTCCGACCGCCATCCCCAACCGGCGAGCGATGTCCCGCGGTGCGAGAGCGTGATACAGCCACAGCAACGCAACCTTTCGTCGCGTGAAGGGCATCGACGCCAGGAAACGGCTCATCGCGAGAGTGCCGCCGACATCGTCGATAGCACCCGAGTGCTGCGCACGATCAAGGATCCAGACATCGTCGGTCAGATGGACCACGGCCCTCGGCTTCCACACGTCATAGGCACGATTGCGGGCGACCTTGAACAGGTATCCGCGCGGACTCGGTGCGGATCGGACCTGGTCCCAACGCGCGTACACGATGGCGAACGCGTCCTGAGCGAGGTCCTGCGCGTCCGCCTCCAGACGCGGAAACGACCTCGCGACGAACGCGACCAATGCCGGGGCGTTCTCCACGACGAAACCGGTGAACTCGTCGTGAAACCTTCGCCGCCGATGCTCCGAATCTCCATCAAAACCACCCTCTTGCTCCTGCTCCACGAAATCTGTGATCGAACTCCGCCCCGGAGCGGTAGGTGACGATGTCACTTCGTCCACCGCCGAGACCGGGTCCGGCAGCTCACGGACGACCGAACCGGCCGTCCTCTACGGGGTTCGACACCACACGCCCCCCGGGACACCTCACACCGCATGCGCCCGCATCTCCCGTCCGCCGATGAACATCTACACCTCTCAGACCCGTCGAGGCCGATGAAGGGGTTACAGCCCGGCGAACATCCTTCGTGCGAGCGCCGATGGTGCCCGGGCGGGTAGGCCGCGATCCGGCACCGCAGTAACCCGAACGAAGGCCTGCTGGAGTCAAAGGGGCGACGGCCGACTCGACCCACCGGAGAACCCATGACCCTCGTCCAAGCGCTCATGCTCATCATCGCGTTCTCACTCTCGTTCAACATCGCCCTGGTGGTCGGCATTCTCAGCAACCGATCCGGCTCCAGCATCGCCAACGCGACCCTGTGCGCGGGGGGTTCGGCCGGATCCTGCTTGATGATCTACTTCGCCGCGATCGCGGCCTACCGGTGACGGGTCACGAGTCCTCGACGACAGCACGCCGGGCCGCGCCCGACCGACTTCGAGGCGATCCGAGCACACCACGGCCGCAGTTCGTGTCGGAGCGAACACGGGGCACGAACTCATCAGCCCCGCGAACGCGGCGAGGGTCCCCGCGCATCACACTCGACCTGGCCGCTTCGAGTCGACCCCGCGAACGCGGGGATCGCTGCCTGCCATCCGTCCCGAAGTCCCGGGATGGACAGGGCGGCTCCCGCAGACAGGATGTGCGCCCATGCGCACCCGGGGGCACTTCACAATCCCCGGGTGCCCGTCCCGCTGCGGCTCGACGACCGCCCCTCAGACGTCGAAGCGTTGTTCGGTGGCGGTGGGATGGGATGCGGACCCGTATCGCAGAACGATGTGCGCCGGGCGGAAGGGCAGAGCGTGCAGCACCGGTGCCATCACGGCGAAGAGCGCGTCGGCGTCGGGACCGTACGCGTAGAGCACGATCTCGCCACCTCCGAACTCGTGCCCGTCGAACTCGCCGACATCGGCTTGGCCGATCGCCTCGATCAACAGCGCCTCGACCCGGCGGACGGCAGCCCGCTGGTGCTGTGTACCGAAGCCGTCTTCCGCCAACCGATACCTCGCGATGACCGCGTGCTCCGCCTCGGCCTCGGGTCCTGCGCCGTCCGGATCCGTCATCCGGGAACGATCTCATCCCCGGCCGTCAGCAGACCGGCCGGTCGACCCCGCCCAAGCGGGGTGGTTGGTCCCGCAGGCGGGAATGCTCCGGCGCAAGGCCCGGTTTCGGATGGCCGAGGTCATGCCTCGGACGCACTGCTCGGTGCCCGTCCGGGTGAACTACCGTGGGGCCGAGGAGAATCCGCCCGCCTCGCGTCAGCCGACAACAGGTGGCAAGATGCAACTGAACGAAATCGGTGTTACCCACTGGTAGAAGCCCAGGTCATCCAGCGTCGGCCCCGCGAGCGCGGGGATGTTTCGGATCTCCGTGGGTTCGGCCGGGTGTACGGCGGGTCGGCCCCGCGAGCGCGGGGATGTTTCTCCGTTTCGCGAGCCCCAAGTCACTTCCAATGAGTCGGCCCCGCGAGCGCGGGGATGTTTCGCCCTCGAAGGACGCGACGATCTGAACTTCCCAGTCGGCCCCGCGAGCGCGGGGATGTTTCCCCGTCCAACGACTTCTTCGCGGCGGTCATCACGTCGGCCCCGCGAGCGCGGGGATGTTTCCGGCCGCGCTGCACCGGCGGATCGACGACACGAGTCGGCCCCGCGAGCGCGGGGATGTTTCCGGTGACGGCGTGGAAGTTACGCCGTCTGTCGAGTCGGCCCCGCGAGCGCGGGGATGTTTCCGATCCCGGTCACCTCGGCGGCGATGGCCCGCCGTCGGCCCCGCGAGCGCGGGGATGTTTCCCGGCAACGCGAGTGCCTGCGCCCTGTTCCGGCGTCGGCCCCGCGAGCGCGGGGATGTTTCCTAGGCCCAGGGGTCCGGCTCGTCGTCGTAGCCGTCGGCCCCGCGAGCGCGGGGATGTTTCCTCGCTGGGGAACTCGGCCCTGGCCATTTCCAAGTCGGCCCCGCGAGCGCGGGGATGCTCCCCCGTTCCAGTGCTTCGCGCGATTCTTCTGCGCGTCGGCCCCGCGAAGGCAGGGATCGTGCCCGCTCTCGCCGGGCCCACGCAGTGACTTTTACCCGTCCGACGCCGCCGGCGACATCGACCGCATCTCGCGGGACTGCCGCAAGTCCTCGGACAGTTCAGCGCACACATGAACCGGATGGACGCCAACGGCACTCGTGAGACATGTCCGTACGGCTACTACAGGCCGCTCTTGTCGAGCGGACAGCAAATTGTCCAACCGAAATAGACATTTGATAGCCAATCACCCTAGTGTCATCGTCGAGGAACATCGCCTCACGAATCTCGGGAGCGCGCCGCATGTCCATCGACGCCGTATTCGAACAACCCGACATCGACCCCGACATCGCCTCCACCGACGATCGGCGGCCCATCCCCACCTACACCGCCACCGCCACCCGCACCGGCAAACAGTGGACCGCCACCATCACCGGCCTGCCCGAAGGACGCACCGCGCAGGCCCACGGACCCACATGGGGCGACACCGAACTCGCGGCCTTCTCCGTCGTCGGCGAGATACTCGACGCGGAACCGGCGACCTACACGGTTCGCCTCGTCCCCGCAGACCCCACGGCCCTCGACGCCCTCGACACCCTCGTGCAGGCCCGCCTCACCCTCGCCCACGCCGAGCAGGCCGTACGCGACGCCGCCCGCAACGCCGCCCGCACCCTCACCGATCAGGGCTGGACCACCCGCGACACCGGCACCGCGCTCCGCCTGTCCCACCAGCGCATCTCGCAGCTCGTGAACAGCCCCTCGACATAGGCCGATCGCACCCCCATTGCGCAAACGATCCACAACAGCGCAACGTGGCCCCACGCGAGTGGGGATGCTCCCCCGCATTCGCGTGCGATCTCGGCGAGTTCCGCGTCGGCCTCGCGACTGCGGGGATGCTCCTCCACGACAGCCGGCACCCGCGACGGCTCACCCGTTGGCCCCGCGAACGCGGGGATGTTCCTGCGGAAGGCCCCGGCCCTTCACGTGTCCGAGGCCAATTCACACCCGCCGAGGTGACCCCGGAACGGTCGACGCAGGTGGTCGCCTGTGATCCATCCGGCGGTCGATCACCAGGCAGCCCGGCCCTCGGCCACCGCCTCCGCAAAGGCGGTGAGGAACGCCAGGAGAGAGGCCGCAAGGTGAACTACCGCGGAGTCGAGGCAGATCCGCTTCACGACGGGCAACAGGTAGCAAGATGCAACTAAATGAAAACGGCGTTACCCACCGGTAGAACCCCAGGTCATCCAGCGTCGGCCCCGCGAACGCGGGGATGCTCCCCGGCCGAACCACCGCCCGTTCGTCGCCGGTTGGTCGGCCCCGCGAACGCGGGGATGCTCCCGGCTGCCGTCGGCACTCGCTTGAACTGGAGCGGTCGGCCCCGCGAACGCGGGGATGCTCCCGGCTACTACGAGGAAGACGTGATGCAGCGGGGGTCGGCCCCGCGAACGCGGGGATGCTCCCTCACGCAGAGCGAGATGGCCGGCTTCGCCGAGGTCGGCCCCGCGAACGCGGGGATGCTCCCGTTCTACGGCAGCGCCGCCCTCAGCAGCCCCGGTCGGCCCCGCGAACGCGGGGATGCTCCTGCGGTGATCCAGGACGGGTAGCTCTGCTGTCCGTCGGCCCCGCGAACGCGGGGATGCTCCTCGTCCCAGGTGGCTGTGGTCGACCACCGCCAGGTCGGCCCCGCGAACGCGGGGATGCTCCTTTCGCGACCTCGGGGGGCGCCTTGCCCCATGAGTCGGCCCCGCGAACGCGGGGATGGTTCACTCGGTGCTCCTGAGATCCAGCCTCGCATGGCTTTCGACCTGGAATCGGCTCCGCGCAAGCGAGTTCGCAAGTTCGGGCTGTTCAAGGTTCGGCCGCTGCCGGTCATGCCGCTCGCGGACGTGCGTTGCCTGCCTCAGGTGGGCCGGTGTGGTCGGAGGTCGGCGTGAGGGGATTCCGCAGGCGTTGCCACGGCCGTACCGTGGACGCGTAAAGCTCTCGTCACCGACCGTAGCGAGCCGTCCGATCGTCGTGGCCCGATCCGGTGGCGGGAACGGACCGACATCGCCGAAGGGATCGTCGACGTGGGTGATCATTCGAGTCCCATACCGAGCGACGGCAACCAGCCCGGGAGGCCCGTGCCCCCGCCCATCCTTCCTGACAAGCCGCCGAACCCCGGTACCCCGAAGAAGGACAAATAGGTGACGAGTGAGACCACGGAGCGGGCCCCGGCGGGCCTGCTCCGTCTCGTGGAACGCGTGACCGGTCCCCTCCCGGGCCCTTGGCGCGAGGCCTTCGTGCACGTGCCCCGCGGCGCGTTCCTGCCCGACGTGGTGTGGGTGCGGCTGGTCGACGGCATGCCCGACCACGCGCCCGTCGACCGGACCGTCGACCCCGACCGCTGGGAACAGGTCGCCTGGTCCGACGTGCCTGCGGTGATCCAGGTCCGCGACGGTCACGAGGGCGAATCGGGCGAGCCCGCCTGGCCGTCCTCGTCCGTCTCCCAACCCTCGATCGTCGCGAGCACCCTCCTGACCCTGGACGTGTCAGACGGACAGCGGGTCCTGGAGATCGGCACCGGCGGCGGCTGGAACGCGGGCCTGCTCGCGCACCGACTGGGCGACGCGAACGTCGTCACGATCGAAGTGGACCCGGGACTGGCAGCGGCCGCCCAAGGCCGACTCGAGGCCCTCGGACTGCATCCGACAGTCGTGACGGGCGACGGGGCAAAGGGGTGCGCGGAGCAGGCTCCGTACGACCGGATCCTCGGCACCTGCTCGGTGGCCCGCGTCCCGCCCGCATGGCTCGAACAACTGGCGCCCGGCGGCTCGATCGTCACACCCTGGACCACGGCATGGGCCACCTACGGAAACCTCGTCCTGACACCCCGTCACGACGGCACCGCCCGCGGCCGGTTCGTCCACGGCGGCGCATTCATGGCAATGCGCGACCACCGCTCCGCCATACGCGACGTCGCGGCCCTGGCCCGACCCTCGGACAACCCCGACACCGGCACCACCCGGCTGTCGCCGTGGGACGTCGCGGGCGGAGACCGACACACCGAGGCCGTCATGGGCCTGATCCTGCCCGGCCTGCGCACCCACTGGAACGACGACCCACAGATGGGCGACGCCTTCCGGTCACGACTGTGGATCCGGGACGACGCACTCACCTCCTGGGCCACGATCGACTACGACGGGCGCCAACTCGACACCTTCCACGTCCGCCAACACGGCCCCCGCCACCTGTGGGACGAGACCGAGGCGGCCTGGTCCTGGTGGACATCGGCCGGCCGGCCGGCCTTCGACGAATTCGTGCTCGACATCGAGCCCGACGGCAGGCAGGTCGTTCGCTGCGGCAAAGCGGGCGGCTCCTTCTGGCCCGTCCCGCTCGACACATGATCCCGCAGCCGCTCGATCCGCGGCCCCGCACGCGCGGAGATGGTTCCGGGCGGATCAACGGCATTCACCCCGAGGGCAAGTCGGCCCCGCGAACCCGGGGATGCTCCGGCGGAGGGCCCGGGATCTTCATGTGTCCGAGGCCGAGTCACACCCGACGACGTGACCCGGAACGGTCGACGCAGGCGGTCACCAGTGATCCATCCGGCGGACGATCACCGGGCAGCCGGGTCCTCGGCCACCGCCTCCGCAGAGGCCGCGAGGAATGCCGAAGGAAAGGCCTTGGGGTGAACTACCGTGCAGTCGGGAGAGATTCGCTTCACGACAGGCGGCAACAGGTGGCAAGATGCAACTAAATGAAAACGGCGTTACCCACCGGTAGAACCCCAGGTCATCCAGGGTCGGCCCCGCGTCCGCGGGGATGGTCCGCGGCGACAACCCGCCGGCGACCGGCCTCGATGGTCGGCCCCGCGTCCGCGGGGATGGTCCGATCCGGGCGTGGCCTCCGCCTCCGCTGCACGGGTCGGCCCCGCGTCCGCGGGGATGGTCCTCGTCACCAGGTCGCTCGGGATGTCGGTGTCCAGTCGGCCCCGCGTCCGCGGGGATGGTCCCGCGATTGGTGGACACCGGGTCACCGACGTAGAGTCGGCCCCGCGTCCGCGGGGATGGTCCCTCCGGTTTCGTCGGGCTGCACGACCCGGGCGCGTCGGCCCCGCGTCCGCGGGGATGGTCCAGACCGCCGCCAAGGCGGCCCGGGCCGCCGAACGTCGGCCCCGCGTCCGCGGGGATGGTCCCTGAACAGGCACAACGCAAAAAGCCCCGGGCTGGTCGGCCCCGCGTCCGCGGGGATGGTCCCGCGGCACCATCACGCGGGCCCCCGGGGAGAGTGTCGGCCCCGCGTCCGCGGGGATGGTCCCGGCCGCCTTGAACTCGTCGGTCTCACTGGTCGGTCGGCCCCGCGTCCGCGGGGATGGTCCCCTCTTCCGCGTTCAGGAAGAGCAGCACGTGCAGTCGGCCCCGCGAGGGGTAGGTTGGTCGGCCCGAGGCGTCGGCCCCGCGAACGCGGGGATGCTCCCCACGGGTCGCCGTTGATCGTGAGGCCGCGGACATCGGCCCCGCGCCCGCGGGGATGAGCCCGTGCATTCCGAAGCACGCCATGCCTTGCCCGGTCGGCTCCGCCAACGCGCGGACGCTCCAGCGGTGTTGATTCGGCTCGTGGTAATACGCCCAAGCGCACCGAGGGCACTTCACAATCCCCGGTGCCCGTCCTCGCTGCGGTTTGACGACCGCCCCTCAGAGATCCAAGCGTTGTTCGGTGGCGGTTGGATCGGACGCGGACCCGTATCGCAGAACGACGTGCGCCGAGCGGAAGGGCAGAGCGCGCAGCGCCGGTGCCATCGCGGCGAAGAGCGCGTCAGCGTCGGGGCCGTACGCGTAGAGCACGACCTCGCCACCTCCGAACTCCTGCCCGTCGAACTCGCCGACACCGGCTTGGCCGATCGCCTCGATCAACAGCGCCTCGACCCGGCGGACGGCATCCCGCTGGTGCTGTGTAACGAAGCCGCCTTCCGCCAACACTGTGCGATGACCGCGTACTCAACCTCGGTCTCGGCTCCCGTGCCGTCCGGATCCGTCATCCGGGAACGATCCCACCCCCGGCCGTCAGCAGGCCGGCCGGTCGCCCCCGCCCAAACGGGATGGTTGGTCCCGCAGGCGGGAATGCTCCCGCGCAAGGCCCGGTTTCGGATGGCCGGGGTCATGCCTCCGACTCACTGCCCGGCCGGCCCTTCCGAGTGAACTACCGTGGGGCCGAGGAGAATCCG
Organism: Embleya sp. NPDC127516; assembly: GCF_044765325.1. Classification (NCBI taxonomy): domain Bacteria; kingdom Bacillati; phylum Actinomycetota; class Actinomycetes; order Kitasatosporales; family Streptomycetaceae; genus Embleya; species Embleya sp. NPDC127516. The sequence continues at coordinate 81,296 of NZ_JBIWJT010000033.1, read as the reverse complement.
CCCGCCTCGCGACAGCCGAAAACAGGTGGCAAGATGCAACTGAACGAAGTCGGTGTTACCCACTGGTAGAAGCCCAGGTCATCCAGCGTCGGCCCCGCGTCCGCGGGGATGGTTCCGGGTCGGCGTGCGGACGTCACCGATCGAGGTGGTCGGCCCCGCGTCCGCGGGGATGGTTCCGCCCGCCGGCCGTACCTGGACGCGCCGTCCGCGTCGGCCCCGCGTCCGCGGGGATGGTTCTGGCCACGGCAGGACTCCAAGCACTGGGCGGGAGTCGGCCCCGCGTCCGCGGGGATGGTTCCCGCGATCGAGTGATCGCGGCGGTCGAGTCGGGGTCGGCCCCGCGTCCGCGGGGATGGTTCTGCCATCGCGATCAGGCACAGCAGCCGCATCACGTCGGCCCCGCGTCCGCGGGGATGGTTCCCAGCCCAGCTGACGCGCCGAGGGCCCGTGCTCGTCGGCCCCGCGTCCGCGGGGATGGTTCCACTTCGCCCAACACGATGAACAGATCGATCGTGTCGGCCCCGCGTCCGCGGGGATGGTTCCCGCGATCGCCGCCCGGCTGGGCGTGACGAAGCGTCGGCCCCGCGTCCGCGGGGATGGTTCCGGGTCGTTCATGAAGTTCCCGGACACCGCGCGGTCGGCCCCGCGTCCGCGGGGATGGTTCCAGGTACCAGCCGCGCACGCTCCGCTCGCACGAGTCGGCCCCGCGTCCGCGGGGATGGTTCCACGGAGACGAGTGACGCGGAAGTTGAGTCGGTGTCGGCCCCGCGTCCGCGGGGATGGTTCCTTCCGCCGGATGGGGCGCACTTCGTCCTGGTCGTCGGCCCCGCGTCCGCGGGGATGGTTCCGGGTGGGTCGAGTGCCCGAACGGCCATGAAGTGCCGGCCCCGCGTCCGCGGGGATGGTTCCAAGAAGGGCAAGCCCACCGGCGTGCATCTGCCGTCGGCCCCGCGTCCGCAGGGATGGTTCCGGGCCGCGTCGTCGATGGGGATGTCGGGCCGGGTCGGCCCCGCGTCCGCGGGGATGGTCCCTTTCCAGCGGGTTGCTCGCCAGGAGGGAGAGGGTCGGCCCCGCGAGCGCGGGGATGTTCCGGCCTGCTGGAGCGCGAGGTGTCGATGCGCGAAGTCGGCCCCGCGAGCGCGGGGATGAGCCTGCCGCACCCCTGGCCCAGGGTCTTCACGTGTCCGAGGCCAATTCACACTCGACGACGTGAACCCGGAACGGTCGACGCAGGCGGTCGCCAGTGACCCGTCCGGTGGCCGATCACCAGGCAGCCTGGCGACCCCAGGGTGAACTACCATGGAGTCGAGGGAGATCCGCTTCACGACAGGCCGCCGGAGCATCCCTGCGGATGGCCGGGACCATCCCCGCGGACGCGGGGCCGACTTCACGGGTGCGCGGGATACCTGGGCGGTTGCCGGACCATCCCCGCGTTCGCGGGGCCAACGGGCGGGGGCAGCTCGGCCCGCTCCGCGGTCGGCCCCGCAACGCGGGGATAGTCCGTCGACCATTGCCATCCGCCCGCGCACACTGCGTTGGCCCCGCGAACGGGGACGCCCTCTGACGATGGACGAGTCGAACCTGGTCCTGGCATGACCTCGCAAGAGCACGGATCCACCGACGTCGTGAGTCTTGGAGTGGTCCACTCAGGCGGCTGCCCGTGATCCGTCCTGCCTGCCAGTCACGGCGCAGCCGGGCCTCGGCCGCAGTTACCGCAGGTCTGGGGGAGTGCGGGTGGAGAGGCAGTCGGGTGAACTACCGTGGGGCCACAGGGAGATCCGCCTCGCGGCACCCGGCAACAGCTGGCAAGATGCGAGTGACGAAAACGGCATCGCCTACTGGTAGGAGATCAGGTCATCCAGCGTCGGCCCCGCGAACGCGGAGATGTTCCCGACGGCAGACCGGTCGGCGTGTACTGCTCGAGTCGGCCCCGCGAACGCGGGGAGCGGGGGTCTTCCGAAGGAGAGCCAGAGGAGCCCTCCATCCCGGTCCTGAATCGCGCTGGCCTCCGAGCGCGACCTCGGGCGCATCGTCGCTGCGGGCGTTGAGCTGTCGTATCGCCGAGAGGATAGCGCTGTGAGGGATCGGGTTGGGACCAGCCCCACGCTCAGTGCAAGAACACGTTGGCGAACGGCAGGCGGGGCGCCCTAGCCTGGTTGGCCTTTCGTTGTGAGTCATCACCGAACTGGAGATCCGGACACCACATGTCGATCACACCGTCCGAGTTTGAGGAAGAAGTGCGCAGGGTGGCGCGTGCGCTGTGGCCGCAGGCTGCCCACGGTGGGCCGGAGATCGTCGACGAACGGGAAGTCGACGGTGTCTTCGACACCGAAGAGGTATCACACATGGTCGAGGCGACCATGGACCGGCGGGTGGGCAAAGCCCACAACGTGGGGCCCAAGCTTCATGGCCATCTCAAGCGTGCGCGCAACCGCGGGACGTTCGCCAAGTCGTGGTTCGTCACCTACGAGCCGCCAACAGCGGATCAGCGAAAGGTGTTGCGGACGTACGACCCCGCCATCGAAGCGGTCTCCTACGACCAGTTCCGCTCCAAGATCGTTGACGCGCGCGAGTATTTGCGGCTGCGTGACAAGGCAAGCTGGGGCAGCGCCGCAAATCCGGCGACCAACAGTGCGGTGGACCTCATCAAGTACGTCCAACTCGGGATCACCCTGACACCTGCGGCACCCGTCGCCTCGATCCATGCACGCAAAACCACCAAGACGCCGACTCCGAAGACGACCTCGTCGCTGTCCGACATCGTCGCCGCGATTGAGCGCGGCGAGCACGTGGCGCTCCTCGGTGACTACGGCGCTGGCAAGAGCATGACGCTTCGAGAGATCCACTCCCGGCTTGGGCGGAAGTACCTAGCGAACGAATCACACCGTTTCCCCATCACGCTCAGTCTCCGGCGCCACTACGGGCAGGACGACCTCGCGGAGGCGATCTCTCGCCACGCGGTCCATCTGGGGTTCCCGAATCCGGACAAGCTGGTAAACGCGTGGCGGAGCGGTTACGCCTACATCCTCCTAGACGGCTTTGATGAGTTGGCGGCACCGGGGTGGAGCGGTTCCCCCGAGGCGATTCGGGAGAACCGACGAGCCGCGACCGTGCTCGTCAAGGAGTTCGTCGGGGAGTCACGTGCCGAGGCTGGCGTCGTCGTAGCGGGCAGGCGCTTCTACTTCGACTCTCTCCACGAGATGGGACGAAGTCTTTTCGATGGTGCTCCGCACCTGATCGCGTCGCTGAGCGACTTCACGGATGCACAGGCCCGCGAGTTCCTCGGCCAGTTCGAGGGCCCCGATGCCACTGCACTTCCGGATTGGCTCCCCGTCAGACCCCTGCTTCTGGGGCATCTCGCCGTCGAGGGGATCATCGGGGACATCGGCGATGGTGAAGGACTGGCGCCCGCTCCGGGCTGGGACTGGCTACTGACCAAGATCAGCGAGCGTGAGTCCTTCATCAGGCAAGGCGTAGACGGTGCCGCCGTTCGGGAGGTCATCGAGCAACTAGCCGGGTTCGCTCGGCAGACTCCCCAAGGAGTCGGCCCCGTGACGATGAGCGACATCGTCGACGCGTTCACGGTTGTCCGGCGCCAGCCACCCAGCGACAAGGAACTGACGCTGCTCCAGCGTCTTCCCGGCCTCGGAGGTGAGGAGGACGACTCGGAGAGGGGAACCCGACGATTCGTCGACACCGACTTGGCGAGTGCCGCGCAGGCGGCGCAGTTGACCCGCTTCATCATGGACCCCCACGGCAACTACGACGGGTTCAATCCGAAGAAATGGACGTCGTCGATGGAACCCTTGGGGATCGACGTGGCCGCATTCCAACTGTCCAACCTCGAGGTGCAAGAGGGACAGGTCCGCAAGGCGCTGGATCAAGCCGTCCGTACGGACTGCGGCGAACTCGCCGCCGACGTGGTCCGGATCGCCATCGCACTCGATATCGACCTGCAAACCAGCAAATCGCTAAAGTACGTCGTCTCGAACGCCATTATTCCGAGCCTCGATATCAGCGAGGGCGGCCCGAACCTCAATGGCGTCGAGTTCACCCACTGCCTCTTCTCTGAACTCGTCGTCTCCGGCGACCCGGCCGAAGCCGGGCTGCCGCGGTTCTACTCCTGCGATGTGATGGAAACCCTCGGCCGCCTAGGCGAATCGGACATGCCGAAGGGCAACTTCCAAGACTGCACGTTCACGGACTTCCCCGATGCCGCCGACCGCAACGCCACGATCATGGACTCGACGATCCTGCCTGTCGGCACGCGGGTCGTCATGATCCTTCTTCGCAAGTTGTACATGCAGCGCGGGAGCGGCAGGAAGGACAGTGCGCTGACTCGGGGAATGAGCGCGAGTGACGCGGCTCTCGTCTCCCCAGCCCTCCAACTCCTCCAACACGAGAACCTCGTGTTCGCCACCCGAAGCGGAAAGAACAAGGTGTGGCTTCCCGACCGCAGCGCCGGTCCCCGTGTCCGAGCGTTCCTCGACGCCCCCCGTGTGGGCGACGATCCGCTGGTGGAAGGCAGCAAGGAGATTGGATTGCGTCGATAATCTTTCCGAAACGCCTCGTACCAACGAGATCAGCCGCCTCCGCGTCGTCGGCATGCGCGAGCGGGGCTGTGCCCGAATCCGCCACACTCGTTTGGGCCTGGAGGCGGTCGGCCCCGCGCTCACCCTGCCGCGACCGCTGAACGCCACCCTCGCCTTCGGTTTGTTGCGCTGGGCGCAGCGCCGCCCCGACATCGCCGACCCGGACGAGCACGTCGCCTTCGTCGGATCCGGCCTGCGCGCTCGCTTGGGATAACCAACCGATACCCAGCTCAACCCGAACGCGACTCTCTGCCCGCCCAGTCATCCAGTGTCGGCCCCGCGAACGCGGGGATGGATCCCGAGCGCTGTCCCGGACCCCGCCTGCTCGACACGTTGGCCCCGCGAACGCGGGGATGGACCCGTGAGGGCCTGCGCGAGAGTGGCATCCTTGCCGTCGGCCCCGCGAACGCGGTGATGGACCCGTGCCCTTCGCGCCGAACAAGCGCGTGGTGCTGTCGGCCCCGCGAACGTGGGGATGCTCCCAGGCCACCACGATCACGTCCGGCTTCATGCTCGTTCGCCCCGCGCCGGAGCGATCCCCGCGAGCTCGGGGCCAACCCAGTAGATCCCGGCCCGATACACCCGCCGGGAGCGATCCCCGCGAGCGCGGGGCCAACCGCAACGCCGATCTTGCCTACGGCGCCGATGACGAGCGATCCCCGCGAGCGCGGGGCCAACAGCGGGCGTCCCGTGCCCGCGCCGCCTCCGGGTGAGCGATCCCCGCGAGCGCGGGGCCAACTCCAGGGTGCACAGCATCCACGGGTCGGAGGTGGAGCGATCCCCGCGAGCGCGGGGCCAACCAGGTCGACGGACAGTCGGTCACCGGAACGGTGGAGCGATCCCCGCGAGCGCGGGGCCAACCGGCTGCGGCTCATCCGCAACGAGGCAAGCGCGGAGCGATCCCCGCGAGCGCGGGGCCAACCCCCAGCCCATCGCGGGCATGCGGCCGGGCTGGGAGCGATCCCCGCGAGCGCGGGGCCAACAGACCATGATCTTTTGGGGTCAACCACCCCGGGGAGCGATCCCCGCGAGCGCGGGGCCAACTTCCCTTTCCGCGGGCGTGGCGTACGCCCTGCGGAGCGATCCCCGCGAGCGCGGGGCCAACCGGGGTCATCCCGTGGCCCGACTTCATGTCGAGGAGCGATCCCCGCGAGCGCGGGGCCAACACTGCCTGACCTGGGCTTCTACCGGCAGGTAACACGGATTTCATTTAGTTGCATCATGCCACCACGCCTGTCGATGTCTTCACTTTCCAGGACGCGCCGACAAGATCAGTCCGTCGAAGTCCGTCGGTCGCCAGCGATCGCGTCCGGCCGTGCGAACGGCCCAGCCCTGTTCGTTGTTCGCCGGTTCGGCCATTACGGCCTGTCCGTCCCGGATGCGCTCGGTCAGGAGTTGCCAGAGGCGGTCGCGTACTCGTCGGCTGGGGGTGCCGACGAAGACGCCGGCGTTGACTTCGACCATCCAGCGGGTGAGGTGGCCGCGCAGGCCTTCCGGGGCGGCGATGAGCACGATGACCGTCACTGTCTCCCGCCTTCGGTGGGTTCGTCGAAGTCGGGGCCCAGGATGGCAATGTGGTCCTCTCCCATCGACGCCTCGCGGACGAGGTCCGGCGCGTCGTCCCCGCCGTAGTCGACGCCGCCAGCGACGGTGCCCGTTTGGTCGTCCCAGAGTTCGTTGGTCTCGACGTCCGGGATTTCGACTCCTTCGGGGGACAGCAGTGACTTGACGTCGTTCACGATTCGTCCCAACAGCTTGTCGCGTACGATCAGTTCGCGTAGGCCGACGCGGGCGTCGCGTTCGTCCACGAGTCCCTTTGCGGCCAGGTCGAAGGCCAACGGTACGGAATATTCGGCCTTGTAGAGGTCCGCGACGTCCTGGACGAACGACGTTGCCGTCCCGGTGTGAACGAAGCCCAGGCCCGGGCTCGCGCCCAGGCCCACGATGACGGCGTGGCTGATGCCGTACAGTGCGGCGTTCGCCGCCGAGTACAGCCGGTTGACGTCGTCGCCGGCGGCGAAGGCGTCGCCCGCGCGGTATTCGCGGCGTTTCCACGGCACTCCGGTGCGTTCCGATTCCGCCTTGTAGACGTCGCGCATTCGTCTGCCTTCGCGTCCGCGCAGCACCTGCATCGTCGTCTTCGACACGTCCTCGCCGGGGAAGCGCATGCCGTACATCGCGCGGGCGACGGCGAGTCGTTCCTTGGGTCGGGTCACCAGCCATGCCTGCCGGTGCAACAGTCCGGCGCCGCGTGCGGGGCCGATGCCGGTGGCGTACAGCCGTACGCCTCGTTCACCGACCCAGCACACCGCCGTACCGGAGTCGGCGAGGACCGCGATCGCCTGGTGGGTGACGCGGGTTCCGGGTCCGAGCAGCATGACGGCGATCATCGCGGCCGGGACGCGTACGGTCTCGCGTTTGTTGATGATGACGACGGCGTTGTCGTCCCGGTCGACGTGGCTGCGTTCGACGTAGACGCTGGAGACGCGATCGACCAGGCGGTGCAGGTCGTGGGGGTGGGCCTTCCACCAGATGTCGGGCACGGTTCAGGACCCCTCCGGCAACGCGGCGAGGGTCATCAGGCCGCAGCCGTAGGCCTTTCCCGGGCCGATGCCCCCGACCAGTCTTTCCGTGAACAGGGCGGCGTCGGTCACGCGCAGTCGTCCCTCGAAGGTGGCCGTGGTCAGGACCACCGGAGGTTTGCCGCGGCCGTCCTTGCCGAACGAGTGGCGTTGTCGTGCGGTGATCCGGACTTCCCGTGCGGCCGCGCCGCTTTTCGGGGCGTCGAGGCCCGGTGCCGCGGGGTCCGTTCGTGCTTGCGGGACCGTGAATCCCCAGCGTTCGCAGCGCTTGAGGAACCAGGCCATCTGGTCCGCGGCGGTGCGGTGTCCGATGCGGAAGGACCGCGCGTGGGTCTCGGACTTGCGTTTGTCCTGGATGGTCGAGGGAGCCTGGGGTGTGCTCGTGTTCTGTACGGGGTTCGCGGTGAGTCGGAAGGCGAACTCGCGTCCGACCGCGATCCGTGCGAGGAGTGGTGTGTAGTCGCGTACGGCGGCGTGTTCGCCGTCGGCGTCGGGCCATCCCGCGCGTTCGACGATGTGGGTCCAGTCGGGCTTGGACTCGGTGAGGACGAACAGCATCGGCCGTCGTGGGTTGTCGGTGTCCAGTCGCCACAGGACGCGTTCCTCGGTGGGTCGGTCGGCGACGCCGCCCATGACGGCGCCGTGCATCGCTCGGGGATTGGCGAGGAGGGTGCGGCTCTCGCCGCGCAGCGGGTTGAGGCGGACGCGGGACAGGTAGGGCATGGGTCACCAGTCCAGGAGTGCGAAGGGGTCGTGACCGGTGGCGCCGGTGCCTTGGTCCGGGTTGTGGAATCCGGAGGGTACGGTCAGCCAGTCGTGGCGGATGCGCCGGCTCGTGAAGGCGCGTCGCAGTGGGTCGAACGACACGGGCTGGTCGTGCGCGACGTCGTCGCCGTCGGTGTCGTCGAAGGTCGCCGACAGTTGCACGGTGGCGGGTCGGCCCTTGCCCGTGTGGCGTCTGCGGGCGTGGTCGCCGATCTGCCAGACCTCGGCGGTCAGCGCCGCCTCCAGGCCCGTTTCGCGCAGGCCCAGGTTTACGGGCTGGGTGGGTACGCACGATCGGCGGCCGAGCGCGAGCGGGAATGCCGGGTTGGAGATCGCCGTGGAGAGGGTCGTGATCAGGTCGGTCGGTCCTTCGACGCCCGCGACGAAGACCGCGTCCTGGAGGTAGAACCGCTGTGTGATGTGGGTGTGTTTGGCGGGCGACGTCGGCTTCTGGATGCCCTTGGCGGACACTCCCGCCTGCGGCAGGGGTTGCCCGCGGTAGTCGCTGACCGTGTGGTAATCGCGCATCAGCGACCCGGCCTGGTCGACGCGCACGCCCAGTCGCAGCCCGGCCAGGTCCTCGATGTCCTCCTCGCGGCGGCGCCCGGCGGCGGCCGCGAGCAGCCCGACGATCCCGGACTTGGTGGGTTCGGGGCGGGTCTCACGGCGGTTGAACGCGCTGCGGTCGCCCCAGGACTGCATCGGCCCGGCGAGGCGCAGCAGCAGCACCCGGCGGTCGGTGGTCACGCGTTCTTCCTCGCCTCGAGCCGGCCCGTCAGGTCGGTGAGCAGTGCGGGGAACGGCTTCTGGTCGCCGAAGACCTCCGCGAGTTGCATGCCGGCGGGGGATTTGGTGTCGAAGGTGTGGCAGACGTCGATGTGTTGCGGGCCGCCCCAGGCCTGGGTGACGCGGGCGTACTCCCCGGCGAGGCGGATGGCGGAGTCGGCGGCGATGCCGTCGGTGCCGAGGACGGGTTCCTCGAACGCGGAGACGAGGTTGACGGGTTGGTCGCCGCGGATGGCGGCGGCGACGAGGCTGGGCAGGGTGCGGTGGGCGAAGGTGTTCTGGTGTCCGGAGGGGACGGCGCGGGCGAAGTCCTGGACGAAGAGCCGGACGGCTTGGATGGCGGCGTCGGGGTCGCCGAGGTTGGCTTCGAGTTGGTGGAGTCCGATCGTGGCGTAGCGGTAGAGGGTGGCGGAGTTGAAGCCGATGGTGCCGATCATGCCGGCGCCGGTTTCCTCGGCGGTGTTCCGGTCGTCGACGGCGGTGTAGTAGTCGAATTCGAGTTCGACGGCGTGGGTGGACAGGGCGTGGGCGACTTGGGTGGCGGCGTCGACGTTGAGGGAGGGGATGTCGGCGACCATGCGGCCGAAGAGGGCGACGTCCATGGGGTGTCCGGTGCGGAGGCGGTCGGCGACGGGCAGGTTCTTCACGGCCTCGACCAGGGCCGTGTCGTCGAGCGCGACGAGGTCTTTGGCGTCGTTGGCGACCAGGTCGACGATGTCCTCGACCTGGCGGTGGCCGTAGAACAGCAGGTAGGCGGTGTCGCCGGCCTTCTTGCCGGGTTTGACGCCCAGTGGGGTGAGCAGTGCGGTCGCGAGTCGCTGTGCCTGTTCGGCGTCGAGGCCGGTGCGGCCGAGGCGGGTGGCGAGTTCCGCGGCGATGCGCTTGGTGCGGGTGCCCTGGTCGCCTTCGGGCTGGTGGGAGGCGAACTCCATGCGGGTGGCGCGTTTCCATGCCTGGGAGGAGACGCGGGCGCGGCGGACGCCGCCGAAGTAGGCCTCCTTGGGGTTGCCCTGGTCGTCGCGGTTGAGGTTGGCGGGTGGGACGGTCTGCAGGATGTGGATGTCGACGTACGTGCGGGCGAGGGTCATCGGCTTCTCCGGGGTTCGTGGGAGCGGGTGAATGTGGGGCGCCGGTGTCACGGCTTGGGTTCGGCGTCCGGTTTCCAGCCGTAGTAGTCGCGGCCCCAGCGCCTGCGGACTCGGCGGCGTCCGTCGGGCTGTTCGAACTCGCGCAGGTCTTCGAGCAACGCGTTGTAGTCGAGTGGTTGGGCGACGGTGCGCAGTTGGGTGATCAGGCCGCGCAGGTGGATGTGGAGCGCTTCGGGTCGCGTGGCGGTGGCGGCGGCGTCCACGCGCCGGTCGACGGCTTGTTCGCTGAACTTTCCGGAGGCGCGCAGGGCGCGCAGGGCCTGGGCGGGGCGTACGCCGGCCTTGTGCATGGGTGTCGACTGCGACTGCTGGTGGAGGCCGTACAGGGCCAACGCGGCGTGTTCGGCCCGTTGTTCGGCGGACATGCGGTCCTGGCGGGCGAGGCGTTCGTCGACTTCGGAGACGCAGAATGTCCATACCGCCCATGCCTCACCGGGCGCGCGTCCCAGGCCGGTGCGCATCGCCGCGAGGTCGGCGCCGGGTGGCGGGCCGACGTATCCGGTGGCGTGGTCGATGCGCCAGCGGCCGTCGACGCCGATGCGGGTGTCCCAGTACCGCTCGCGCAGTTGGATGTCAGGCGTCGTCATCCTCGTCCTCTTGTGGTTTTGCGGTGTTGCGCCGTGCGGCCTCGGCTGCCTCGACGGCCCGGGTGAGGGTGCGTCGGAGCTGGAATCGGAAGTTGTCGTCGGCGGTGGCCAGGCGATAGGTGCGTTCGCGGCCGTTGTCGTCGACGGTGCGGCCGCCGAACACTCCCGGCGCGGCGGCGGTGACGACCTGGTCGGCGATGTCGTTGGCGTGCCGCCAGGCGAGTTGTTCCCATGCGAGCAGGCCGCGTTCGACTCGGTCGGTGTCGTCGCCGGCTTTGCGCAGGCCGGTGAGCAGTCGACGCATCAGCGGGTCGAGGGCGTGCAGCAGGAGTTCGCCGGGTCGTTGGCCCTTGTCCCAGGGGATCGGGTCGGCGCCTGCGGCGCGGCGCAGGTCGGCAGAGAGGTGGTTGATCGCGCGGGCGAGTTCCTCGGCTTGTTCGGCGGCTTCGAGTAGGGCTTCGCGGGCGGGGCTGTCGGCGGCGAGTGCGGTCAGTGGCAGTGGGATGGCGTCGAAGAGGACGTCGTCGACCACGGCCGACTGGGTCCCGTACGACATGCCGGTCATCTCCAGTTGGATGGGGTAGTCGTGGGGGAGTGCGTCGCCCAGGTCGCGGAGTTGGTCGACCAGCATGCTTGTTTCGAAGCCGGCCGAGGTCTTGCCCGCTCCGGTGGACATCCGCGTGTCCGCTTCCAGGAGCGCGTCCAGGCCGCGCCAGGCCGCCTTTCCCGGCTGGTGGCGGCGCGGGCGGCGCATGGGCCCCTGGGTGGTCTTCTTGCTTGTCGGGGGGATCGACCAGGCGGTGTGCGGCTCGAAGTCCGGGGTCTCCTTGAGGCGGTCGCCCGCGGTGATGATCACGCGGGTGACCCGGATCGTCCCGTCGTCCGTCTCCTGGGGAACGAGTCGGATCCGGCGTGACTGCCAGGTCCACAGGTCGAGGAGGCCGTGGGCTCCTCGGGCTTTCCACGTGTGTCCGGCCGGGGGCTGCTCCCATTGGGGTTTGTCGCCGGGGATGGCGCCTGTGCGGTACGGCGTGTTCAGGAGGAGGGTCTCGTACAGGTTGCGGCCGGTCGGCACCACCACGCCGAGTTGTCCGAGGGGGCCCGTCGGGTTGCCCGTCGTCTTGCCCGCTTTCGCCTGGTCGTCGTCGGCGGCGCCGGTCTTGATCGCGGCGGTGTCCCAGCAGTGGGTGTGCAGCAGCCAGTGGGCTGCCTCGGCGGGTGTGAGCGGCAGCGGGTCGCCCTCGGTCCGCGACGCGAACAGCGGCACGTTGTTGCCGGTGGCGGCGGTCGCGACCAGCAGCGCGGATCCCTTGGTCTCGTCCTTGGTCGTCCGCAGTCCCGCGACCTGGGCGAACGGGTGCCTGGGGTGGAAGAGGTCGAACCGGTCGTGATGGGTGTCGAAGTAGGTGTTCAGCCGCTCCTTCTCGTCCTTGTCGAAGGCGCCGGCGCGGAAGCGCTCGAGCCATCCGGAGCGGCCGCGGGGTGGAGCGAGCGCCGATCTGACGATCGGCAGGAAGAACTGGCGCAGGAGTGCCGGTGCCTGGGTCGGCAGTTCGACGACGACGCCTTCGAAGTCGGCGGCATTGATCACGGCGTGGCGCCCCGAGTGGAGTTCGGGCGGCCCTCCACCCTTCGGGGCGAGGGTCAGCCACGGGTCGTCCACCAGGCTGAATGTGGGCATGCTGAATAGCCCCCAACTGTCCTTGTCTAAAAGAGGTTTCGTAAAAAACCCTGGCACACTCGACGAGAGCGACGCGGCGGAATGGAAGAATCCGCCCCGGGCCCCGCGTCGTTTGCGGGGATGACCCGTGTCCGTGTCTCGCACCGACCCAGGTCGCCGGGTGGGCCCCGCGTTCGCGGGGGCGGTCGGGATCGTCGTCGACGGTCCCGACCGCGCCTACCGCCGTCTTTTAGGACGGCCCGCGAAGTCGGGTGCGGTCTCCTCCACGAGCCCGAGCACGCGGTCGTACCGCAGGGTGTAGCCGCCGAGTTCCACCCGTCCGTCCGCGTCCAGGACGAGGGCCGGGCTGTACTGCAGCCAGGGGTCGCCCAGCCATCCGGGCAGTGGCTTCAACTCCTTCTGCGCGACCCGGCTCTGGCCCGTGGACAACCGCACCGTCCCGCCCAGTACTTCATCGAGCAGGACCTCGGCGACGTCACCGTTCACCGTCAGGGCGCGGCCGGCCGGCGTCCGGTATCCGCCGCCCGGCTCGCCGACCACCAGGACGGCCTCTACACCGGGCAGGCCGTCGCGCACGACGGCCTGGAGTCCGCGCTCGCCCCCGTCCAGCGCCCCCGCGAAGTGCAATCCCTCGAGCGTCGGGTTCTCGTGCTCGCCGAGGCGGGTCAACAGGAAGCGCTCGGCGTTCTCGATGCGGCCGCGCCTGTCGTCCTCCCAGACCAGGAGGGCCTCGTCCTCCGCCGACTGCCACGCCGCCGGGACCACGTCGCGCGTCCGCCCGTAGACGCGGCCGACGAGTTCGGGAACCTGCGCGGGTATGCGCCAACCGTCTTGCGCGGCGGCTTCGAGGACCAGCGCCGCGGTCCGGAGCAGCGGCCAGCGCCCGTAGATCGCCTCGGACGCCCCGAGCATGTCCGGTGGCCCGCCGTCGGTGGGCGCGAACCCGGTCACCACGACTCGGGGTTCGCGCACGGCATGCGGGCGGACCCTGCCCGTGTGACGATGCAGCCTCCCGATCCGCTGCAGCAGCAGATCGACCGTGGTCAGATCCGTGATCAGGAGATCCGCGTCGACGTCGAAGGATTGCTCGGCCAACTGCGTCGCCACGAGCACCAAACGGGCCGGACGGACGCGGTCCCCGTCCGATGCTCCGAGTGCGTTCAGGGCGGCCCGGGTTCGATCGGCCCGTTCCTGCACGGTCAACCGGCCGTGGAGCAGCCGGACTTCCCCTTTGCCGAACCGCTCGATCAGGACTTTCGTCAACGATTGGGCTCGCCCGACCGTGTTGCGAATGACCAGGGCACAACCGCCGTCGGCGAGCCGATCCGCCAGGAGGTCGGCGACCGCGTCGTCCGCGACGCGCTGCGCGGCCGCGCGATTCTCGTCGGTCCCGGTCACCGTCTCCGGTAGTACCTCGAGCCGGACCGCAGGAATCGTCTCGCCCTTGCGCAACTGCACCTCGCGCCACGCGGGCGCCGCGTCGATACCGAACCGGGCTCGTTCCCCATCCCACCATGCCGAGGTCGCGCACGGATAGCCCTGCGGCTCGACCCAGTCGGACAGATCGCATTCGGTCCGCGAAGCCGCGCCTGCCAGGTAGGCGCCCATCAGCGTGTGGCGCTGCGCGGGCGCGAGGGTCGCGGACAGCATCACGACCGGGACGCCGGCCTGCCCGAGCCACCGGAGCGCCTCCTGCAGGAACTGCCCCATGTACACGTCCGCGGCGTGTACCTCGTCGAGAATGACGACCTTGCCCGCGAGCCCGGCCATCCGCAGCATCACGTGCTTGGTACGCGTCGCCGCGAACAACAACTGGTCGATCGTGCCGACGACGAAAGGCGCCAATAGGCCCCGATGACGGCCGAGGAACCACCCGGCGAGCGCTTGGGCGACCGTGCCGCCTCCGCCGTCCAGGTAGGGATCGTCGCAGCAGTCGAAGCCGAACTCGTCGACACCGGAAAACCGCGCGCTTCGGGAGCCCGCCCCGGCGTCGGCTTGTGCCTTCCACTCGGGGTTGAACCTGCTTTTGCCGTGCAGGAGGGCCACCTGGGTGACGAGTTCCGGGTCGATGCCGCGCAACCAGGCGCGCATTTGATCGAACATCGGGTCGCAGGTGGCCTGCGTCGGCATCCCCATGAACACCCCGTCGGCGCCGAACCGCGCGGCCAGGACCTCCGCCGCGGCGAACGCGGCCTTCGTCTTTCCCTCTCCCATCGGAGCCTCGACGATCAACAATCCAGGCTCGGTCATCTCACGCGCGGCCCGCAACACCATGGCCTGCGACGGCCGCAGTTCCTCACCGAACCGCTCCCGGAACACGTCGGCGCCGGGAGGCGGCAGGTTCCCCCAGCCGCCCCTCAGACCCAGCTCCTCCCAGGCCTTGGCGGCGCGTTCACGCGAGGGTTCCATGCCCAGAGACGCCAGGGAGTCGACGCCCACGAAGTGCTTCTCGTCGCTGGCGATCCAGTCAGCCATGACGATCAAGCCGCTCAGCTGAAGCTGCGTCGCCCGAGAAGGAGCCCGCACCGGTTCCACCTCGGTCACGGACTCGAACCCGAGCGCGGCGGTCACCACCTCCAGCAGGGCCCGTTGGGCGATCTCCCACCGCGCGTCCCCATTGAGGAGGGTGCGCTTGCTCCCTCGCAGGGCCAAAGACCCCATGGTCGGGAAGAGCCCATGGTGCCCGGCCACAAGCGGCCACACCCAGTCGACCTGTTCATCCCGCCACCCGGCGGCCCGCAGCTGATCGATCAACACGCGCCCACCCGCGCGATCGTGCCGCCATTCCCTGGGCCCGGCCTCTTTCCGCCACCCCAAGCCGGCTGCCTTCACAGCCTGGGAGCCCGCACGATCCATCTGCTGGAAGGGTGGTGTCGCCTTGCCGACATCGTGCACGGCACACAACCAACAGAACAGCCGCTTCCCTCGTCCTCTCCCGCCCGCAAGCTCGTCGAGCGCCCGGCGAGTCGACGGAGCGAGGTAGCGATCCCAGATCAGCTCCGCCACGGCAGCCGTGTCCAGCAGATGTGACAGCAACAGATTGACGCGCCCACCGGCCTTACCTGCTGATTTGCCCCACAATGCACTCAGGGAGGCAGCGGAGTCGCCTCTGATCCGCAGTAAATCGCCCAATCCATCCGGCATGGTCCACTCCTCCATCGACAACGAGGCCGGGACTCTACGAGGTCGCACTGACACAAGACGTGAAGGCGCAAGCTGAGCTCGACGAATTCTTCAACGAGGGGCCTTGGGCTCGCGCCCAGCGACCAGACACGCCCTTCCATTACCTACAGATCGGCGAGAGCCACAGAGACCATGATCGTGACGTACGGCGGGTAGGCGACGCAGCGTCTCAACGGGCGATCAACTACTCGACCCGCAGAAGCGGGGCCCGCGAGCCCCGGGGTCAACTACGGTGCTGTCGAGTACGGCCCGTCCATACCAAGCGGGACAAGCAACAATCTCGGACGAGTCGATCGGCAGGCCACCGAAGACAGGCGACAAAATGATCCAGGCCCGGTAGCAAGATGCAACTAAGCAAAATCACTGTTACCCGCCGGTAGAACACCAGGTCACGCAGCGTCGGCCCCGCGCTCGCGGGGATGGTCCCACCGCAGTCAGGGCAGACCCGGCGGGCGCGCAGTCGGCCCCGCGCTCGCGGGGATGGTCCCGTGGTGTAGGTCTGGCCCCGGTCGGTGGTGACGTCGGCCCCGCGCTCGCGGGGATGGTCCTCCGGTACGGGGGAACGGCTCGAACGGTCGGACGTCGGCCCCGCGCTCGCGGGGATGTTCCCTCGTCCCGGCCGAAGTGGCGCTGTGGCCGCTCTGCCACCGGAGCGCATGTGCCGGCAAATGCCGGGGTTCCCGCGCCGGACGAACCCGGGGTGCCTGCGGGCTGCTTCGCTTCAGCCTTGTTGGAGTTTGTAGAGCTCGTCGGGTACGCCTACGGGTTCGCGCGAACAACCGACTATCGATGCGCGGCTTGATCACCCCTGTGGCCGTCGAGGACCTCACCGAGACGAACACCCGCACGTTCGCCCTGTGCGAGGTCATGGTCCACGCACCGTGGCGCGGGACCGGAACCGCCCACGCCCTGCATGAGGCACTGCTTTCCCGCAGGACCGAGGAACGCTCGCATCTGCTCGTCGAAGACGAACACCCGGCGGTCCGGGCACTCTACGAAAGCTGGGGCTATCACGTGATGGGCACCATGCAGCCCTACCCCGACTCACCGCGATACGACTCGATGATCCGCCCCCTCCGCTGACGCCTGGTACCGACGGGCACCTGTTCACTCCATAGCGACGCCTGTAAAGGATCATCGCGTTTCTCAGGGTCGTTCCTGACGAAGTGCTTCCCGGGCTTTCCCTGCGGCGATCTCGGCAGCCCTTCGGGCGTGCCAGGTCTGACCCGCCGCCCCAACGGACGCCGGGTGTCGGCTACTTCCCGCAGGGCGCGGCTACTTGCTCAGGGTGTTGGCGCCGACGATGAAGAGGCCGAGGAGCATGTCCACGCCGCCGACACCGGCAGGCCGCGGCCCAGCTTCGGCCGGCCACTCGGGCGGCCCACAGGCCCCGCGCGAACAGGGTGGCCGTGTTGAAGAGCAGGGCCACCTCGATCCACGCTCCTCGCCCCACCAGCCCGCGTGTGCGCCGAGCAGGGCCGCCATTGAGGAGTTGACCGGCGACAACGACGTCACCGCGTCTTGCTGCCAGCGGCCTGATTCACTCCGGCAGGCCGCCTGGGGTCGCCTCCAAGTTGCTTCCATGTGCTTTCCATGGCCACTCGGCGAGTGTTTTCCCCACAAGGCGACGACGGCCGGTCCCACCGGCCCCACACTCGGGAGAACATTGTGAAGCTCAGGACCCTCACCACCATCCTGGCCGCCCTCGGTGGCGCCTTCATCATCTACGTCGGCCTCGCCTACCTGCTCGACCCGCAGGCGACCGCGTCCGGCTTCGGCCTGCCCACCTGGCCCGAGGACGAAGGCACCGGGTTCCTCGCCGTCAAGGGCGTCCGCGACATCGGCACCGGGCTGGTCATACTCGCCCTCCTGCTGACCGGACACCGGCGGGCACTGGGCTGGACGATGCTCGCCATGACCTTCATCCCGGCCGGCGACATGACGATCGTGCTGGGCAACGACGGCTCCGCCGCCACGGCCCTCGGCGTCCACGGCCTGACCGCCTGCCTGGTGGCACTCACCGCCGGCCTGCTCCTGCGCGAACGCCCGGCCCAGGCAACCGCCCCCGCGCCCACCCCGACCACCCCGCGCGTGAGCCTCCCGACCGCACGTTGACCCCTCGGGCCACACCGATATCGGTGCCCTGCGTCGCCGGCGGGATGCAGAACCGCTCCCTTTCGGTCGACTGCCCCTCATCGCAAGGCAGTGGGAGGAGCCTCTCGTGAGGGACCCGATTAGAGATCGGGCAGCCGGTTGCCCGGCTCGGGCGACCGTCGCTCCTCCAGCCAGTACATGTAGACGCGCAGATCGATGGCCAACTCGCCGTCGATGTAGGACGCAAAGTCCCGGATCCCCGCCCGGACGCCCTGCCTCACCGCTTCGGGGTCGTCGGCCCAGTCGTGGTGTTCCTGTGCCAGGTACCGCGTGATCCGGCCCCGATCACGCCACCAGTCCCGGACCGCCGCCGGGGTCCAGTGAGTGTCGCCGTCGCAGCCGTACGCCCCGAACACCTCGCACTCCGCGGCCTCGACCAGGAGCGCCGTCTCGGCCGCCGACCGGGGCTGGCGGTAGAGGTACTCGGTGAAGTACTCCCCGCCGTGGAGGACGTGGTCGGGGGCCGAGAGTCGTCCCGTCCAGCAGGTGTCGGTCTCACCAAGGGCCCGGGTACGTTCAACCAGAGCCGCTTTTCCCAACGGGCCAGGAACGACTTGCGAGCGCAGTCGTCGATCGCGGTCCCGGGGTCGAAGTAGAGACTCATGCCCACAGATTAGAGCGCCCGATCGACCCACCCGGCGCCGCCGCGAACATTGACCATGCGGCCGCCTACGTGCAAGTTCCGACCCTCGGTCGGCTCAACGATTCCCGGCCGCCTTGAAGGCCGACCGCCACGCGCGCGAGTCGACGTACAGCAGGTCCTTCCCGCGCCAAGTTGGCCGGGGTACTCGACCAGCGTCGCGAACTCGTGGAGATCGACCAACTCACCCGCGAACTCGCCACCCTGGCCGAGGCCGCCACCCGGGCGGGAACCGCATGGGGCGCCGCCGAGCACGCCGCCCAGCAGAAGTACAAGCGACGCGTCGAGGAACTCTCCACCATCCTGGAACGCACCCTCAAGATGATGTCGAGCGACGTGACGTCCGCCTGGTTCGACCCCGCGACCCTCACGCCCCGGGTGAACGGCAAGACCCTGCGACAGCTCAGGAAGTGCGGCGGCCTGGTGACCCTGGCCATCTACGCCACCCACCTGCCCCTGTTCACCGCCGCACGAACCCTCCCCGGAGCCCGGATGCCCGCCTTCCTGTGGGCGGACTCGCCCTTCGACGGCCTGGGCGCCGGCCCCTCCGGGCGACGCGACCTCCAAGCGGCGATCCAGGCCACCGCCGATGCCATCGCCGACACCGACGGGGACGCGCAGATCATCCTCACCACGCCCCACCCGCTCAACACACCCATCCCCGGCGCGCGTTCCACAAAGCTCACCCACCGACACCGCTTCGTACCCCACGCCAGCCTCCGGCAATCGCCGCGCTGACTCGGGCAATTAACCGACCCACCAATCAACCCCCGGAGCGCCGCCAAGCCAGCCGCGGAACGACTATTCGGTGAGGGCGCCGTCGACGAAGCCCCTACCCGCGCCGGCGGAGCAGCGACCATCACGAACCCTGCTCACCGGCGAAGTGCACGCCGAGGTAACCGGGCCGGCGAAGAGCGGTCAGTACAAGTCCTCGGCGCCGCGCCGACCACAATGGGGATGTCGGAGCGATGTGTGGCGGGGGTGTCGCCGGAGTCGCTGTCCAGGACGTCGGCCACGATGACAGTGATGTTGTCCGGGCCGCTGCCGCGCAGCGCGAGCTGGAGAAGCTCTGCCACCGTCTCGCGCAAGCCAACGTCGGCACACCGGCCCCGCAGCCGCCGTCGTCCCTGCAGCACCGGAATTCAGCCGGGTCGAGACCACCGCCAGCGGCCCCACTGTGCTTCGAGCACCTGGCCGGCCTCGTTGTCGGCGACCCACCGACGCCAACGGGCGTGCGCAGCCTGGACCGGAACTCCTCGCAGGGGGCTGGTCTCGTTGCGCCTGCGAGCAACAACATGTCCGTCACGACCCATGTGCACGGCTCCCGGCTGGTGTTCTCGGAGGCGGCGTGTAGGACGCGCCGCGGTCCCTCGGCGAAGTACCGTTGTTCGGAAAGGTCACTCCGCCCCACCGCGGTGACGGCAGCGTTGTGTCGCGATCGGGCAAAGCCCGACGCGGAAAGGGCGCGGGTCGTCATGATGACCAGTCATGGGGCGACGTAGGGGGCGTGCGGCCGGGTGGGCATGGGCCGCGCTGTGTCTGATGGGTGTGGTGTGGGTCGTCGGGTGGGGATCGCACGAGGTCAAGCGGGGTGACGTCGATTGGCTGAGCGCGGCCATCGCGTTGCCGGGGTTGGGCATCGGCGTGGGGGCGGCGTATATGTCGTTCGTCTCGTTTCGCCTGCAGATGACCGACGTCACCGTGATGGCCGGCCGGCTCGCCGACAAGGTCCTGCGTGCCGAAAGCCCGGAGCGGGCGCGGCTGTTGGGCAACGATCACAAGCCGATCGACCTGCGTTTCGCGCTGCGCCCCGCGCTGGCACGCAATGCCGCGGGCGCGGATCCCGACGGGCGTCTGGGCGCGGTCGTCGACTACTACCGAAGGTTGCGCCCTCGCCGTCTGGTGATCACGGGGGCACCCGGATCGGGCAAGACGGTTCTGGCCCTCGAGCTCCTGTTGGCCCTGTTGGAGGGACGTGACACGAGGGACCCGGTGCCGGTGCGGATGTCCCTGGCGTCCTGGACCACCCTGCCGGACGACGATGCGGGCCGTGTCGGGCATGCCGCCGAAGCGGGCCGGGCGGTGGAGACTTGGGTGCGCGAGCATCTGGAACGGGTGTACCAGATGGCCGGCGACACCGCGAAGGCGTTGGTCGAGGCGGGCATGATCCTGCCGGTTCTGGATGGGCTGGACGAGATGGACGCCACCGATGCCGGAGGGGCCCCGGGTGGACCCGCCGGTGGTGTTCGCGGGGGTCCGCGAGCGCGACGGGCCCTGCACGCGTTGAACGCCTACACCAGAGGGCGGGAACTCGCGGGGGTGGTGGTGACCTGCCGCAGCGGTCCCTACGAGGCGCTGGACGTGTGGGCCAGGGACGCCGCTCGCGTCGAGGTCACTCCCGTCACGCCCGCCCAGGCCCGGGACTTCATCCTCGCCCGTGTCGACGACCCCATGCGGTGGAGAGACGTGATCCACGCTCTGGACACTGACCCGTCCGGAACGCTCGCGCGAGGGCTGTCGACCCCGTGGCGGCTGACCACCGCCGTGACCGTCCACGAACAACGCGAACCCGGGACGGGGGCGTATCCGCACGCGCCGCGGAACCTCCTGTCGCCGGCCCTGGCCCACCCGGCGGCCATGCGGGACCACCTTAACGGGCTCTACGTCCGTACCGCCGTCGCCGCGCTCACCGCTCCCGGCGGGCCCTACGCGCGCCATACCCGGGAGCGGGTACACGGCTGGCTGGCCGTCCTCGCCGGATATCTGCACGCCAACACCGTCACCGGACGGACGGTTGCAGGAAGGACGCCGTCCGGAAGCGACCTGGTCCTGCACGACCTGTGGCCCCTGGCCGGTGAGCGCGCCCGCGGGATCCACTCGGTGCTGGTCAGCGTGGTGGTGATGCTCGCGGCAGGCGTCGGCACACTCGACTTCGAGTCGTCGACGTACGGCCTGCTGGGCGCGGACGCGACCGCCCTGATCCTCCTTCCCACCCTGGTGTCGACCGCGTGGGGAGCGTGGACGACACCACGGCATGCCAACCCGTCCCAGCTGCGGAACCGCCAGGGCCGCAGCCGAGTCACGGACTCGCTCGTACCCGCGTTCCTGGTCGGTGCCATACCCGGGCTCTTGTTCGGAGGCCTGCTCGTGGCACAGGGCGGTATCGAACTCGCTCCGCTGGGTCGATTCGCCCTCGAGAACGGCCAGAAGGTCGAAGGGATCGGTGGAGTCGCCGGCGGCATCGCGGGGGGAATCCTGTGCGTGCTCCTGGACCTGTGCGGATTCACGAGTGACGACCACACGCTCAGACGCAAAGGTCCACGCGACCCCGTTCGCCTGGACCTCGTGTCCGGACTCGTGATCGGGACCATGGGCGGCCTCATCTACGGTCTCGCGTTCGGCCTGGTGTTCGGGACCGGCGTCGGGGTCGCGATCGGAGCCACGATCGGCCCTGCGATCGCATGCGTGTTCGGAGAGGCGGGACATCGGTATATCGCCTTCCTGATGTGCGTCCGTCGCGGTCCCCATCGGCTGCCCTGGCGGCTGGGGCGCTTCCTCCACCGTGCCGACGAGGCCGGTCTCCTGCGCACCACCGGGATCGCCTACCAGTTCCGCCACCGCGAACTCCAGGACTGGCTCGCCCACCACCCCACACCCTGAACGGGCCCCGAATCCCGACGGGTTGGGCAGCCAACCCCGACCGGCCGGGGAGGGGCGTCGGGCAATGGGACCTTCGACAACTTGGGGCGTGGACGGATATTGCTCGCCGGAGGCAAGCAAGTTGCCCTCCTGAGGCAAGTCCGAACGCGATGTGTCGACCCCGAGGTGACACATCGCGCGGTGAAGCCAGAGAAGGGCGCGGCGCTCCGAGGGCTTCGCGGCGGCGGCAAGCCTGTGTTGTGGCGGCGTCCGCCTCAGGGGCGGAACATGCCGAAGCGGCTGTTCCATGGTTGGGTCCCCTTCTCGGTCCCTTCGAAAAGTGCAGGTCAGTGACCTGTGGGTTGTTGAGGTGGGGACTGTAGGGACTGAAGGGACCCAATCTTCCGGTTCCGGTGATCGTGCGTGCGTGTGTATGTGCGCGTGTAGAGAAGGCGATGTCACCTGCTGTTCATAACTGGAGATCTCAGTCCCTTCAGTCCCTGGTGTGCTCTTGTTGTGGTCCTGACCTGGGCTTTTGTGAGGGGACTGAACGAAGGGGCCGAATGCGTGCCGACGGAGGAGAGTCCCTTCCGCACGTCGTGGCCGTATGGGTGTCGCGTGTCTCCCGGACCGGTGGCGGTCAGGGGAGGCGAAGCCCGCCCTCCCCGGGGCACGTTGCCTGCGCCTCTCCTTCGGGAAGTCGGCGTGCGGTGACCACTTCCTCGCCGCCCGAGGCCGGAGCGGGGTTCTCCGGCCGATCGGTCGCCACCGACCCCGCGTGAGGTCCGAAAAGAGAAACATATTTGCCTTTGTTCCCAGAAGGGAGGGACTGAAGGGACCGAAGGAATGACATGCGCGCGATGTCGCCGAAACGCGGGCCCCTGCTGCGCTAGGCTCTGGACACTCATCCGCAAGTTCAGTCCCTTCAGTCCCTTCAGTCCTGCCGATCCGCGCTCCCACCAGCACGTTCTCTCCCGGACCGAAGGAATGCCCGAAGACCGCCGACAAGGACCACTCGTGCGACGCCACGACGAGGACGGTGCCTCGACACCGACGCCGGGGACCGTTCGGTCCCTCGACGTGGCGCGCTGGTGCGCCCGCAACGGATGGCCCGTCCACCCCCTCGCCCCGGGCGGCAAGATCCCCGCCGCGAACTGCGACACCTGCCGGCGGCACCCCCACCCCCCACACGACTGCCCCTGCCCCCGGGCGGGCCGCTGGTGCCACGGCTTCCACGCCGCGACCCTCGACCCCGCCCGCATCGACGCCTGGTGGGGCGAGACCCCCCGACTCGGCGTGGGGGTCTCCTGCGGCCCGGCCGGACTCGTCGTCGTCGACGTCGACGCCCACGCCGTCCGGGTCCCCGGACGCGACCGCCTCCTCCCGGGCATCCCCGTCCACGAGAGCATCGACCTGACCGGACTCGACTCCGGATTCGACACCCTCGCCCTGCTCGCGGCCTACCACCAACAGCCCGACCCCGCCGGCGACATCACCACCCTCCGGGTCAGGACCCCGTCGAAAGGCCTGCACATCTGGTACCGGACCACCCCGAACCAAGGCCCCTACCGCTCCTCGACCGGATCGAGCAACAAGGTGGCCCTGGCCTGGCAGGTCGACGTCCGCGCCACAGGCGGGTACATCGTCGCGCCCGGCACCCGCACCCCCGCCGGCACGTACGTTCCGCTCGGCACCGCCCGCACCCCGGCCCCCCTGCCGGACTGGCTCGCCGGCGAACTCGACAGAACCGGGCACAGCGTCCCGACCACACCCGCACCCGCCGGACCCACACCGACCCCGGCCCTGCCCGCGCGCCCCGGGCGAGGCGGCGCCGGGGTCCTGGACACGCTGGTCGCCGAGATCGAGGCCTGCGCCGCGACCCCCCACGGCGCGAGCTTCACCGAGAAACTCAACCGCGCCGCCTACACCGCCGGAGGCCTCGTCGCCGCCGGAGTGGTCACCGAGGACCGCATACGCGAACGCCTCCTCACGGCAGCCCGGTCCGCGCGCCCCCACCAGGAGCACCGCAACGAGACCGTCGTCGCCTCCGCCCTGTCCGCCGGCATGCGCCGGCCGCTCCACCCCAAAGGACGTCCATGACCAGCGCCGCCGACAGCACCCGCTTCGACCCCGTCGACGCGGCGCGGCAGATGCGCGAGATCCGGGACGCCGCCAGACCCCCCGGCGTGCCCGCGCAGCACGGCGCCGTGGACCATCGGGACCCGCCCCCTGCGGCCGAGGGACAACTCCCCACCCTGCTCACCGACCGCGGCAACGCGAAACTGTTCGCCGCGACGTACGGGGACCGCTTCCGGCACGTGGAGGGCCTGGGCTGGTACGCGTGGGACACCTACCGGTGGCGCCGCACCGGCGGTGAGAAGGCCGCCGTGTGGGCGGCCGGCGACCTCGCCGAACAGATGCCCGCCACCGACCCCGACGGCCGGTTCACCGACCGCGACCTCGCCGCGCACCGCCGCCGGTCCATGTCGACCCCCGGGATCAAAGCAATGTTGGCCCAGGCCAAGGCCTCGCCCGCGCTGGCCCTGGACACCGACGTCCTGGACGGCGACCCCTACGCCCTGTGCACCCCCGCCGGGGTCGTGGACCTGCGCACCGGGGAACTCCACAAGCCCGACCCCCTGCACGACATGCACTCGCGCGCCACCGGCGTCGCCCCCGAGAACACGCCCACCCCGCGCTGGCACCGGTTCCTCGGCGACACCTTCGGCGAGGACGCCAAGGGCCGGGAGACCATCGACTTCCTCCACCTGCTCCTGGGCTACTCCATCACCGGCGACGTCGGCGCCCAGGTCCTGCCGTTCCTGTACGGCACGGGCGCCAACGGCAAGAGCGTCCTGCTGGACGTGATGACGCAGATCCTCGGCGACTACGCCCAGGCCGCGCCGCCCGGATTCCTCATGGAGAAGGGCAAGTTCAGCGAGCACAGCACCGAACTCACCGAACTCCACGGCCGCCGCATCGTGGTCTGCAGCGAACTCAGGCCCAACGACAGGTTCGACGAGGCCCGCGTCAAACTCCTCACCGGCGGCGACCGGATCAGCGCCCGCCGCATGCGCCAGGACTTCTTCAGCTTCACCCCAACCCACAAACTCTGGCTCCTGGGCAACCACCGCCCCGAGGTCGGCACCGGAGGCCACGCCTTCTGGCGCAGGATCCGCCTGATCCCCTTCGAACGCGTCGTCCCCGCCTCCCGCAAGATCGACAACCTCGCCAAGGAACTCGTCGACAGCGAGGGCCCCGGCATCCTCCACTGGCTCGTCGAGGGCGCCCGCCGCTACCTCACCACCCGCGACCCCCTCACCGGCCCCGCGTCGGTGCGCAGCGCCACCGAGGCCTACGCCACCACCGAGGACCACATCGGCCGCTTCCTCGGCGAACGCTGCACCCGCGGCGTCGAGGACGCCGAACGAGCGGACCTCCGCGTCGAACAGGGCCTGCTCTACGGCGCCTACAGCGCCTGGTGCAACGCCGGGGAGGGACTGCGGCCGGCCACCGCGCGGGCGTTCGCCACCCGTGTCCGCCAGGAGTTGGGGCTCGCGTCCCCGGCGGACATGACCAAGTCGAGCGGCCGCAAGTACTACCCCGGCCTGGGCCTGCTCCCCGAGGACGGCGACGCGCCCGGCCGCGACGACGGGGCCCGTGATGCCTGAACCACGCCCCTTCGAAACGTGCAGACCGCAACTACCATGTAGGGGAACCCCCGGGGTTCCATCGATCTCACGAACGACCCGTTCGAACCCGTCAAGAAAGTGGGGCCGGCCATGAGTTCGCTACTGAACGAGGGCGATCTCCTCCACGAGGACTCCGTGGTGTGGCTGGAAAGTCCCGACCGCCTCGACTACGTGCGCCAGGCCCTCGACAAGACGATGCGCCGCCGCGGGAAGCCCCGCTACGAACGCGACGGCCGCCTGGTCGGGTACACCGAACTCGACAAGACCGCAGAAGCCGACCCCGACAGCGGCCTGCAACTGCGCAGGGTCTTCTTCCTCCTCCCGCACGACCGGGACAGCGAGCCAGAGGGCCCCTACCAGGCGGGCGCGCCCGGCGAGGCGGTCGACCCGCGCACCATCGCCCCCAGGCGCGTCGGCGAGAAGACCCCCCGCTCCCAGCGCGGCTCCGCCGCGATAACGCCGGCCAGCCGCTGAATCCCGAACCATATGCCGCGGGAAGGCACCGGCGGCAGAGGTTCGTTCGACGAGATCGCGACGGCGGCGGCTGGTCCCGGCGCGGAAGGCAACTGTGTCCATGACGAGTTCGGCTGCCCTGCTTGCACGCATTGGCCTTGCTGGACGAACCCTGCTGGGCCATGGGCCTGGAATTCCGCGACGACGGCCCCACCCCGCTCTCGAACCCCACACAAGGCCCCGCCGGGCCGCGAGCCGCCCAGTGATGGCGGGTCGCCTTCCGGCGCAACGACCGGGAGTGAGTGTGCGGTCCATTCGCAAGCAGGCTCTTCCGACTCGGATAAGACCCTCCGAGGGAGTTACGGGCTCGGACGATCATCGTTCCGGTCCGGGAGGGGAAACCGCCGATGCCCACCACGCAACACGAGCACCTGCGCGCGGCGATCACCCGCGCCCGGGACGCGTCCCAACGCACCGACGGCGCTGGCCCTGGTCGCGTTGATCGTGGCCGCCGAGCCGTTCGCCAACCTCACCCAGGCCGTGCCGCCCCCGGACCGGCGCCCCGCGCAGCCCCTGGCCGAGCTCCGGTGAACCGGGCGAGCGGCGCCGCGTACAACACGTCGACGCCGAGGATCGACCCCAAGCGCGCGGTCGCCGAACCGGTCGTCGTGGCCGAGCTGGTGCCGCTCGACGCGTCGGTGCCCGGCCCGGTCGCGATGCCGGACCCGGCCGGCGCCGCGGTGCTCGCCGCGCTGGACGAGGCCGCCTACGCGCAGCTGGACGACGTCCCCCTCGAGGACGCCCTGCGGTACGCGGACACCGTGTCCGTCGTCGCCACCCCCACGGCCGTCGCCCTCTTCCTCCCCGCGCTGCGCGTCCCGGTCCACACCGACGACGACTGGACACGGGACCGAGCACGTCCCCTGCACGTGGAACTGTTGGCGGACACGGACCTGTTGCTCGTCGCCCCGGCAACCGCCACCACGATGGCCAAGGCAGCCCAGGGACTCGCCGACACCCTGCTGACCGCGCTCGTCCTCGCCCACGGGCCCGGCGTCTACTTCCGGCCCTCCATGAACCACCGCATGTGGGAGAGCCCCGCCGTCCGGCGCAACACCGCCACACTCCGCGCCGACGGGCACCACGTCCTGGCCCCCGAACCCACCTCATCCCTCACCGACGACACGCCCGGCGCCGCCGTGGGCCCCATCCCCGGCGACACCCTGGCCGAGGTGGCCGCGCACGCCACCCGCCGCACCGGCTGACCGGGGCTTCCCCGAGCCACGGGGCCGCGCGCATAGACTCGTGGCCCCGGCACCGCGGTGGATCGAGGTTGGCGCGTGGCACGTGAGTCGACACCCGTGCTCGCCCTGGCCGGCGGCGCCGGCTCCGGCAAGACGACCATCGCCCGCGAACTCGCCCGGGCGATTCCCGGATCCGTCGCGGTCCACCTCGA
The DNA here is from genome assembly GCF_044765325.1 of Embleya sp. NPDC127516. Classification (NCBI taxonomy): domain Bacteria; kingdom Bacillati; phylum Actinomycetota; class Actinomycetes; order Kitasatosporales; family Streptomycetaceae; genus Embleya; species Embleya sp. NPDC127516. The sequence continues at coordinate 53,938 of NZ_JBIWJT010000033.1, read as the reverse complement.
CCTCTGCTACCACTGCGACCCCGCGATCGCCCCGACGGTGCCAGCGTTCGACGGCACCGGCCCCATCGTTGACTTTGGCAATCCGCGCTCCATCGACATAGGTCGCGTCGACACCGAGATCAGCCGCCACCACGGGGCCGCGCTGGTGATCGTCGAGGGCACGTTCGCCCTCGCCCTGCCCCGCATCCGGGACATCGCCCGCTGGAGCGCGTACGTCGACGCGCCCGCCGACATCCGCCTCGCCCGTAAGACCCTCCGCAAGATCGAGGCCGGCAAGGACCCCAGCACCACCCTGCGCGGCTACCTCGAACGAGGCCGCGCCGCCCACGAGCACCACGTGGCCCCCACCCGCGACCTCGCGGACCTGGTCCTCGACGGAACCCGCCCCGTCGACACCCTCGTGCGACACCTCCTGGACCTCGTTGCCCCCGATCAACTCCCCGGCATCGAACGCCCCGCGCGACGGGCCTGCATATAGCCGTCGCCCGCTTGGCAGAGGGGCGGCAGCGCGCGACACCGTCCGCGTTCGCAGCAGGCTGCCGGGTCAACCCAGCAACGTGGCGATCAGCGCGACGACGGCAACGACCAGAAGGCTTCCGACGACGTTCACTGCGACGTCGCGCGCGAACCCGCGCCAGTGGTGGCGGTGTTGCGGACTCTCGGGGGCAGCATCGTTCACGGCGGCTCTCTCGGGTCGGCGACGAGTCAGGTGCGAAGGCGAATCGGCCCGTGTGGGCTTGGCACTTGATCCTGCGCGACCGGAGGCCGGGAAACCATACACAGGCTGTATACATGCCGCGCGTGGCTGCGCAGCCCGCAGCTCCGATCCAGCGGGCGGCGGCCGCCCGGACGGGCCATCAAAGGCGTTGCGTGAATGCGGCCGGGGTAGCGGGCCGACACGTCCGGGTCGCGGCGAGGCCTTCGCGCGCACGCCGCCCATCACGCGCGCGAGCGGGTGGCCCACCCCGACCCGAACCTCTCGATCCCGCCGCGACCTGACGGCGCATCATCCCCGTGAGCCACGGCCGAGCCGCAGGTCACGGCGCTGACCGTTCACCACCGCGATCCGCTGCCCGGGGGCCGCATGGCCGGCCAGGACGTCGACGTCCTTGTCCGCCGGCACGTAGAGCACGACCGACGCCAGCCGATCCAGCACTGCGGGGACCGCAGCGGGATCCGGGCAGATCACCGCCCGCACCCGACCACCGATGGAGACTGGCACGCCCCCCGCCCACCGTGCGTGCGGACGGTCGAACACCGCAGGCTCCCCGGTCTGCCGAGGCGCCTCCTCGGCAACCAGTTGCGCGATCGCCGCCTGATGGAGTCGGCGGCGCCGCACCTCCGGTGGAGGAGGCACCGGGGGAAGATTGCGCCGGTACGCCGCAAGCGCCGCGACATGCGCGGCCTCGGCCGCCTCCGTCGCCGCCACCTGTTCGGCCTCCAGCGCGGCGTACGCGGCGGTCGTCCACCGCACCGCCTGGTCTCGCTCCCGCCACGCGTGGTGGACACCGCTGCGCAGGCGTAGAGGCCGGGTCGCGTCGTCGCGTATCGCGGCCGCGAAGCGCACCAGCGGCAACGGCTCCACCGGCTCCCAATGCCCGTGCCCCGGACACGGGCCGACCGCGGCCAGGCGGCTGCACTTGTGCCGCTTCGGACACCAGCTCGGCACGAACCGGGCCAGCCCGTCGACGACCATCAAGGCGCCGTCGTCCGCCCGTTCGACGCGGACCGACGGGGCCTGACCCAGCCACGGCGGGCTGCGGTCGGTCACCCAGCACACCTCGACGCCGTCCGCACGCATTCGGCGGCTGCGCTCCTCGACATCCTCGATGGTGATCGCCGCCAACTGTGCCTCCCACGCCAGCGCGCGCCCCTCCGTGGGGTGGGTGGAGAGTACGTCGGCCCGCCAGCGGTTGCCGGCGACCTCCAGCGCGCACACCCATCCCGCCTCGCGGGCGGCGCCGGCGAGTTCGGCCTTGAGCAGGTGGTGGGCCAGGCTCTCGCCGTTGTGCGGGCAGTCGGGCGTGACCGCGTCGTGGGCGAAGAACCGCAGGCCCTTGGGCGACCGCTTCGCGCGCACCGGCCCCGAACACCCCGGGCACGTCAGCGGAGCCCGCGGCCGCACCCGGTGGACGTCCTCCCACCGCGCGCCGCACCCCAAGTCCCCCAATGTCGCGTCCACCGGCCCCAGATCGGCGTGCACCGCCGTCAACGGCATGGACCGCCCACCTCCCTCTACACGGCAGGACACCCGCCTGGATTCTCGCCCGGACTCCGCACGCGTCAACCCACCGACCGGAAGATGCCGCCCCACCACCACGTCCGGACCGGCCCGTTCCGAACCGGACCGAGTGCCGGAAACCCGAGACGTGCCGCGCCCATGACTGCAACCGTTCGGGTGCGCCTTCGAGGCGCACCCACCCCAGCGAGGAGTGTGATCATGCCGAGGCCCACGGTCGAACAAGCAGCCGCCGTCGACGCGTTCCGCACCCGGGACGACCTCGTCTTACAGGCCGGCGCCGGAACCGGGAAGACGACCACGCTCGCCATGCTCGCCGCCGGCGACCAGCGGACCGGCAAGTACCTGGCGTTCAACCGGTCGATCGCGCACGCGGCCAAGCGCGTCTTCCCACGACAGGTCGACTGCCGCACCGCGCACTCCCTGGCGTTCGCCGGAGTCGGCCGCCGCTTCGCCCACCGCCTCGGCGGTGCCCGCGTCCCGAGCTGGAAGATCGGCGAAAGGCTCGGCATGCGGCCGATGAGCATCGCCATGGGTGCCCGCAAGGTGACCCACAAGGCGGTCTCCTACACCGCGCTGCAGACCGTCATCCGGTTCTGCCAGTCCAGCGCCGACGAGATCGGGCGCCACCACGTCCCCCACCTGCGCGGCCTCGACCCCGACTGGCACCAACACCTCGTCGACCTCGCCCTGCCGTACGCGCACCGGGCCTGGGCCGACGTCCAGAACCCCGACAGCGACATCGTGAAGTTCACCCACGACCACTACCTGAAGATCTGGGCCCTGACCCGCCCGCACATCACCGGCGATTTCCTCCTCCTGGACGAGGCCCAGGACACCAACCCCGTCGTCGAACGCGTCTTTCTCGAACAACGCGACCACGCCCAACTCGTCATGGTCGGCGACTCCGCCCAGGCCATCTACGGCTGGCGCGGCGCCCGCGACGTCATGACCGACTTCGACGGCAACCAGCTCACCCTGTCCCGGTCCTTCCGTTTCGGGCCGGCCCTCGCCGCCGAGGCCAACCGCTGGCTGCGGATCGTCGACGCGCCACTGCGGCTGACCGGCACCACCACGCTCAATACCGAACTCGGCCGTGTGGAACAGCCCGACGCCATTCTGTGCCGGACCAACGCGGGCTCCATCCTTGAGATCATGCGGCTGCTCGAACAGGGCAGGCGGGTCGGGCTCGTCGGCGGCGGCGGGCCGCTCAAGTCCCTCGCCCTCGCCGCCCAGGACCTCAAGGCCGGCCGACGCACCAGCCACCACGAGCTGTTCCTGTTCGAGTCCTGGGGCGAGGTCCAGGAGTACGCCGAGGAAGACCCCGGCGGCCGGGACCTCAAACCCTTCGTCGACCTCATCGACGACGTGGGTCCCGAAGCCGTTCTCGCCGCCGTCGACGCGCTCACCGACGAACAGTGGGCCGAGATCCTCGTGTCCACGGCCCACAAAGCCAAGGGCCGCGAATGGGACACCGTCCGCATCGGGGACGACTTCGCCGACTGCGAACCCGACGACGTCGAAGGCGACGACGGCCGGGTCTACGCCGGCTACATCCCCGACACCGAGGCCCGCCTCGCGTACGTCGCCGTCACCCGCGCCCGCCACCGCCTCGACATCGGCGGCCTGAACTGGATCAACGAACACCCCAACGGCCAACCCGACGACAGCGAATCCGGCCCCGGCCACCAACCGCCGAAGGAAGCATCTCCCTGGGACTCCCTCGGACATCCACCCGCCTGATCGGCCGACCCAGGGAAGCTGCGTCGCCGGGGCCGAAACACGCGGCCGACCGAGCAATGCGGCCGCCGGGCCCCGCGACTCAGTCATGTGACAGGTCGTAATCGATGACTACGGATTGCTACATAGGACTTCGCCGTTGCTATACGAGCAGGGGCCGTCACCGGTGGATGTGGGCGAGGAACCAGTCCAGCGCGGTGCGGACCAGAGCCGAGACGAACCCGGACACGATGGCGCGATGCCAGCTCTGGCGTTCGACGATCGGAGTTTCGGTGCGGCGCATGGCGTTGTCCTTCGGGGAAGTGGGGTTGCGGTACATCCACCACCCTGGGCGGGCGCCGCGTGTGCCGGTCGTGCCTCGGGAAGCTCGCGCACGAAGCAAGGCGAGGTCGGTACGTGCATCGGCCTGCGCCCGGACGTGCGGCACACGAGACTGGGCGGCACCTGGCCCGAACGGGCCGTGTGTGAAGGGGGATTCGCGATGGCCATTCCGATGCCCGACGAACAGGCGTTACCGCCCGGCCCGCGCCGGGACCTGGTCGATGGGTTCCACGTGCTCTACCGCAACGCCGGTCGGCCGGGAACGCGGAAGATGGCCGACGCCATCCGCCGTGACGGCAGTCTGCCCTCGACGGTGGCGCACGAGACGCTGGCCGGCCTGCTGCACGGCCGGTCGGTCCCGGACTGGCCCCGGCTGGAGAGCGCGGTGCGCTACCTGGCGTCCGTCTCCGTCCGCGGTCACGACCCTGAGGACATCGACGTCGCCGTGATCGCCTTCCACGTGTTGTGGAACGCCGAGCGCGACGCGGCACCCGCACCGCAGGCCGCCGACACCATGACCGCCGCCGAGTGGTTCGAGATCGCGCTGGCGGATCGGCGGTACGACGAGTTCGGCGACGCGACCAGCCCGGCCGTCCTGGAGCAGGCCGGCCTCGACCCCGACGAGCCCCTGACGTTGCGGACGGCGTTGTTGATGCTCGCCCATCTCGAACGACACAGAAACGCGCCGGCCCACCGCCCATCCCCGTGGGAATCAGTGCGCCGGGTGTCGGGCGGCACCCCACGACCGCAAAGCGATCACGGGACGGGACGCCTGCGGTCCGAGTTCTTCAACGACATCGTGAACGGGCCCGTCGTCGGGCCGGACGCTTTCGATCCCGACTGACCGACCTCCGATCCCGAGAACGTCGAGCACCCTCTCGCTCGGGATCGCCGGACTCGGTTTCGGTGGCCCGTCGTTCCGCGTCCGCGTTCTGACCTCGGATAAGACCCGGATATCCGAGGCCAGAGGCGAGCTACGGCAGACGCGTGATCGCGCCGGAGACGAACCACTGCACGAGGGTGGCGGCTGTGTGGACTGCGACGCGGGCCTCGTTCAGGGTCTCAGGGCGGGTGGGGGTCTGCTTGCCGTGGCGGGAGGTCTGGCCGTCCCACAGCAGTTGCATCATCGCCCGCGGTACGGCGATCTGGTCGGGTCCGGTCGCGACGGTGAACGCGAACTTGTGCGGCACGCTCTTGAGTTCGCCGAGCATAGTGCCGAGCGTGGCCTTCGTGTGGTTGGGCTGGACGACGGCGTGGGCCGCGCACTCCACGGCCTTGATGGAGTTGCTGTACGACACGGACGGGTCGGGGTCGAGGCCGTAGACGGCCGTCCATGCCGCGGTGAGGTGTTCGGCGGCGGAGCCGGCGGTGGTGGTGTTCGCGGCCTCGGTGACCGTCTCGCGCACGGCGGAGGTGACCGTCGGGTCCACCCGCATCTCCAGCCCGTCTCGCATCGCGTTGATGTGGTAAGCGGATCCGGCGACTTCGAGGTACGTGTCGAGGGCTTGGCGTGCGTAGTGATCGACGGTATGGGGCTCGGACAGAGCCGCGTCGATGACGTCCAGGAGTGCGAAGTCGTTCAGGGACGTCAGGACGTACAAGTCGTTCATCTGGGGGTGGGCGGGGATCCGCAGCCGCATGCGGATGATTTCGGCGCGGGCGGCGTTGACGGTGTCGTGCACCCACCTCTCCAGGACGTCCCGGAGGTGGTCGGGGACGCCCTCGTACAGCGTGTCGTCGAAGTCGGCGTGTCCGAGGCGGACGGACAGCGGGTGCCAGGGGGTGCTCGTCATGGCTCGGGACGCTACTCGTGATCTTCCTGTGTCCGGAGGGGTTTTCGGCGGTGCGGCTTCCGCTGCGGGTGTTCTGACCTCGGATAACACCCTGGCTGTTCGGGTCGGGAACTGACGAGACCCTGCCCGGAGGGCAGGGTCTCGATCTCTACCGTGCCCTCGCAAGGCGAGGGCGTGGGCGTCTCGCGGCAACGAGATAAGCCCGAACTACCCCTAAATGATTCTGACGCATCGAAATGAGGGGACTCGTCGGAACGAGGTGTCCCTAGGTTCGCTCGAAGAACCTGTCACGACAAGCGGAGCCCGGACGACGGCGGACGAAAATGCACCAAGGTGTTCGCGCGACGGTCTTGACCTGTGGCTTCGTCGGTTGCATTGAACATCGGTCTTTTGGGCGTGCTTTGGTTGGTGCCGGACGAACGCGCACCAACCAGTTCGCCTATTTCGAGGTCTGGGCGGAGCCGGAGAAAATGTGTGCGGCCCTTGGTTCGAGCGCGACGGCAATCGCGTTCGGATCGCGCCGGGCCAAAACGACGCATCGAATCGAAGGGTATAGACATGCGGAATACGAGCACGCGGCCGCCGTACGGGGGCCTTCCCCCTGGCCCGGCCGTCGTCGTCGTGGTGGTTGTCGTGGTGATCGCGGGGGCTCTCGCCGCGGGCGGGTACCCGATCGCGACGATCGGCGGCGTCCTGGCGACCGCCGGCCTGATCGCAGTGGAGATCGTGGGGCGGCTCAACACCGCCGGCACCTTCTCCCGCCGCCCTCGCGGCTAGCCGCAGGAGCCCGCGATGGGACGCACCGAGCGATCCCTCGAATCGGCGGGCAGCCCGATCACGACGCTTGCGCAGCAGCTCCGGCTGCTGCGCAAGCAGGCCGGGTTGACCTTCCGCGAGATGGCCGAGAACTCGACGATCGGATACACGCACACCACCTTCAGTCGCGTGGGGGGCGGGAAGCTCCTCACCGAGAAAGCGGTCCGTGAGTTCACCGAAATCTGCGGCGGCGACTACCGCCGCATTGCCCCACTTCTTAGGCAGGCCCGGAAACACAAGCACGTCGCCGGTCGCTCGGGAACGCCAAGGGCAGGGCGCACCGCCATGCACCCGCCGAACGTCAGCGATGAACACGACCTCCTGCTGGCCATGAAGACGATCAGGTTGGCCGCCGGCCAACCCTCGCTCCGAGAGATCGAATACATGGCCGAGGATCTGCCGGGCGGTACTCGACTTGCGCGAAGCACCGTGGGAGAGGTTCTGCAGGGCAAGCAGTTCCCGACCAGGGCCTTCGTCGAGACGTTCGCCACGGTCTGTGGCGCATCGCGGTCCGATATCCGAGCGTGGAAGCGGGCTTGGACCATAGCCAAGGCTGTTCGTGACGACCTGCCGAGACCCGATTCGAAGCTCGCCACGTCCAGGCTCGAGAAGTCCAACATCGAGGAGTTGTTCAACTCGGTCTTGCAGATCAAGATCTTCGAAGGCGAGTGGATGCCCAGTGAGAGGGAGCGAAAGGTCGCCGTTGCGGACCTGTTCGGGCGGGATGCCTTCGGCGATGGCGTCGGAGCGAGCAGTGCCCAGACGTTGATGCAAACCAGCGGATTCGCTCCCATCGTGAAATTTCCGGGGCGCAACCGTCCGTGGAAGAGCAAGTGCCTTCGCTGCGACAGCATCGTGCACCCTCGACTCCTCGATGTGGTGCAACGGCGGTTCGCCTGCGAGCACTGCGTCCAACTGGCGGTTCGTCACCCGCGGAGGAAGAACACCGAGATGCGGGTGGTCCTCGGCGAGACCGTGGCGGGCTAGGGGCGAACACGCTGCCGCCCGCCTCCCGTTGCCGGTGTTCTCGCCTCCTTCCGGAGGCGCATGGTTCCGTTTCCTGCTAACCGCCTCGGATAATGTGCCATATCCGAGCCGGTTAGCAGGGGTGGACGATCTTGTCCGCCGGACGGGGGACACGTGAACGACACGACCGCGGCGATCGAGACGGGCCGCGGGTACAGCACCTCGACGTCTCGCCTCGACCCCAAGCGTGTGAGCGAGTTCCGGGCCGCCCACGGCGCCGACCCGCCCGAGGTGGTCAATGCCGAAATCGTGCCCGGGGACGGCGACCCCGCCGCACCGGTCGCCGTGCCGGACGCGTCCGCGGCCGTGCTCGCCGCGTTGGACGAGGCCGCCTATGAGCACCTGGACGACGTTCGCCCGGCCAAGACCGTCACCGGCTACGCGCGCGACTGGGCGCTGTGGACCCAGTACCACGGCTGGCTGGCCGAACGCACCGGCCACACCCTGCCGTTGACGACGGTCACCCCCGGCACACTGGTCGGGTTCGTGCGCTGGCTCGACCAGGTCGCGGCGGCCGCGCCGAACTCGATCGAGCGGCGCGTCACCGGGGTGACCGTCACCGCCCGCCGGCTCGGCGCCGAGGTGCCCAAGGCCGCCACCCTGGCCGCCCGGGCCGCGCTCAAGCCGCTGCTGGTCGACCCGGTCCGCATGGCCCGGGGCCGGGGCAAGGCCGTCGCCGCCACCCCTGAGCACCTGCGCGCGATGGCCCTGGCCGACCCGGTCCTGCGGCCCGGACCCGACGCCAAGCGCCGCAAGCCGCGCGAACTCCCCGAGATCACCCGGATCCGCGACCGCGCGCTGGCCACGATGGCGTTCTCCATCGCCGGGCGCTCCTCCGAGGTCTCCGCGCTCACCGTGGAGGGCATCACCGTCGTCGCCGAGAGCCTGGAGGTCCACGTGTCCTCGGTGAAGGGCAGGCCCGCCCGCACCGTGCCGGTCCACCGCGGCGACAACCCGGAGACCTGCCCGGTTCGCTGCTGGCTCGCCTGGAAGGACGCCGCCGCGCTCGTCGACGGGCCCGCGTTCCGCCCGGTCGACCAGGTCGGCCGCGTCGGCGCCGCGCGGCTGTCCCCGGACGGCTGCCGGATCGCCATCACCCGCGCCGCCGAACGCGCCGGGCTGGACGTGCGGTTGACCGGCCACTCCGCGCGCCGCGGACTGGTCACCACCGGCCGCAAGAAGGGCAAGAAGCCGGAGAAGCTGCGCAAGCAGTCCGGGCACAGCGCGAACAGCCCGGTGCTCTGGTCCTACGTCGAGGACGGCGAGATGTGGGAGGACGCCGCCACCGAGGGCCTGGGGCTGTAGGTCTCCGCAGGAAGCGACGGGACCGGACTCTGCTTGCCGGGCTTAGGTGTCGGTTCGGGCCAGTCGAGCCTGGTCACGCCGAGGTTGGTGAGGCGCGCCCGCATGGACATGCCGATGTCGCCGGTCACCAGCGTGACGCGGTGTCCGGCCAGGTCCTGGAGGGCTAGGGCCCGGTCGATGATCTCGTCGTCGCTCCGGGACAGGGGTACGTGGCCCAGGGAATCGGGAAGCAGTTCCACCGTGAACCGGCCCCGCGGCACCGCGACTTCCTCGGAGTCGTCGGCGGGGCGGATCTCACAGATGAGATCGGGGTGCTTGAGGTAGGTGTCGAGGAGCTTGATCGTTGTGCGAGCGTTCGTCTTGGCGCGCCCCTGTCCACGGTCCTTCTGCTTGTCCAGTTCGTCCAGCACGGCCATCGGAACAGCGAGGTGGACGGGCTGTGCGCCGACCCCAAGCTCCATCGCCAGGTCCAGGGTGTCCAACCGGTTCTCGTGCTGCAGGAAGACGTTCGTGTCGGCGACGACGAACGTCGCGTCGGTGACCTGCGTCCAGCGTTCGGCGAGGGCGTCCAGTTCCTCGTAGCCAGCCTTCAGGTCGGCTGCCCGCGCGGCGAGTTCCATGTTGATCGCTTCGGCGACCGGCGCGGCGGTCGCCACCGCCACGGAGTACAACGCCCAGTACCGCGGGGTCAGGACGAGCCGGGTGACGTCAGGTGCGCTGACGACGTTCTGCAGCCTGCCAGCGGTCCGATGCGCCCAGGCGAAGTAGGCGTTCAACCGGTCGCTGCTCTGGTGCTGCGCGGTGTAGACGTTGTACGTGTCGGTGTACGCCTCGGCCAGAGCCGTGCGGACGTAGCTGCACTGCATACCCGGGAGCGGTCGGATCATCATGCGCCGAGGGTGCCACCACGCCGAACGGCACGTGCACCTTCCCAAGCCTCCACAGGCCGTGGACATCGCAGTTTCGCACGCCCGCGTTCGGCCGATCCGCCCACGATCAGGCGTCAGGGCGGCGGCGATGAGGGAGGAGCGGGCAGCGGCGACGGGCTTGGTGGTATCGCAGGCTCGGGGGCGTGCAGGATGCGCAACACCTCTGTCATCGCATCGACGCGTTCCTGTGCCCCGAGGGCACCGGCCGCAACGTCGAGCACGGCGAAGTGCCGTTCCCGCTCCGCCAGACGACGTCGATCCTGCCCCCGTGCCGACAGAGCCGAAACGATCGACGGCACGATCATGCTCGCGACCGCGCAGAAGGCCAAGCCGAGCACGGCCCAGGTGGGTGCGCCGGTCAACAGCGCACCCACCGAACCGAGTCCGAGGCCGGCGGGGGGAACAGAGACGGGAAGTTGCACGACGGGCCGCCTTTCGGGCATGGCGGCCTGGCCGCCGGAACTGGTCGGCCGGTGGTTCGGCACGGGCAGAGGGGCGGCTTCGGTTGGTGGGCCGAAGACGAAACGGCGTCGTACGGGCGGGGGTTGGGCCCTGCACGACGAAACCCGCAGGCGGTCTCCCGACTGCGGGCATGAAAAAGGCCCTCGACCTAGGAAGGGAGGGCTCGTGTTCTCAGGACGTGGACGTCCCAAGAGAAGTGCGATGCGGACCGCACCGACACGCCGCAGGACATACCTGTGGCACTAAGAAGATGTTTACATAAACGCCCAGCAATGGCGGGCGACACGCCCATTCTTCACAAAGAGGGCTGTGGATAACTCTTCCGCAGGAGGCACTTCGTCCGATGCAGCAGAGGCGACCGATGCCCGACGTGAACTTGCGAACGAGCAGGTCAGCGCGTAGAGGGCAGCAAAAAGCCCGAACCGTAGGAGAGTTCGGGCCTCATAGTTTTCGGGTACGCCAAAAGCACCGGGGACATGGTCGCAGGTGATCCATCACGGGTACAAGCCCTCGCCGCAGAGCAGTGGACACTTGATCGTGCCGAGGCTCGCCCGTCCGAATCACGCCCAAGCTTCATCCTCACCTGCATGACCGGGTGAGTCATGTCGCCCGCCGCTCAGCCCGCTTGATTCGTTGCCATCCGGCGATGCACGGGTTGGCGCGGTCGGGGGCGCGGAGCCGCGTGGCGAGCTCGGCGGCCTCCAAGTCGGCGGTGGCGTAGATCGGCGTCGGGCGTCGACCGGACCGACTGGGGCGCTCGGCGATCGGCTCGACATGGACGCGGGTGCCGTCGAGGGCGATGTAGCCACGTGTCCGCCAGGCATTGACGCGGCTGCGATGGAGGCCAGCGCGGCGGCAGAACTCGGCTGCGGTGGTGACGTCGGCGCGGCTGCGGATGCCGTGCGCGTCGAGGACTTCTTGAAGTTCGCTGACGTCGGGCACGATCCCCTCAGGATGCGAAGAACCCCCTCACGCGGAGGGGGTCGAGTCTGTAGACGCACCTATGGCACAACCTCGATGTTGCCACCTGATGTACTCGTCCTGCAATTCGACTCGCACCTGTCCGGTTTGTCGCGTCGGATAAGGGGAGCTTATCCGACGCGATGCCAACCCTGTTGGCCTTATTCACGAGGAATAAGGTCCGGCGCCGTCCAGAAGTGTCCGATGTCCGACTCCCGTACCCAAGACTCTCCTTCGACGCCACCACGACGACAGGGGGAACACGTGGGCAACCCGGGTAGGTTCGGACGCCCGAACCTTCCAGAGGGTCCATTGAAGGACCTGAACGAGGCACTGCACCATCTGCATCTGTGGGCGGGCCTGCCCTCGCTCGACCAGATGAGCGGGCTCTGCGGGTGGCGGATATCGCGCAGCACGCTCCACACCGCCTTCACCCAGGCGCGCCTGCCCAGATGGGACACGGTCGAGACGTTGGTCGAGATCCTGGGAACACGGGCTCGAAGCACCACACCGGAGCAGGAGATCCCACGGTTCCTCGAACTGTGGACCGCCGCATCCGACACAAAGCCTGGCGACAGCGCCGCCCGGGAAGAAACGCCAACCTCGTCGACGGACACGGACCATGTGTTGATCAGGTTCGTGGCCGCGGCTCAGGAACGAAACGCGCGGGAACAGGAGGATCGAGAGGCCCTCCTCCATCTGCAGTGGGCAATGCTGCACGCCGACGTGGTCGAGACTCCGGGAATCACCATCGCCACCCGCTACCGCCCCGCCATCTACTGGTGCATGGGCGGAGACTTCTACGACGTCATCCCCCTGCCCGACGGTCGAACCGGCGTCGCCGTGGGAGACGTCATGGGCAGCGGACCGAGCGCGGTCGCCCTGATGGGGCAACTGCGCGCGGGCATGCGGGCCTTCGCGTCGATGGGCCTGCCGCCCCAAGAGGTGATGGAACGCTCGAACAACCTCATGCTCGGCATCTCGGGGTCCTCGTGGATCGCGACCGGCGTGTACGGAATCGTCGACCCGGGCACCCGACGGTTCACCTTCACCTCGGCCGGGCACCCTCCGCTGCTCCTCCGCGCGCCGGGCGGCGCGAGCGGAGTCGCGTGGGGCAACACCGGCCTGGCCTTCGGAGTGGCGGACAACCCGAACTATCAGGCTACGGAAATGTCGTTGCCGCCGGACGCCATGTGTCTGCTGTACACCGACGGCCTCATCGCCCGGCGCCAGGAGAACTTCGACGCAGGACTCGCACACCTCCTGAATCGCTTCTCCGCGTCCACCGGCCCGCCCCCGGCCGTCTGCGACGCGCTACTGGCGCACCAGGCCCCCGGGTCCGACGAGGACGATCGGGTCCTCCTCGCCTTCACCCTGGACAACGCCTCCGAATCCGTCGGGATGTCGCCGAGTTCGACCACACCATCCGGGTGATCGCCTCCACCGGCGACCTGGAGAGCGTCCCCCTTCACGCCTCCGACCCGACCTCCCGGACACCCCGGCGGACAACCGGAGGACAGCGTGTCCGGACAGTGTCCGCGCAGGTCCGGGACGTCGCGGACGAGTGGACAGGACAACCGGGACAACGGTGTCCGCCCCACCCGGGACACCTTTTTGTCCGTTTTCACTTGCTCTCGTTCTCACCGCGCGAGTTTCGGAAATCTCAAGATTTTTTCGGGGCCTCCTGGGCGGAGGCCGCGGACAACTGCAGGACAACGTGTCCCCCGCTTGTCCCCCCGTGTCCGCGCAGGTCCGAAGGTGTCCCGGACACTCCGGCAGGACAGCGCGGACAAGGGTGTCCCCCGTGTCCGCACACCCTTGTCCGCGTTGTCCCCCCACCGTTCGCGCAGGTCAGAGCGTCAACAGCCTCCGTGGAACGTGGCTAGTCTGCTGTTGCCGCTCAACGGGCCGCCGCCGGAAAAACGGCGACGGCCCCCGGTGCCAGCCGGGAGCCGCCATCTCTCACATCGGTCCGAGAAGGAGACACTCATGCCCACCGACGAACCATTTCCATGCTGTCACGCCGATCCGGCACCGGCTGTTCCGGCCCCGCGCTCGCGGTGGCGGCGACGTGCGTTCACCGCGCTCGGCACCCTCGTACTCGCCGTGCTGGTGGGCGTCGGTCAGGAGACCGGACGCCATCTGGTCACCGATACCGCATCCGCCGTCGCAAGCATCACCGAGTAACACACACCCTGGGCCCGCCTCGCGTTCTCCTCGGAACGCCGGGCGGGCCCGGCCGCTCGACTAAGCGCACGTGCTTCCCCGTCGGTCACCCCGTGGTCCCTTGCGTCTCGGACGATGCCGGGGATCAGGCGCATGCGCAGGGCCAGGAGAATCAAGGCGCTCACCTGGAAGATCAAGGTGTGGTGACGCACCCACATCGGTACCCCGCTCACGGGCCACGTCCCCACCACAGCAACGGCAGTGACCAATCCCGTGGGAACGAACCTCAATCCCGCCGCGGGCTCGGCTTCGGCGCCGGGGCCGAGCCCAGCATGATGTCCTCCCACTCGCGCGATCCCCGCCGCAGGCTCGGTTCCGGCGCCGGGGCCGAGCGCAGGATGAGCTCTTCCCACTCGCGCGATCCCCGCCGCCGGACTTCCTCCCCAGGGGTGCGCGGGGCTGGATCGGGGTGTGTTGCCGGGGTGGGAACACATGCGACGGCGGGCGTCTCCGCCGGGGTGGCCTCCCGCGCGAGGGTGTGGACTTGGCCGCGCAGGACCTCGACCTCGCGGCGCAGGTGTTCGGCGATGGTGCGTTGTTCGGTGAGCTCGTGTTCGAGGTTGCGGGTGTGGGACGCGGCGGCGGCGAGCTGGCCGTCTTGCCGCTCGACGCGGGTGCGGAGCTCGTCGCGTTCGTGTTCGGTGGTGGTCTTCTCCGCCTGCAGGCGGGTGTTGTCGGCCAGCGCGCAGTCGAGGTCCTCGCGAAGTTCGGCGAGATCGAGGCCGAGGACGTTGAGGGCCCGGGTGGTCTCGCATCGTTCGCGGTCGCCGCGGTTCTGCTGTTCGCGCAGGAGCGCGGCGAGTTCGTCCTTGTCGCGGGCGAGACGTTCGGCGCGTTCGCGCCACGCCTGGGCCTGGTGGTGCGGGCGGGCACTCGCGTCCAGCGCCGCGCGTCGCAACTCGTCCAACCGTTCCGCCTCCTGCAGCGCCAGCGGCGCGCCGCGTTCGGCGAGGAACGCCGCGAGCGTATTCAGGAACGAGGCGGGTGCAACGCGCCGGCCCTGGAAGTAGCGGGTGACGACGGAGGCGTTGGTGGGGATGGACGCGGCGAACTCCCGGCGCGAGGCGCCGCACCGCTCGAAACACTCCTCCATCGCAGCCCCGTAGACCGCCGCCCCCGGCTCGACACCGTCCCGCTCGGGCGTCTCCTCGATCATGCCTGCCCCCTTCGACACCGTTCCCGTTCCCGATTCAAGCGGGACTGTAAGCCGTGCCGTGCGAGAACCCGAAGGTTTCCGCACCGGGAACACCCCGCCTGCCGAACGATGCCTTGCCAATCCACCGGGAACACCCCGTTCCCCCTGCCGCAGCACCCCACAAACGCCGGACGCTCGTCCCGTGCCCGGTGACCACCCGGCACACGACGAACGAACGGAGAACCCGACATGCCCCGACCCCGCACCTCCACCGCACGCAGCACGCGACCCTTCCTCGAACTGCGCGTCGGCGGCCTGCGCCTGACTGTCCAGCACATCCCCCACCGGATCATCGCCGTCGCCGCCGCCGTCCTCGGATCGGCAGGGACGTTCTGGCTCGGGCGGTGACCCTTCCGGAACCCGGCCCCGCAAAGCCCGCCTCCATGGGGCACAACCCGGCGACGCGAGAACGGCAGGTCGCCCACAGGGGTCCCGGCCTCCTACGTGGACGCGTTGTGGGAGGAGACCAAGGCGGCCGGGCTGAACCCCACCACCGGCCGCAAGCGCGGCAAGAAGCCGGAGAAGCTGCGCAAGCAGTCCGGACACTCGGCGAACTCGCCGGTGTTCTGGTCCTACGTCGAGGACGGCGAGATGTGGGAGGACGCCGCCACCGAGGGCCTGGGGCTGTAGACCTCGCCTCGGATTTCGGGCGCCCCGACGAACTGCCGTGTCACCCGTTTGAGTGAAGTCGCAGGGGGTCGAGGCGACGAAGATCGAACGCTCGCGGGGGCGCCTCGGTGGACGGGCGGGCGTTGTGTCGAACCGACATCGACACCTTCGACACCGTGTCCGCACCACTCGCGGACATGTCCGCAGATGTGTCCGCCCGACACCTTGCCCGTACAGGTGTCGCGACAAGGCGCGGACATGTCCGCCTTTTGTCCGCCGCGTGTCCGCGCTGGTCAGCGATGTGCCCGCTCGCCGACGGGCGTGCCCGCCTCACAACCGGGGCGGACAGTGTCCGCCCCGGTTGTCCCGACACTGTCGGCGCTGGTCAGCGGCGTGCACGACCGCCGACGAGCGTTGTCGGGCGGACAACCGGCGCGGACACGCGGACTTGTCCGCGTGTGTGTCCCGACATGTGTCCGGCAGCCTGTCCGCGCCGGTCGAAGCGGCGTGTCGGCGGTACCGGTCCGAGACCGTGTCGGGATAAATCGAAGGGATCTCCGATCGGCCGAATCAGCCGGTTCCACCGCAGGTCAGAGTCACGCGGAGGCCCCGAGCGCGCGGCTCGGTGTGCTTAGGGTTGTGCCTGTCGAGCTCACCGGGCCGCCGCCAAAAAGGGCGACGGCCCCCGGTTGCCGCCGGGAGCCGTCATCTCCAATCGGTACGACAGGAAGGCACACACATGCCCACCGACGAACCACTTCAATGCTGTCACGCCGCCCCGGAACCGACCGGGACGCCCCCGCGGTCGCGGTGGGGAAGGCGGGCGTACGCCGCGCTGGCCCTGCTCCTGCCGGCTCTGCTCAGCGGCATCGGTGAGGAGGCCGGTCATCACCTGGTGTCCGGCACCGTCTCCACCGTCGTGAGCATCACCGAGTAGTTCCTCGACACCGGGCTCGTCCCGCGTTCCCCCTCGGATCGCCGGGCGGGCCCGGCCGCGTTCGGCGGCATGGTCGACGACACCTTCGGCCCCACGACTCCGCGCGTCGGCCGACCGGCCGGGGAGGGGCGTCGTCCGGCGACCTCGGGGGATGGGTCGCCGGACGCACAGCCCCGACCACGGGGGACGGTCGGCGCACACACGCACAACGAGCCGCCGTGCGCCCGGTGACGCACGCACAGCCGTGCGTCGGGCTGTGCGCCGCACTGCGCACAGGTTGTGCGTCACGCACGGGCCGGGCGCACAACTGTGTGGCCTACGCGACGCGTTCGGGTTCGTCGTCGTTCTCGGGCGCACAGGACGGCAGGGGGCAGGTGCCCTCTTCCTCTCCGCAGCGGCCCAGGGCGTTCAGGATCTCGTGGGCGAACGCGTGTGCGTCGATCCGGCCGTTGCACGCGCCGGTCTCCGGATCGTACGTCGGCAGATAGAAGCCCTCCCGGTTGATGACGCCGGTGCCGCGAAAGACCGCGAAGAGAGTCGAGTAATCCCCACCGTGCATGTTTCGCCTACCTCTTGGTGGTGAACGGTGGAACCGAGACCGGCGGGGCCTTCTCGTGCCACTCCGGCCGCACGATCTCGAAGAGCTTGCGGGTGCCCTCCTTCGGAGCGAAGAAGGGTGACGACAGGCACGCCGCCGCATGCTCCGGGGACTGGACCGGCAGGACGATCGAACGCCCCGCCTGATCCATGTGGCACACCAACAGCCATGGGGTGTCCTGGGCCTCGGCGAGAACGGTGTCGAACGTCCGCTCGCTCGCCTTCGGGTCCGTCTTCCTCGACATCGTTGCCGAATCTCCTGGGTCGACTTGAATGCGTCGACCTCGACAACGAGCCCGCCCCTGCGGGCGGCACGCGGCCTTCCGGGTGACATCGCGGCCCGCCCGCGTCTTCCCCGGCCGCCGGCCGCACCCCTTGATCGGACCGGGCACGTGGGCCCGATCACGTGCGTGGGCTGCGGCTTGGCGAGGTCGGGCCTGTAGGGGCGTCGGCCGGGGTGAACCTACAGCCGGACCTACACGTCGAAGCGGGCCCGCCGGGCGACAACCCGACGTTGTCACCCGCCCGACGGCCTCGCGCACGTGCGCGTATGGGAACAGTCCGAACATTCCGAAGACCCCTCACCGAGAACGGGTCGCCCCGGCGGCGGGGCCGGCCGTAGCGTGCCCGGCATGACTGTCACGGGCACCAACGAGACCAAGGACTTCCCCGACGCGCAGCACGCGGCGATGGCGTTGAGCGACGCGTTCCGCGAGCGTGACCGGGCGCGCTTTCTGACGCTGACCGCCGACGAGCGCGGCGCGCAGCTGCTCGCGCGGCACGAACTGGTCACCTACGTGACCGCGTTGTGGGAGGACGCCAAAGCGGCCGGGCTGAACCCGGCGCTGAATCCCGAGTGGAAGGGCGTGGCCGGCATGCTCGACGTCCTGCAGGAGCTCGGCAGCACCGCCACGTTCCTGCTGCACGAAGGCCTCGACGACGAGTAGCGGCGCCAGCGCGAGACGAAGAAACGCACACGTCGCGACCGTCGCTTAGTCAAGTCCCGGGACTTGACTAAGCGAGTGGCCGATCGGGCGTCCGGGCTGCTCAGGGCGGGGATTCGAGGCCTCGCGCGCGTGCCCGCGCGCGAGGGTGGTCTTACAAGTCTCACAACCCGGCCGGCCCGGGGTCGCCATGGTCGGACTCCCATCGGGCCCGGGCCTGTTCGTACAGCCGCTGCAGGATCGGGTCCAAGGCGTCGGCGACCGGCTGCAGCATCTCGGCGGCCCGGCGTCGATGCCGGCCAGGACCGCCAGGAGGTCGCGCACGGCGGCGCCGGTTGTCTCGGTGACGTCCGGTCCCCAGTCCCGGTTCGGCCCGTCCGCCACCGTCTGCAGGCGCTCGACGGCCTCGCCCACCTGGCAGGCGACCGCGGGGGGCGGGGGATACGGCGCCGCGCCCCGGTTTTCGTCACAGTTCGTCACAGGCTGCGGGAGTGGCGAGCGTCCTCGCCGTGCGGAGTACGGGCCGGCGGGATGTCCTGAAGGCATGGACGAGCATCCGATCGTGACCCTGACCCACCGCGTGATGGCGGTGACCGGCCTGGACCAGGCCGCCGCCGAGCAGCTCGTGCGTCAGGTGTGGGAGGCGGGAGTCGCCGAGGGCACGCGACGGATGGCCGCCGATCTCGCGGCCGCGCACCGCGAGATCGCCGAGCTGCGCGCCGAAGCGGGCCTCGACTGAGCCGACGGTCCCACCTCGGAACCACCGTCTCGGGCACCCGCGACACCGTGACGCAGGCATACGCGCAGGTCGACGCCTCGTGTCGAGGCGTCCGTTCAGGGCGAGACACAAGATGTCGGGACCTGGCACGCGCCCGCGCGCCCGCGATGGACGGTCCCATTGGTCCCACCATCGCGACGGGGGCGGCCGTGGGCGAGCACAGTCGCAGGCCTGGACCGGCGTCGCCCGACGGTGCCCACCGACGCGGGCGAGACGGTAGGCGAGGGCCCGCCGGGGA
This sequence comes from Embleya sp. NPDC127516, assembly GCF_044765325.1. Taxonomy (NCBI): domain Bacteria; kingdom Bacillati; phylum Actinomycetota; class Actinomycetes; order Kitasatosporales; family Streptomycetaceae; genus Embleya; species Embleya sp. NPDC127516. The sequence goes on along the minus strand of NZ_JBIWJT010000033.1, from coordinate 34,823 downwards.
TCGGGGCCGGCGGGAGAGGCCCCGATGCCGCCGCAGGTGGCATGGCGCCGACAGGCGATACGAGACGGCGGCCGCCGCAGGCGTGCCTACCTCGGCGACGCGCCAACGTCAGGCGGCCCAGCGGGGAGGGTCATCGGCGTCGGATCCTGCGAATCGCCCGATGCCCTGATCGTCACCGGATCGGGGCGTGACGATTAGGGCGTCGCCTGCCCCGTCGCCGGGGGCCTCGCGTGGCCCGTCGTCCTTGGATACGACGCCCGGTGTCGGGCATTGCCGCAGGTGGGCGGGCTTTGTACACCCTGTCGGACGCGCAGTCTGTATATGGGATTTGTCGTGAGCAATCCCAATCCACCCACGCTGCGGCGGCCGGGCCCCAGTGGTTTCGCCATGGCGTTCTCGTCGGTCGTCGACGGTCTCCTGTTCCCGTGGCCCGGTGCCGTGCGTGCCTACATCGAGAACCCGCGGCCGCCGTGTCCGGGTCCCTGGTGGGCCGGCAGCCTCGGGCGCCGGGTCTGCTGCAGCTGTTGCTCCTGGCGGCGTTCGCGGGCGCGTTGCTCGCGGCGGTCGCGTTCGATGTCGACGCGGATCGCGTCCTCGGCGGCGAGCCGGTCCGCGGGCAGCGCGGCGCGGATGCTCGCCTCCTCGCGCAGGCCTCGGGCGCGTTCGACGCGGTCGGCGTAGGCGGTCACCGCGCGGTCCAGGCGCTCGGCGCGGTCGGCAACCGGCCCCAGGCGGATCCGGGTGGTGTCGTCCTCCAGCGCGTCCAGCGGCAGCCAGGTGTCGGTGCGCCGGCGGGCGCGGGTGATGCCGGGGTAGATGGTGTAGGCGTCGGCGCCGGCCGCGTACACCAGCGCGACGTCGCTGGTCAGTCCCTGCGCGGAGGCGATCGTCATCGCGTAGCCGTGGGTGAGCTCCCCTTCGGCGATCGCCGAAGGGCTCATCCACGCCTGCGTGAGCTCGGGCCCGTCCGGGCCCGGGGCGCGCCAGGCGATCCGGGCGCCCAGCTCGGGATCCTGCTCGGTGACGACGGCCCGGTAGCCGTTGAGGACGTCCGCGCCGGCGCCGCGCCGGGAGCGGTAGTCGTTGGCCCGCACCCGCACGACGTCGCCGACCGCGAGGGCGATCCCGGGACCGTAGTCGACGTCGTCGCCGACGAGTTCGCCGCCGGCCCGGGCCTGCGCGCGGGCACCGGCGTTGAGCATGTCCACGTCCGCGTTGCGCCCGGCGAGCAACAGCACGTCGTCGATGCGGTCGTGCGGGTCGGGGATGTCGGCGCGGGCCTGGGCCCAGGCGGTGAGCATCTGTTCGTGGGCCTGGGCGGGGCTGTCGGTGGCGTGGACGTGCCCGGCCGCCGCCAACGCGCGCAGCGCGCCCCGGCGGTCGCCGTCGCGCCAGGTCTGCAGCGCGTCGCGTTCGGCCGCGTCGACCTGGCGCCGGTTCTCGCCCAACGTGAGGCCGTGAGTGAGGCGGTGGACCTCGGCGAACATGCCGCCGACGCCGATCGCGCGCAGCTGCTCGGGGTCACCGATCGACACCACCTTGGTGCCGGTGCGGGCGGCCTCGACGACCAGGCGGGCCATCGCGCGGTCGTCGACCATCGCGGCCTCGTCCACGACCAGGACGTCCACGCCTGCGAGTCCCTGGCCGCGGTCGATGCGGGCGAGCCACGAGGCGATCGAGTGGGAGGGGATCGCCGCCTCGTTGAAGAGGTTCTCGGCCGCCACCGATGCGGTGGATGCGCTGGCGACGACCAGCTCTTGGGCTTCCCAGCCGGTGCGCGCGGCCGCCATCAACGACGTCTTGCCCGCGCCGGCGACGCCGACGACCGCCTCGATGCCGTTCCCGCCGGTCAACAGCCTTTCGAGGACGTCGAGTTGTTCGGGGCTGAACCGCCACTGCTGGGAGGTCTCGCGGATCTGGACGGCGGCGGCCGCGACCTCGATCGGGACGGCGGCGAACCTGCGGCCGCGCATGCCGTCGATCGCGTGCGCGGCGATGGTCGCCTCGGCCGCGACGATGTCGACGGTGGTGTAGCGGGCGGCGTCGGACATGTGGCGTTGGCCGCCGCCCGGCAACGCGACGACCCACTCCTGCAGTTCGAGGACCTGGTCGGCGAGTTCCTCGGCCTGGGCGATGTCGGTGACGCCCTCGCCGCACTCCTCCAGCACCGCGGCGAGGACGTCGACGCGGGTGACGACCTTGCGGTGGCTGGTCAGGCCGGTCTCGGGATCCCAGATCCGCGCGGCGACGTCGGCCGGCGAGGGCAACCGCGGCGGGCCTGCGGGTGGTGTGCCGGGGCCGGTGGGGTGGTGGCCGTCCCAGTCGGGGGCGGCCTCGGCCACGACCAGGTCGACGTCGCGGCCCGCCAGCTCGGTACCGCGCTCGCGCCACACCACCCGCGTCTCGTCCTCGCCCACCGCGAGCTTCGCCCGGCGGGTCGCGGAACCCACGCTCTTCCCGGCGCCCGGGCCCAGGCCCTGTTCGGCGACGCTCGCCCGGATCGCCGTCGAACGGCGGCTGAACCCCAGCCGCATCGACTCGGGGATGCCGACGACCTCCCACGCCCCGCCGGGCACCCGACGCTCCCACCGCACCCCGAACCGCTGGGCGGTCAGGGCGCGCATGCGGGCCTCGGTGTACGCGTCGGCGACGCGGGCGTGACGGTGCAGGTCTCGGCCGCCGGCCGCGATGGTGCGCCATTTCCCGTCGTCGGCGTGGGCCATGTTCATCACGGTCAGGTGCACGTGGAGATGCGGGTCACCGGGCGAGTGCCGGGGCGTCTCCTTGGCGGTCGCGCTCTCCTCGGCGTCCTGCCCCTCGGTCCGTACTTCGGTGGGGGCGTCGGGGACGGGGCGGGCCGCCTGGTGAAGCATCGCCCAACCCAGCAGGCCGGAGGTGTCGCGGCGTTCCGCGCGGCGGCCGCCGCCGTGGTGGCCAGCCATCGCGTACGCGCAGGCGTCCTCGAGGTAGGCGGCGCTCTCGCGGACCGCCTCCATGTACGTCTCGCGCAGCTCCGCGCCCAGCTCCGCCGGCGCCGTGCCGAACAGCACCGACAACGACTTCGGGCATTCGAGGGTGACGTCGAACCCGAGGTTGCCGACGGTCACCTTCGCCCCGGCCCACTGGTGCGCCTCGGCCACCGAGTCCGCCCCGTACACCGCGTCCAGGTCGATGCCGGCCGCCCGCGCGAGCACGCCCAGCTCCTTCACCGGCACCTTGTGCGCGTCGCCCTCGTTGACGAGTCCGCGTTCGAGTTGGGCGTATCGGCGCAGGCGTTTGGTGGGGGCGGTGCCGTGGTCGAGCAGCCCGGCCGGGGTGGTGCCGGCCGCCTCGGCGGCCGCGCGCATCGCGTCGACGAACGCCCGCGCGGGGAGTTTGCCGCGCGGGTCCAGTTCCTGTTTGCGGGCCACGAGCTGCTCGCCGGTGCGTGGGTCGCACCCGGCGGCCAGGGCCCGGGCCTTGTCCCGGTCGGCGTCGGTGAGCAGCAGCGTTCCGGGCTCGATGCCGACGTCGCGCAGGCCTTCGCCGAACCACTCAAGGGGCTGCTCGGCGGCGAGCCGGTAGTCGACCGCGCAGCCGCAGGCCGAGGAATGATCTTGGTCTTTGGCGTGTCATGGTGGGCGGTGTTGTCGTCTGCCGTGGAACTGCCAGCGGGTTTCGACAGTCGCTGTCAGCGGGTTGGCCACGCAAAATGTCAGTGAACCTGATGGACATCAGGTAACCGGAACCGGGTTCATCGCTCCGCAACCGCAGGATCACTCCGGGTCGTCCCCGGTGGCATGACGTCGCCTCCCGGTCCTTCGCCCACACCGCCGCCCTGGCCGCACTGTGCAGAGGGCACCGACCCGGTCCTCGACCCCGTCGGCTGCCGAGGCGTGCACGTCGCCGGACACACACGGTGCTTGACCCACCTCGATCCCACCGATCGGGCCGCGTATTTGGCAACCCTGACCCCCGGGTCCGACGTCGACCACCGCAGCACCACCTTCGACAGCTTTCTCCTGACCGCGCTCCTGGACGCACTTCGCGACCCCGCCACCACCCATCCCCATCTCGGCAACGCCAACTTCCGGGGCGCGACGTTCACCGCCGGCGCCTACTTCCAGGACGCGACCTTCACCGCCGACACCGAATTCCGGGACGCGACCTTCACCGCCGACGCCTACTTCCGGGGCGCGACCTTCACCGCCGACGCCTACTTCCAGGGCGCGACCTTCACCGCCGGCGCCTACTTCCGGGACGCGACCTTCACCGTCGGCGCCTACTTCCACGGCGCGATGTTCACCGCCGGCGCCTACTTCCACGGCGCGACGTTCACCGCCGACGCCTACTTCAACGGTGTCGTGGTCGGTGGCAACGCCAGCTTCACCGGTGTGAGGTTCGAGTCCCTGGCGGTGTTGGGACCATTGTGGTGCTGGGAGGAGTTGGACCTGTCAGGAGCGGTGTTCGGCGCGCCGGTGGTGATCGAGGCCGCGGCCGGGGAATTGCGGTGCGGGCGGACCCGGTGGGAGGCGACCGCGACGCTGCGGCTGTGGCACGCCGATCTCGACATGAGCGGAGCGGTCCTCAACTTCCCCTTGGCAGTGGTCTCGGCCGCCGCGGGCACCGATCCGGTACGGGTGTTGAGCGTGGACGGGGTCGACGCCGCGCACCTGGTGCTGACCGACACCGACCTCACCGTGTGCCGGTTCCTCGGCGCGTTCCACCTCGACCAACTCCGTCTGGAAGGCGACACCCGGTTCGCCCGCACACCGCCGGGAACGGATCTGCTCCGCGGCATACCCCTGCGGTGGACCGACCGCTTGGCGCTGGCCGAGGAACACCACTGGCGGGCCCTGCCCACGCATCGTCCCCGCCTGCGCGCCGGGTGGACACCCGCACCGCCATCGCCCTCCGGCTCCCCGTCCACCGTGCCCGGGCCGGCCGCGCTCGCCGCGCTGTACCGCCAACTCCGCAAAGCCTTCGAGGACGGCAAGGACGAACCCGGCGCCGCCGACTTCTACATGGGCGAGACGGAGATGCGCCGCCTCGACCGGCGCCCCGGCCGCAACCGTGCCGAGCGCGGACTCCTCACCGCCTACTGGGCCCTGTCCGGCTACGGCCTCCGCGCCTCCCGCGCCATCACCTGGCTGCTCCTCGCCATGACCGCCACGGTGCTCGCGATGATGCTCTGGGGCCTGCCCACCGACGACCCCAAACCCCAGGTCGTCGGGAAACAGGTCACTCCCGGACAGGATGTGCGACTCACCGTCGACACCCCCGACCCGGAGCTGACCGGCTCACCCCAGGAACGACTGACCGGCAAACGCGCCGAGAAGGCCACCCGAGTCGTTCTGAACTCCGTGGTCTTCCGCTCCTCCGGCCAAAACCTGACCACCACGGGCACCTACGTCGAGATGGGGTCCCGCCTCCTCGAACCCGTCCTCCTTGCCCTCGCCGTCCTCGCGATCCGAGGTCGCGTCAAACGCTGAACTCGCTGACATTTGGTCGTGGCGAGAAGCGCTGTCACTGTCGCGACGGCCGACAGGTGTTCGGTGTCGTCCGCCACGAAAGTGTCGGACGACAAGTAGATGTCAGTGCGAACGGCGGAGTCCTGTCAGTGCGTCGGCAGAGTTCGTGTCAGTAGGTGTCGGCGAGGTTCTTGCGGTCGGCACCGACGATGTATCGGGTGTCTCATCGACAAGGCGGAGGCTGTACGCGACGCCGGGCGCGAGCGTGTCGACCGTCGGGCCGCGGTCGACGAGTCGGGCCGTGGCGGCCACAACCGCCAAGAGCGCGCCCGCAGTCGGCGATTAGGACATCCTTGATGCATGCCGAACCTCTCATCCCTCGCTGTCGGGGTAGCCGCCGAACTCGCCGTGGGTGCCTTCAGCAAGCCCGATCTGAAGATCCTGTTCATGAAGGCCGGTCTGGACGGCCACATGCCGGACAACCCCTACGGCAAGGGCGAACTGGTGACGGACACCGTCGAGGCTGCGCGTCGAAAGCGCGCGCATGACGAACTGCACGAGTTCGTACGGCTCGTCGGTGAGAAGCTCGCCCCGAAGGAACCGGAGGTGATCGAGGACACCCCCTTCTGGAAGCTGCGGGAAGCGGTCCGCGCGGGTGGGTTCGACCTGGTCGCCGAGTATGCAACGGCCCCTGGTCCAGGCAGTGGGGAATCCCTCAAGAAGGTGCGTCTTCTGCCATTGGACGAACCCCACGCGCCCCTCAGTGAAGTCATCACCGCCGTGCAGGCCGACTTCAACCGGCTCAGCATGACCAATGCGGCCGAGGCATACGAGGAAGCCGTCGACTGCCTGATCAGGAAGAACTACCGCGCGGCCAACGGTCAGATGCGCGCGATGTTCGAAGCCGCCCTGACCCACTTCGCGGACTCGAAGGGATTCGGTTCCACCGCCCAGGGCGTGGGCGGGTCGTCAATCACGTACCTGATTGATCAAGGCCATCTTCCTCTGGACGATGGGGGCATGTACCTCCGGGGCCTCTGGAAGATCACGCACACCAACGGCCCGCACCCTGGCACCACGGACACGGGCGAAGCGTACTTCCGGGCCCAAGCCCTCACCAGCGCGGTGCGATACCTGATCGACCGGTTCGCCCCCGCGCCCTGACAACGAGAAGCGCCACCAACCCCGCTGACAACAACCTCACCGTCGCGCTGACATTTTCTCCGCGTCCGACAACAGTGAACTTGGCAGCGGGCTTGGCCGCTATGTGTCAGTGGGTTGGCTGTGAAAGTTGTCAGTGCGGGTTGGCAGGGGTTTCACGGTCGGGACTGTTGCCGGGTCGGGTAGCTCGTCCATGAGGCGGAGGCTGTACGCAACCCCGGGCGCGACGGTGTCCGCAGTCGGACCGCGTTGGATCAGCCAGACCTCGGCCAGCGAGTCGAGTGCGAACTGCTGCCGCACCGTCGGAGCGGGAGGGGGCGTCCGGCTCGAATAGGCCGAGGTTGCATTGGACGTCCCCGCTGCCGCAGGTCGGTACAGGACGAAACCGTTGCCTGGGGCGTGATCGTCTCCGGCGGTATGACGTCGCCGCCCGCACCGTTACCGAGACCTCCGTCGTGGCCGCACTGTGCCGAGGGGGCGAGTGCGGCCGACCCGGTGGGATGCCGGGGTGTGCACGTCGCCGGGCACACCCTGTGCCTGGCGCACCTCAACCCGGGCAGTCGTGCCGCGTACCTCGCGGCCCTGTCACCCGGCTCCGACGTGGACCACCGCGGCACTACCTTCGACGGCCTGCTGCTGACCGAACTCCTCCACGCACTCCGAGACCCGACCACCGGCCGCCCACACCTCGGCACTGCGCAGTTCAACGGCGCGACGTTCTCCGCCGACGCCCAGTTCGACAGCGCGACGTTCTCCGCCGACGCCCGGTTGAACGGCGCGACGTTCTCCGCCGACGCCCGGTTCCGCGGCGCGACGTTCTCCGCCGAGGCCCAGTTCCGCAGCGCGACGTTCTCCGCCGACGCCCGGTTGAACGGCGCGACGTTCTCCGCCGACGCCCAGTTCGACCGCGCGACGTTCTCCGCCGACGCCCGGTTGAACGGCGCGACGTTCTCCGCCGACGCCCGGTTCCGCGGCGCGACGTTCTCCGCCGACGCCCGGTTCCGCGGCGCGACGTTCTCCGCCGACGCCTGGTTCGACAGGGCGACGTTCTCCGCCAACGCCTGGTTCGACAGGGCGACGTTCTCCGCCAACGCCCGGTTCGAAAGGGCGACGGTGACGGACCCGAACGAACTGACCTACGAGGGAACCGTGTCCGGACGCGACCGCCTGCTCCGACTCGACCTGCCCCACCTCCCCCTCCCCCGGACCTGACACGCCACCCGCACCATGCGGTCGAGGTCGAAGCGCTCAGCCCTGGGGCGCTCCGCGCCGCCTGGATACCGCCATCGAGGGCCTGGTCGAGGACGTGCACCAGCGGAACGTCCTCACCCGCGCCGAAGAACACGACCGGCGCATCCTGCTCAGCCTCCATGAAGCCCTCGACGACCACACCCACCGCGGGCCCGCCCCCGATACCGAAGGCGGGTCAGAAGTCTGCTCGAACTTGCCTCACAACTAGCGGATACGAGTGAGGCAAGTCCCAGAAACGGCACATGCCTCACCGGTTTTCACGGCTCAAGATAAGCATGGTCGACGACACCTTCGGCGACACGACTCCGCGCGCCGGCCGGCCGGCCGGGGAGGGGGTCGTCCGGCGACCTCGGGGGATGGGTCGCCGGACGCACAGCCCCGACCACGGGGGACGGTCGCCGCACACACGCACAACGAGCCGCCGTGCGCCCGGTGACGCACCCGCCCGACGGCCTCGCGCCGAGCTTCCACGAGGTCGTCGGCCCCCGAGAACGCGGCTCGGTGCACGTGATGTGTCGGTGGGCAGCTGTAGCGTCCGTCGGATGAGTATCGAAGCAACTCGTGCCAGTGGGGCCGAGGTCCGGGTCAGCCTGTCCCCGGAAGCAGTGGAACGCGTACGGGCGTTGATCGGGCTCGGGCTCGCCGCGTCGCTTGAGGACTACGTGGCCGACTCGGTCCGCAACAGGCTTGCCGGATTCCAGGACTTTGCCGCCGGATCAACCGGGCGGCCCGACGGCGACCCGAGGGAATGGGTCGTACCCGGCCGCAGTGCACAGCCGGCCCGGCTGCGCGGGGATGCACCCATGCACATGGCCCGGGACAAGCAGTAGCCCTCGATCCCGCCTGTGCGAGGGATTGCCCCGGGTCCTGAATCGGGGTGCCACCGGGAACCTTCGGCGGCATCCCGATTCAACTGACCGCGGACAGCGGCGGAGCGTGCCCCACCCTCGGCGGGGGTTGTACGTACAAAGGCACGGTGATGTCGGGGATGTCGTCGCGGCGGACGGCCTCGATCGCGGCGTGCTCGTAGTCCTCGCTGGACGCGTAGCCCGCGATCAACGGGTGCAGGCGCTTGGCGCCGCGAGCGCCGATGACGAGATTGCATTCGCGCAGGGTGCGCATGCTGCGGGAGACGGTGACCTGGCTGATTCCGAGCGCCGCGGCCATGTCGACCTGGCTCTCGAGGATCGACCCTCCGGGCTGCTGGACGGACTGGAGCCGGGCGAGGACGCGCATGGCCGCCGGGGGGAGGTCGAGGTCGGGCAGTATCGACCACAGCGCCGTCGACGAGTACAGCATCACGTCGTCCCCTTCTTCCTGCTCCTCGGCGCCGGCATCTCCGGGACGCAGACCTCGTCCGGGAACCCCGACGCCAACGCCAGCGCCCGCGCATCCGCCAACGTGGCCCTCTGCGCGTTCCCGTTGCCCATGTAGGCGAGCAACGGATTCACCTGGTATACCCCGCGCTTCACCTTCCGCACCCAGTTCAGGGCGCTCAGGCCGGTGAGCTCGGTCGACACGGTCGACCGCGGGATGCCCAACGCGTCGGCGATCGCCTGCTGGTTCATCCCGACCAGCGACTCCTGCTGCCGTCCGATCATGTACAGCATGATCGCGCACTGCCGCGGCGAGACGACCCTCGCGGCCACGGATTTCGCCAGGACGTTCGCGAGGTAGTCGTTGCTGACCAACGAGAAGCCCTCGTCGCCCAGCATGTGATGCGGGGACCGGTAGTGCAGGTCGACCGAGACCCGGTCCACCGAGCGGGGAACCCGGGGGGCCTTCGTGACGATCGCCTCGGTGATCGCCTGACCCAGGCTCACCCGCCGCGGCGGCTGACCGGGGCCCGGCGACGGGGACGGATCCGTCCGCGACCTCGACGGTGATACGGGGATCGGGCGTGCAGGCTCGGTCACTCGGGTCCTCCCAGGGATCTCACCCCGGCGACGATAGCGATCTTTACCCCCGCGGTTATGGAACTTGCCCCCCGCCGTTAAGTCGTGTCGCGATGTGTCGGCCCAGGGCCGACACATCTCCGACTGATGTGTCGCACGCGGCCGGCGCCGGCCGGCCCGTCACCGTTCGCCGCCGGCGAGTGATGCGCGGCCGTCCGCACCGCAAGTCGGCACAACAATCGGGGAGTTAACCATGAGGGTTAAGTCACGCGGAGATATGTAAGCCCAGCACGACACATCCATCAGAGATATGTCGTAGCTGTCACGACATACCGTTTCGCAAAGCCGCAGGTCAGCCCCCGAATTCGCCGGTTCGCCTCTCAAAGAACCCGACCCGGGCGCGACGCAACCTCCGCGTTCGGCCGACAACCCAGGTTCCTCGAAACGGCCACGACGCCGTCAACCGGACCGGCTCGCCGTCCTCGGCGACCGTTCCGTCCATGCTCACCAGCGCCTGCGGCGGCCGCTGTTCCGTATCGCCTGCCGGCGCCATGGCACGCGGGGCGCGCCATCGGGGGGCGTTCCGCCGCCCCCCGATCCCCCCAGGCGGTTCGTGCCGTCCCACAGGACCCCCGTTCGTACCCGGGTCGTGTGCCGCCGGTCGAGGCTTGCGATTTGCGAGCCCACGTTCGGTCGAGTAGGGGTTACGAGGTGTTACGCCCGAAGGGCGCCCCCCGGGGGGCGCCCTTCGGGCGTAACACCTCGTAACCCCTGGGGCCTAACTTTTCTTTACTGTCAGTGACGTCGATCTTCGGGGCAGTCGATGTCTACGGTACTGGTCAGCGGTTTTCAGAAGGATGGCCGCTGCTTCGGTGTGGCCGAGTTCCCGGGCGATGGTCAGGGGTGTGTGTGATGTGGGCCTGCGGGGCAGTTGCCGGGGGTCTTCCATGTGCGCGTGGGGGTTTTCCCCCGCTTCGACGAGCATTCGCAGGGCTTCGAGTGTGTTCTCGTCGACGCGGACGGCCGCGTCGTGGAGCGGTGTGCGGCCGTGCTCGTCGGCCGCGTTGGGGTCGGCTCCCGCGGCGAGGAGGGTCTCGACGACGTCGGGCGCGATGTCGGGTCCGGGTATGACGCGGAGGCCGGGGACGAAAGCCAGGTGCAGGGGTGTGGCGCCGGAGTTCACGTGTGCGAAGTCGGGATGGTGCTGTTTCGGGTGGCGGTATGTCCAGGGGAATAAATCCGGGACTCCATCAAACCGGGAACGACTCACACTGGCCGTCCCGGCGGATCGTCTCGCGCCGGTAGGGCCGGGTCACGAATTTACGCCTTCGGGACGCCTCCGATCCCGTCATCTTTGGTGGCGCGGCTGGCCTCGGAGCTGGGCCGGCCGAAGCACCCGACTGATTTTGATCAGCCGGCCGATGTGCAGGTCGCCGCCCAATCGAGGCGGTGCGCTTTGAATGTCGGTTCGCACAAGGCTTTGACAGCCAACGGACCGCTCACATCAGCGATATTCTCACCCATCACGTGAATCCACTGCACAGGTGGTGCCGGTTTGAGGATTTCCGAGGCGTACTGTGCGATGATTTTCGGCCGCCCTTTGATTTCCTTCACGAAGAGCTTCGAATCGTAGACGCCAGTAGTTGTGATACTTGCTCCACTCACGTATCCGGCGAAGAGATGGCCCCATTCGGGATGCTCGAATTCAGCAACAATAAACAGGACTCGGCGGGCTATCTGACCTACGGTCTGTGCGTACTCTGCCAACTCCTCGGCAGAGTATCCAGGCCTTCGTCCGATGACGGAAAACATGGGAAACCCAGGTGTTGAATGAAAGAAGCTCTCGCTGGTCCTTCGTCGCTCGTCCAGTACTTCGTCGAACTCTGTGCGTGACGCCAACCTTTCCGCGTATTCTGCATCCAGGTAGGAGTCGATAAATTCTGAACTGTACTCAAGGTCCATTGCTCGTCGCCTCACGTGTGATAGGCAGGGGAAATTGTCCAGGGTCGATCTTGTCATCGTCGGATACGAATTCGTCATCGATCCGAACATGGTCAACCAGAATTCTTTCTCCATCATCCTCCTGGCCGGCCGAACAGCTTTTGATCATCCTCCTCATCTCCTTCCGTGATGGCGGTCGGGTGTCTTTCGGCGGATTGGTATGTCGAGGTGGGGGTCGACGGGTGCGGGTGGGATGTGGAGTTTGTCGGTGTTGTAGTCGCCGAAGCGGCGGATGGTCTCGCGCCGGTAGGGGCTGAGGACCGCGAGGTCGGCGGGGTCGACGGTCCGGCCCGCGCGGGCCATGTCCCGCAGGACCCGGGTCATGTCGACGGCGGTGGAGAAGATCACCGAACCGGCGACGAGGTCGAGGAACTTCACGGCCTTTTCCTGGCGTTCGGGGTCGCGGCTGCCGAGGATGCCGTGGTTGCCGAACGCGAGCCACTTGGTGAAGCCGTTGTATGCCTCGGCCTTGTTGGTGGCCTTCGCGATCTGGTCGCGCAGCGCCGGATCCGAGAGGTAACGCAACAGCGTGATCGTGCGAACCGCGCGCCCCAATTCCCGGTAGGCACGGTAGATGCTGTTCTTTCGGGAGTGGTTGCCCAGCCGTCGCAGCAGCGTCACCGAGGAGACGGTGCCCTCCTTGACGGAGATTGCCACCTGCATGAGGTCCCGGAAATGACGCTCGATCAGGCCCCAGTCGACCGCGGTCCTGGGGTCGGTGCTGAACAACGCATCGATGTGCGTGTACTTCGTCTTCGCGTCCGGACGGTGGAAGGTCAGGTCCTGCCAGTTGCGGATGCGCGGGAGGAGATCGATGCCCAGGACGTGCGCCAGACCGAAGACAGGGAAACTCTGGCCTTGCGTATCGGCGTGTACTCGTTCGGGCTTGACCTGCGAGGTGTTCGCGAGCAGGGAGTCGATCAGATAGACCGCCTCCCAGACCCCGCAAGGTATGAATCTGGAGAAGAGAGCAATATAGGTATCGGCCACCAGATGGTAGGCAATGCCTCCATATCCGCCATAGCGAATGCTGGTCTCCGCGAGGAGATTGTCGATCGCCGTGTCCATCATCGTGCCGTCCACCGCGACCGCGGACCCGTCACCCCACGCGATGGTGATGTCCAGGTTCATGAAGTTGTCCACGATGTCCGCGCCGGCCCGACCCAGGTTCGCCGCCGTGGTGTGCCGCTGCGCGATCGCGGCCAACTCGTGCGCCGTCACCGTCCCGCGCAGATGCCGAGCGGCCTGCGCCGGGCCCAGATTGCAACCGTAGGTGAAGGCCGTCAGGACGTATCTGGGCAGTGGGTGCTTCAACTTCGGGTCGCTGCCCGACAACGGCCCCAGTCGGCGCCACCAGCCGCTCCAGTGCGCGGAGCGGGCCAGCGCCTCCAGGATCGAGCGTTCCGGGAGCCGGCGGGAGACCTCCGCCTCCAACGCGATCGCGGAGGCGGTGCGCTCGATACCCTGGCGCTGCTTGAGCGAGGGAACACCGGTGAAGGGGTCGATCACCAGGTCGGCGTTGTCCGGATATCCGGCCTCGACCCGCTCGGCCGCCTCGGTCAACCGCGCCTTGACCTGTTCGGTGAACGCCTTCGCGTCCGCGGGCAGCCCAGCCTCCGCGCAGAACTCGTCCAACAGCCGCTCGCAGTCTTCCCACGGCAGCAGCATCTTCGTCCAGTCGCCGTACTCCTGCCCGCCGACCACCGCGACGTCCCCGCAACGCAGTTCCTCGACGAGGTGGCAGAACACCATCGCCTCGAAGTGCCGGCGCACCATCATCCCGGGCCGGTCCTTGGCGTAGACCGTCCGCAACCAGTTCTTCGAGGCGAACGACAGGTCCAGCCGCTCGACCTCCCCGTCCTCGCCGGCGTCCTGCGAGGTCAGCGGGATGTCGGAGATGTGATCGCGGGTCAGGTTCCAGTGCGCGACCGCGTGATCCAGGGCCTTCAACACCGCGCGATCGGCGGAGGTCGCGGTGAAGGTGAGCTTCGTGGCGAGCTTGAGCATCGTCGGCCGGTCGACCCGGAAGAACCGCTCCACCAACGCCGTGTGGTTCCCGCCCGCGTGGGCCGCGACCGCCTCGATGTCCGCGAGCTGGGCGTCGAAGCCGCCCGCCCGCTCGACCACCGCACGGGCCTCGGCCAGGGTGAACGCGTCGTCGAGCGTGCCCGCCTCGCCGCCGCCGTCCGGGGAACTCCGCAGCACGTCGAGCACGTCACGGTAGGACCGGATCAACTGCTCGGTCAGCGACCTGTGTTGCGCCTGGAGCTCCTCCAACCGCTCCCGCGCGCGCTTTTGGTGCCGGGCGACGCGCTTGCAGAGCATCACCACGAGATCGTCCTTTCCCCGCGCCCGTGCCTCCGCGGCCAGGCAGGCGACCATCGCGGTCCGCTTGGGCTCGACGATGTCCAACATCTCGCCGACCGACAACACCCGGGCCTGCGCGGCGAACGCCGCGGCCTTGGCCGGCGCGACCCCGGCCGTCCAGGCGACCGTGTCACCGAGCCCGTCCAACCACTCCACCCGCTCGGCGAGTTCGCGAAACCGCGACCAGGTCGCCTTGTGGGCCGGCGTCTTCAACGCGTCGAAACCACTGGTGCGCTCACCGGCCGCGACCGTCAGCAACAAGGCCGAACGCGCCCGCGCCTCGCCGCTCATGGCCGCGACGATCCGCGCGTGCAGGCCGTTGTCGGTCCGGGTGCGGATCGTGCCCGCCATCCGGTCCAACGTGGAGAACCCCGGCAACTCCAACCCCGCCCGGACGATCTCCTCCAACGCGACGTTGACCAGGTCCGCGCCGTGGCTCTTGACCACCGCCGCCCGCTCCATCGCCCCGGCCGCCAACAACCGGCCCTTCTCCGGATCGAACGCCAACCCCAACCGGGAACGGACCGCCTCCCGATAGCGCTTCGCCGTCCGCGTCGAGTCCAGCCCCGCCACCGTGCCCACCGGCAACCCCGCGCACTCCCGAACGTGCTCGACCACGACGGCCGGCACCTTCTCCAGACGCGGGAACCACCCCAGACGAGCACAGGACTTCAACATCACCAACAACGCCAACAGGTGGTGCGGCCGGTTGCGGGTGCGCTCGCGGGCCCACAGGGCCTCGTCCACCGAGGGGGTGTAGAACTCCGCCAGTTCCCGGGTCGAGATCAACCGCTTGAAACGCGGGTACGCGGTCCGCTCGATCGTCGTCAACGCCCACGCCCCCACCACCACAACGCGGGCCGAACCCACAGGCCCCCGACGGCCCGGTGTCACACACGCGGAAGAATCATGATCGTATCGCCGCGCCGAGTCTCACACTGCGTGAGATACACCCGCGATCGTCCGATGACTCTCCATCGACGAATGGCCCCTTCCGTACGTATCTCCTCCGCCCTCCGAGTAGACGACGACGATGGAGCAGCGGCGGCGGAATCGGCGACGAATCGGGCAGGAGCGGAGGCCTGTTCGTTTCAGCGACTGAGGTAACGCTCGGGTTCGCGATCCGACCGTGATCGGTTGACCCGCCGTGCTGCGACTGCTGCGGCGAAAGTGACACCACCTCGAACCCCCGGAGTACTTTCATTGATCCATTCGGTGACCGTCCAACGCCCCGGCCAGTCCCCCCACTGCTCGACCGCCGTACTCGTGCACCCGATCGTCAGTCCGTGAATGGCGTGACCGCATGTTCGCAGCGAGGACCAGGCCACGCCTGGAACGGCACCGCCACCACGGGGAACAGCCCCGGGGTTCCGCAGCGAGCACAGGCCGCTGCAGGAACCCATCGACGAGATCGGCAGCGGGAGTTACCAACCGGGATGCCACCGGGAGCCTTCGGCGGCATCCCGATTCAACTGACCGCGGACAGCGGCGGAGCGTGCCCCACCCTCGGTGGGGGTTGTACGTACAGCGGCACGGTGATGTTGGGGATGTCGTCGCGGCGGACGGCTTCGATCGCGGTGTGCTCGTAGTCCTCGCTGGATGCGTAGCCCGCGATCAACGAGTGCAGGCGCTCGGCGCCGCGAGCGCCGATGACAGGCAGCACACTGGTCCGATGGCAGACGCATCCGAACGACGCAACGCGACGTTCTCGGCTCCGGTCGGCTCGATCGACCTGCCGGCCGAGACCGCGGACGGCACACCGTACGAGATCTGGCCCTGCCACGACTGTCTTCCGTGGCACGCAGAGGTCATCGTCGCTGGCGACGAGGTCGTGGTGCGCGAATGGCATGCGATCGACTGCCCGCAGTACCGGGAACTGCTGTCGAACGAAGACTGAACTCCCACGACCGGCCCGCCCCTCGGCCATCGTTCCCTGCCGGGCACCCGGCTGTCGACGGCTTCATTCGTCCAGCCGGAGCCGGCCCCGCTCGTCGATGTACGCGTCGTAGATCTCGTCGCCTAGGACCACGCCGTCGATGACGACCTCGACGTCCTCGTCCACGTCGAGGAACACCACGCCGTCGTCGTCGGTGTACGCGGGCCAGATCACGCCCTCGCCGACGACCTCCTCGAAGTAGAAGTCGCCCCTGTACCGCCCGAACCAGCCCATCACGGCCCCCTCGCCCCGCTCCCCGCACCAGCGTGACGCACCACCGGACCCGAGCGACAGACCGCCGACACCCGAACCTCGGCACCCACCGGGCGGGTCGCCGACCGCGCGTCGGGTCAGGGCGCGGGGCGGGGGCGGCGTACCGGCGCGTGGTAGTAGTCGAGTTCCCACCCGGCGCGCTCGAGCGGGACCCGGTGGGGCACGGTGCGCACGCCGGAGGCGACGGTGACGTCGCGATCGCCCATCAGGGCGAACACGATCCACGTCTGGCGGTCCGTCTCCCCGTCGCGGGCGGCGTAGTACCACTTGGCGACCACGCCCTGGTCCTCGCCCAGGAACGGTTGTTGGAGGAACTCCTGCACTCGCGCGGGCAGATTCCCCAACACACCGGAGTCCCGATCGTCCAAGCCCAGATCGGCCGGCACCGCCGGAGTCGACGACGAATCCCGCACCGGGGTGTCGCCAACAGGACGGCGGGGTCGGAAGAACCGGGATGTCCTGCCCCGAGGGTCCGGCGCGTCCCGGTGGAAGGACCGCCGTATCAGGGCGTCGGGCTCGAACCGCACCCGCTCCACCAGATACACGCGTCGACCCTCCCGCACGACGGATGCCGCCCGGCACATGCCCAGCGGCCCGAACACGAACACTTCCGGGTACTCGTCCTCGTCCAGCTCGCCCCACCACGCCCACCGCCCACCGGCCTGCGCCTCCAGGCGCTCCCGCGTCCTGGGACCGAGCAGGTCCCAGCACCCCTCCCGATTGGTCCCCGACGGGTCGGTGGGCAACACCCCGGCCGCGTGCACCTGCGCAACCTCTTGAACCGCGCCGCGATCCGGCGTCCGGTCGGTGACCTCACCGTCGGTCCTGACCGCGGGCAACGATCCCTCGGGCGAGGGGACCGGCGGCCGCGGATACCGCCCGGTGCCCCCATCGCCACGCCATGCGCCAGCCATGCCGACCTCCCCCTTCGTCGGACCACCCCGATGGTCCAGTCTGGGCGAAGTCCCGCACGCCGCGCGAGGGTTCGACAACATGGGGTGACCATCGGTCGAAGGGGGACGGTCATGGGCAGTTGCCCGAGGTCGACGAAGGGCAGCCGGGGCGGGAAGAGCTGCGGCAACAACGCCCGGCCCGGCGAGCGCTACTGCGCCAAGCACTCCAGCGGTAAACGACCGAGTGGATCGAGGCGCTCGCGGAAGAGGGCCGGCTCCGGCGACGGGTGCGGCGGCCTGTTCATCCTGACCCTCACCACCCTCGTGATCCTCGCTCTCGGCATCTGGACGTGACCGCACCACACCCACGGCACCGGTCGACGACGGACAGGCTTTTTCAAGAACCCGACCTCATACGGGGTCGGTGCGGCCGACCTCAGTCGACCAGGGCGTCGTGGCGGTACTGCTGCACAAGGGCCTCGTCGGTGGCGAGTCGGAACGGCCGGATCTCGGGCGGGGTGACATCGACGCCGTCGTGGGTGGCGCAGTGTTGGGCGAGCCAGCGCTCTTGCTCTTTGCGGTTGGGAGCGAAGGCCATGTACGCGTAGACGTATCCCGCGTCGCCCCGCTGCACCTCCATCGGGTTCAGGACCTGCCCGTACTCCAACGGGTTCCGGCACTGTCGGCCGGCGGTCGTCCGAGCCACACACGTCAGGACGGGCGGGTCAATCGGGGCGATCCACCGTCGTCTGCGAAGAACAACCAATTCCGTCGTGTCCGGCCCTTCTGGGTGCAGTTGCGGGTGTCGGGGCAGGTGGCGCAGCCCCTGGCGTCGACATGCACGCCCGGGACGAACGCGATCTCGGCGCCGTCTATCCGCGCATCCGAGCAGCGGATCACCGTCGTGGACCGACCACTTTTGTGGGATGTACTCCGACTGTACGCGTTTTCGGTCCGATTCGGTCGTGAGGGGGAGTGGTTCGTGCGTTCGGTGTTCGATCGGGGTGTGAACGTGGCCTGTGAGAGGTCGAATTCGACTATTGCTCGTATTCCACCCGTATCCGGGCTGGTGAAACAAGAACGTGTTGCCGATTGCGTGATCGGCCGAAGATTTTGCGTGACCGACTTTGACAGACGGGGGTCCTTGAACGAAGTACCGAGCGAGGGCGCCTGTGCCCGGCGGCGCTTTTCGTGTGGCGCGTCGGCGAGCGGGAGCCGATCGGACGACGGGAGAGGAGAGGAAGTGTGTTGAGCGACATGCTCGGGTCGAGTGGCAGGCGGGCGTGGGGGGTCATAGGCCGGTCGGTGGGGTGTTCGGGCGGGCACGTGATCGCGTGCGGGCGATCTTGCGGTCCCTGCGAGGGGGACGTGTCGTGGCGGACGCCGGCGAGGAACGGTCGCCGGTGAACGATCACCCCGAACAGGCCGTCGAGATCGACCTGACGAATCGCCTCCCGCAGGACTATGTGGCGTTCTGCCGCACGGTGGAACCGCTTCTCGCGCGCTACGCCCTGGAGTTCGGCGAGAGCGCCGCGGAGGCGGACGACGTCGTCACCGACGTCCTGGTGGACCTGTTCCACGACTGGACGCTGATCGCCCCCGACGTCCGGGCCGAGCGCACGTTCCGGATGCTGGGCGCGACGCTGGTGGACCGGCGCCGGCGGCGACGGGTGCCGCGTCGGACGCCGGGGGCCCGCCCCCGGCCGGACGAGACGCCCGTCGGTGCTCCCGAGGACTTCGTGCTGTTCTGGGGCGCGAACAAACGTCACCTGACGCGGTACGCACGCCGGCTCCTGCGTTCCGATCACGACGCCGAGGACGTGGTGTCCGAGGCGTTGTTCGAGCTTTATCGATGCTGGGACGCCTGCGGTCGGGAGATGCCACACGCGGTCGTCTACCGGATCGCCAGGAGCCGCGCGGCCGATCTGCTGCGCCGCCGCGCGAGGGCCGGGGAGGTCCCCACCGACTTCGCCGCCCCCGACGCGCGGGAGTTCGTCTCCACCATGGCCGCCCCCGACGATCCCGACGCCGGCGTCCCCGACGGCGAGCTCCTGGACCTCCTCGATCGGGCCGTCGAGGGCATGCCCGAGAGAAGAGGCGCCTGCGTCCGGCTGCATCTGCAGATGCGGCTGCCCCTCCAGGACGTCTCCGTACTCCTGGGAGTGAGCGCGTCCACCGTCCGCACCCACATCCACATCGCGCGCCAGGAGCTGCGTCGCGCGCTGGGCCCCCGGATGCCGAAACCCACCCGGACCACACGGATCGCCGCCCGGAAAGGGAACACATGAGCCGCCAGAGTCCCCTCGAGCGGGTGCTGCGGGAGCGCCGTCGCGTCATGGACCGCGCCTTCGCTCCCCACGACACCGACGCGGCCATGCGGCGGTTGACCTCTCGCATCGTCCAGGACGAACTCCTGGCCGACCTCGCGGCGCACCGCCGCGAACGGCCCTCGCGGTTGGCCGCCTTCGCCGACGCCCACGCCGCGCGGCTGTGCGCCGCGGCGACACTGGAAAACGTCTGCCGCGGCGTCGTCTCCGGGCCCGCCACCCGGGGGATCCTCGAGGACTTCGTGAAGCTCCCCATGCCCGCAGGCGCCTTCGTGTTCGCCTGCCTGCTGTACCTGGCGGGCCGCCCCGACGGCGCGGTGTTCTGGTGGCAGTACGCCGCGGGCGCGGAGGAGGCCGGGGCCGTGCGCTGCCTGATCCTGTTCAACCACGTCGAGGGCGAGCCCGGGACCGCCGCCCACTGGGATCGCTTCCACGACAACCCGGCGCCACCCGCGGCCCCGGCGACGATCGCCGATGACGACGCGACGTCGGCGGCCCGTGCCGCCGTCGGCATCGAGATCGTCGAGCACCCGGAGTTCGGGGAGATCTGCCTTCCCAACATGGCCGGTGCCGAATCCGGTATCGAGGTCGTCGAACACCCGGAACTGGGCGAGATCTGCGTACCGAAGGTCCGCCTGCCGCGCCTGCTGTGCCCGAGCACGTGAGCGGCGCGTGCGGCGAACGCCGACGACGGATCCGCCGGACCCGGCCGGCCTCGACGGGGGCGCGCCACCGCGTTTCGCGGGGCGTGTGCGGGGCCGGAGGCCAACGGTCGCCGGCCTCGACCCAAACCCTCGACGCCGGGGTCGTGGTGACCCTGTGCGGCGAGATCGACATCGCCAACATCTCCCCGGTGGAGCACGAACTCGCGCGTTTGGAGGGCGTTCGCGCCGGCGACGTGTACGTCGACCTGCGCGCGGTGACCTTCCTCGACGTCCGCGCGGTCGGCGCCCTCGTACGCGCACGCGAGCACGCCGGCCGCCGCGGAACCCGCATGCGCCTGGTGTGCCTGCGCCCGTTCACGCTGCGGATGCTCGAGATGGTCGGCGGGTTTGCCGTCGTCGACGAGCTGCCGTTGCCGACCGACGTGCCGTGAGCCTCGCCCGGTGCGGTGGACGCCCCGGACCGTGCCCGGAGACGGGTCGGGGCGTTCGCCGCACGGATCGACGCGAGCGGCGCCTCGGTCGTCGCCACGCGGGCCGGGCGAAGGCGCGAAAACAGCGGGTGGGCGGCTGATCAACCCGAGAAACCACGCAAGCCGCTTCGTATGAACCATTTCGCATTTTTTGGGCGATACGAAGCGCCGTCGAGGTGCGAAGCGGGGACTGTATTTCCGTCGAATGTGGAGTGGGTCACATTGTGAACATGCAGCTCAAGCGGATTGCCCGTAATCAAGTTTCACCTGTACGAGTGAACCAAGTGTGATCATTCAGGCGCTTTCCGTGAGTTGCGCCTTGTACATTCAGTGCGCCGACCTGTAACCCCGGGCAGTCCGATGCTCCCGCGGGGTCGCGGACACGTCCGGAACGATCCGGCACGCGATCCGGGAAGGCAGGTGATTCCGAGTTGACACCTCGTTGGAGGCGACGACTGAGGAGTCTCGGCAGGGTCGCGCGCAGGACCGCCCGGGGCACAAGAGACTGGGCACCGACGGTGATTGCCGTCGTCGGGGAACTGCGACGCCTCCTCTGAGGGATGGGTCGGGGGTCCGGTTCGACGAAACCGGACCCCCGAAACCCATCGCTCTGCCGAACCGGTAGGTGGGAGGCCCCTGTGGAACTCGAGACCCGGGGGCCTTCCGCTCACGCACTTCCCCGGCCCGCCCGCCGAACCCAAAAATCCGAGCCGACGGCGTCCCCATCTTGCTGACTGCGCCATGTTATCGCCAGCCCATGAAAAGACGATATGTACAGCCATAGAGCGATTTGCTTTGGAACGTGACGATGACCATTCCAGTGTGGCGCATGAAAATCGCAGTTTTTGCATGGAATCGCCTCCGGGGGTTACGAGAGAAGCCCGAAAGCTGGCATAAGCTCGGCATTTGCTTTTGCACGGACTTCACCCGAAAGAGTGAGCCCGCCACTTTTAGAACCATCGAAACCAGTTGGAATCGGACCCAAAGGTGCCGTGGCGCCACGAGCAGACGACCGCTCCGCGCTCCACACTCGACTCTCAAGAACGTGCAGTCGCGCCGGCCCCGGCGCAACGTCAACGCCCTGGCCCTTCCCGATCGTTGATCACACCCGTCATGTTGAGCGAGGCGATCACTGCCCGAACTCGCCGGTCATCACGCACGGGTCTCCCCATCGTGAGTGCACCCCCACCGACCCGACTGCTTCATTCGTCCAGTCGGAAGTGGCCTCGTTCATCGATGTACGCGTGTAGGCAAAGTGGACCAGGACGGTCGCCGGGACGGTACGCGTCGGCGCCGAGGCCGACCTCGACCTCTGTGCCGTCGACGCGTTTGCATGAAGCACGCGGGCCGTAGCCACGACCGCATGCACCTGGTGGGTCTGAGTCTGTTACATCGCAGGCTGCTTGGGATGGTCGTCGGATGCTCCGTAGTCGACGAACGCCGTGACTCGCCGCCCAGCCATTCGGCAGCGGCCGGGTGATCACTCAAAGTCGTGGATGTGTTGCCATCCGTGGCCGAGGGCAGATGTCCTTTGGTGCCGGCCTCCCCCGTGGTCGACGCTTGTGCGGTCCGACGCCCGTTCACCCCCGTCCGGCCGTCGGGCCGCGCCCTTTTGGGCGAGAGGATTCGGCTGGTGGTATGGCGCGCGATCGACCGACTCCGGGCGCCTCCTTGGCGACGACTTGCTTCGAATACCGAGCCCCCGGCTCGGCCACCCGCCCGAGCTTCGGTTTCCTGGGTGCTTGCGGCCCGACAAAGGTTCGAGCGATTCGGTTTTGTCCGAGGCCGGGGCCGGTTCTGTGGCGGCCTGCCCTGCGGGATCCGATTGCCGCGTTGTGTCCGCGGGTGGTGAAGGTCCGGCGTGAGGGGTCCGTCGGGCCTTCACCGCTTCGGGGCCTTCAGGCGGGGGTGTGGGTGAGGTGTGGGGGTGTGGGTTCGGGGGCGAGGACGTATTCGAAGGTGCTGATCATGCCGGTGAGTTGGCTGGAGAGCATGCGGGCGAAGGTGTCCTGGGGTGCGCGTTGGAGGTGGGGGTCGAGGGTGCCGCGGGTGAGGCGGATCAGGGTGGTGAGGCAGCGGCGCATCTCCTGGCGTTCGTAGACGGCCCATTCGTCGGGGTCGTCGGAGAAGCGGTAGCCGATGCCTCGGGTGGAGGTGAAGGGCAGGCCTTCGCGGGCGGCGCCGACCTCGCGGACCCACACCACGCCGTTGCCGATCTGGCCGGGGGTCAGGTCGAGGTCGGAGTCCTGGGCCATGTCGACGCGGCGGATGCCGTCGGGGTGGTCCTTGATGGTGGCCAGGACGGCTTCGCCGCTTTCCTGGCGTGTCTTTCGGGCGGTCATGGTTCCTCTCCTCGGAGGATTCGTTCGAGTTGTTCGTCCATGCTGGTGTCGCCGGTGGCCAGGACGCTGCGGCAGAAGGTGGAGGCGGCGTCGACGCGGTCGAGCTGCTGCTCGACAACGGTGCGCTCGCGGGCGTTGAGGGGGTTGCCGGCGATGTCGTCGAGGGTCTTGTTGATGCTGGCGACGAAGCGTTGGCAGTACCCGACGAGGTCCATCACGAGCACGCCGTGTTCCATGCCGCGCAGGGCGGGGTTGCGATCGCGGACGGCCTGTTCGAGTTGGGCCTCGCGTTCGGCGTCGGCGCGGCGCAGGGATTTGCGGACCTGGGGGTCGGCGGCCATGCGGTGGGCGACCTCGGGGCGGGTCATGGCCGCGCGGGCCGCGTTGGTGGCGATGTGGTCGTCGTGCATCACGCGCCGCACGACCTTGTCGTCGCGCAGGTACTTCATGGCGGCGGTCGCGCGTTCGTCCACCGTGGATGGACGTCCCGCGCTTTTGCCCAGGGCCCGCCGTGCGCCGTCGCAGGTCCACCGGCGTTCGCCGGTGCGCTTGTAGACGGGGGGCGTGCGGATGAGTTCGTAGCGGTCGTCCCGCAGACTGAACAGTTCGTGCACGGTCCAACAAGCGTGGGAGTCGCGCCGACTCTTGGGCCAGGCCGCGGACACGCGGCGGTAGAGCTCCAGCTGTTCGGCGTCGACACCGACGTCCTCGGCGTAGGTGTGCAGGATGCGGAACGGCGCTTTCGCCGTCGTCCCTCGCGGGACGATCTCCAGGGCGATGTCCCCGAGCCCGAACTGCGCGCCGGACTCCTCGTGGGCGAAGGCACGGCCCTCCTTGACGTAGCGCTTCCACAGTCGGGAATCCATCGCGACGTCGGGCGCTTCGGCCATGACGAACACCTCCGAGCCTGGGGAACGGGCCTGTTTCCATGCTCTGCCCGGGCGGGTTCGATGAGAAGACCATCCGAGTAAAAAGGTGCAAGTAGTGCAAAGTGTTGTGCTTGCACTCCGAGAGCGCGGCGGCGGGGCAGTCGAAAGCCCCGCGTCGAACGCGACCTCACCCAGGCCCGCGCCCTCGCCAGGCTGCAGGAAGCCGACCAGGAACGATGGGCACAGGCCGCCGCCGACACCACCGCCGCCCTAGCCGCACTCGACACGGACACCACCCCCACGTACGACGCACCCGACCCCCTGCTCCGCCGCATCGAGAAGCTGCGCCACGACGGCCACCACGAAGACGTCCCCCCTCCTGCACGCCGCCGCGGCGGAACGCGACATCATGGAACTACCCCTCCTGGCTGCGAGTCTCGAGGCCGGCACCACCGCCGAACGCCACGAGGACGTACTCGAACTGCTCCACCACACCGGACGACTCCAACCGATAACGGACCTCGCCTACCTCATCGCGGTGGCACACAACCGCGCCACCGGCTCCCCGGACCTCGCCCACTCCCCGGCAGACCTGGCACTGCGACGCATCAATAAGAATTGGGCTGCTCCTTTGCTGGCTGGCGTTGCGGTGCGCACCCCCGCAGAGATCGTCGACCTAGCCGAACTGCTCATCGGCAAGCGCCTCGGCGCAACCGCCCAAGCGCTGTTCATCGCATGCAAGGCGCGGTCTTCGGACGAGCGACTGCGTGACCTGTTGATGGAGACGCGCGGCCGCCAGCGCAACCAACGCCTACGACGAGTCCCCCCTGTTCAACGCGCTGAAATCCGCGTCAACGGAATCTCCCGATCGCACGACTTGGGAACGGTGGAACAAGCTGCTCAAAGCTACGGAGACACTGCCGGCGGACACGGGCCGGGCAGGCATCGAACCGTCACCCGCGGCGCCGACGGTTCCTCGGTCGCCGCTGACGCGCCGTCTGCTCATCAAGAAGCCAGCGACAGATGAAGCAGCGAGATGCGTGATCGTTCTCGACCCCCGCGTTGAAGGGCCTGAAAACTGTGGAGGGTGCTGCGTACCGTCGATTCCATGACGAGGAGTACACCGAGTCGCGCCGACCGTGACCTGATCAACCAGGCCGCCGAGCGCGGCTCGACCATCAGCGCCGCCCAACTCGAACGCTGGCGCCGCGTCGAACTCTTGCCCCGGCCCGTCGTACGGCGCCTGGGATACGCAGGCAGCGAAACCGTGTATCCGCCGGGGACCGTGGAGATCGTTCGGGCCTTGGCCCGGCACAGCCGTCGCGGACGCGGCACGCACGACTTGGCGTTGCTCTTGTTCTTCGACCGGGCACCGGTTCCCGACCATGTCCTGACCACCGCCGTTCACGAGGCGTGTCTCGTATTCCATCGCAGCCTGGTCGCACGGATCGCGCCACACCGCCATTCGGGCGGCGATGACTGGCTGTTGGATGCCGAATTCGAGGAAGCCGAAGCGATGGCGCGCTCGATCGTCGCCACCGAGCGTTCCTTCATCCGTGACATGCGGCACAACCTGCGCAGCGTCCGTCCTCGAGCGAGCATGCGCCAACTCGACGATGTCCTGGTCGGTGTCCTCACCGCGATCGCCCATCCGCCTGTCGATCCGGACGAGGAACTCGTTCGCGACATCGTCGGTGCCATGGGGTTGTCCGGCCCGCCCGGACCCATGCACCTCGGTGCGTCGGTCGGTCTGGCGTTCGGGGCGGGCCTCAACGTCGCCAGTAGCGGACCGTTGCCGTCCCGCGTCCACGTCCCGCCCGACCGGCTCGACGTGTCCGCCGCCGAACTGATCGCTGCCCGGGACGACCTCCACGACATCGGTGATGTCCTGGGGGCTACCGCAGGGGAGGAGTTCGAGACGATCACCGACCCGATGTTCGTCCGCGGCCGCGCGTTGATGTGCGTCCTGTGGTGCCAGATACGTTGACAGTTGCCCCCTGGGTGCGACATACGACAACTGATGGCTCTGGGGCGCACCTTGCTGGATGGCCAGCAGCAATCAGGGCGGGACCCTCATGTTGCGTAGGGCATCAACCATCGGGCGCGCCCCCGAAGCCGGGGAAGAGGAGTTCGAACCGATCACCGTTCCCCGGCGTTGTCGTCGCATCCGGGCGTTGGCCAAAACGGGCGCACACGGGCTGGTCCACGGTGTGAGCACCGCTGGAGGGGGAGCACTGGTTGCCGGCGTGTTGTGGTGGTTCCAAAGGCGCTAGGTGAGGCCCCACCCGGTCCCGCCTTGAGCTGGCTGAACCTCGCCCGGCTGGGAAAGCCCGACCCGCTCGATTCGCTCGTGCGGAGCCTGCGCGAGGCGCCCTCGTCGAAGGCGCGGCGACCCTAGCGCTGTGTGTCGACCGGTACACGACACGGTCGCCAACGATCGTGCCTGCGTAGCGCCCGTCCGGGTCGGAACGTGCGGGATGACGAGTGGCCGCGCGTCGTGTACGTCAGTCCGGAACCACCGCGCGCTTCGCTTCCTCCCGGGTGAACGAACCACGAGGCCGCAGGTCATGGCACACCCCGGGCCCGGCGGCGGTGGGGTCCCGCCTTGCGGACGACTCGGTCGACCGCAATTGGTGCGCGCCGAAACGGACGGTGCGCCCAGTCGCCGGCCTTGCCGAGATGGCGAAGATCCACTGACAAGTTCACGTTGTTCGACAGCCGGTTGCCCGGTCGGCCGGTGCGGCACCCGGCGATCGAACGTTGGTCGGGCGCCGAACGCTCGTTTTCCGGTCGCGGGTGCGTAGGACGTGCCGACTACGTGCATCGGCGAAAGCCCTTGAGGGGCTCGACGAACCGGCTTCCGTATCGACCGATGCGAGTGGGAATCGGGTAATCGAATCACGCAATCCAACCGTCTGGAATGCCGGCTCGAAACTCACTGTCCCGTGCGTGCTCGGAGCCTCTAGGTTCGAACGGCTTGTTCGAACCGATCAAGAATGCGGGGGCTTGAGTGCGAAGAATGAGAAGGACGGGAATTTCGGCATTCGCGGCGGCGGCACTGCTGGCGCTGACGGGAGTGAGTGCCCAGGGGAGTCCGGTCGACACCGAACCGGCGTCGGTGTCGATGCCGGCGTCGTCGCAACGGTCGTTGCCCAAACCGCCACCCATGCCGAAGCCGGACACGGGTCCGGTGTCGGTGCCCGGGCCCGCCGAGACCGACTCTTGCGCGAACATGGCGGAGGCCGTGTCCCAGGCGAAAGCCGCCGGTAGTGGGCAATTGGCGTGTATTCGCGTCCGGGCACCCCTCGACGCGGAGGCGAAGGCCGGTCTGCAGCGGCAGGTGTCGTCGATGGCGCAGGGCTCGGGCGACGCAAGCGTGAAGGCCGAGCTGCCTCTTCCGTCGTGGTGCGCGAACACCGATCACATGGACGGGGCTTGGTGGTTCACGCGGCGCGACGCGTGCCGCATGACCACGGCGACGTACACGGTGGTGGATGCGCAGACCGGGGCATTGCTTGGGTCGATGGAGTACTACCAGGTGGAATATGCGAATATTCCGACGTCGGGCCTCGATACCGGATATCAGATCACGATCACGCCGTTTCGGGTGAAGGACCTGGGATTGCCGACAACCCTGGCGGCCTACGGGACTTGCACTCAACTCTGCAACCTGTCGCCCAATCCCGTTCCCAAGGCCCTGGTGCTCCACCAGGGAACCACGGTCGACTACCGCGTGACCGCGACGACCAGTGCTCCGGGGGCGCGAGGGGTGGCCTGGGCCGAGGTCGACGTGCGCATGTACCCGCCGGGAGGCGTGGGGGTCAGGAGCAGCATCGAGAAGTCCCTGGGTATCCGTTGCGATAACCAGTTGATCGGGATCACCGGCGCCGGCTGCGTGTTCGGCGGCTATGAGCCGTTGTTCTACCTGGACACGGATCAAGCGGACAATCCCACCTACTGGCTGAACGCCCTGAACGTGAACTGGGCTCTCTACACGGGTCTGCCGAGCAAACTGACGCGGCACGGCGACACCGCCAAGTCCAAACAAAACGGTGACCGGGCCTGCCCCGGCGGTGACCCCTACATCCGACCGCCCGGCTACGAATGCGACGAGTATCCGTTCCGTTCCACGGAGGAGGGCGCGGCGACGAGCGGTACACCGTTTGCCCCGCGCACGTGGAACTGGTGCCAGCTCAACTGGCCGAACACCCCGATCGTCAACAGTTATGTGGGCCCCGAGGGGTGGGCCCGCTGCAACATTCCGGAAGGCCAGAACGACGAGGGCGGCGCTGCCCTCAAGACCTTCTACGGCAACGAACGCGTCCTCGCGGGGGATAAGTTCAACGTCGCAGCAGGTCCTTGAGGAGGCGAGGCGGTATGGCCGACAGGACACAGGGCACCGTCTTCACGGAATACGGGAGCTTCTACCTCGTGCCCGGCTTCGAGTTCCCTCAAGGGGACTGGCCGCGGTCCTTGACGACGGGGTTGGTCTCGGCCCGTGGGGAGGAGGTGCGCATCGCCACGGGTACACGCACGGGGGAGGTGCCGCTGGCCATCGAGACTCTCGACCGGGAGCCGCCTCTGGAGCCCGGTTGGGAGGACGTTGCGGAGGTTTCCGTCGCGGTTGCCTCGGGTGGACTGCGGGTGCTCGAGTCCCGGCATCCGTTCCTGTTCGGCGACCTCGCCGTGTTCGGGCCCGGGGACTACCGGGTGCGGGTGTACGCGAACAACCGCGGCGACGAACGCGCAGGCCGCGGAAGCGGGGACTCCTATCTCCTCCAGCTCTGGCAGGCCCCCATGGCCGAGGAGAAACTCATCCGCCTGTGCGAGGAATCACGACACGGACTCGACGCCGCGAGGAGGCTCGCTGGCGAACCCCTCCCCGACCTTCCGCGACCGCCCCGAAGCGACCCCCGACCCGAACCCCGACCCATGTCCGCACCCGTCGCCCCCCGCGTCGCGCACCCCCAAGGCGCGCTGCCGCACCCCACCGCCTCCCCGACCGAGGACGACTGACCACGACTCACACCACCGGTGAACGTCACCGACACACCAGGCGGGCCCGGCCGGGAGGCCGGGCCCGCCTTCGAACCACCGCCCGGAAATCGAACGCCTCGCCAGCGCGTCACCGCAGGTCTCGGGCCCTGTGCGCACCCCGGAGGCCCGTACCGGATACCGCTGTCGGAAACGCGATCCCGCGCCGTTGAACGCGGCGGGGAGGTCGTAGCGGGGGACGAGGTACCCTGCGTTCGTCGTTGTGGCCGGCCGCTCCGGCCGCGACCAGGCGCCGGGCGGCGTTGAGGACCCGGTCGACGTCGGTTGGTGCGGTGTCCTCGCCGGGCAGCGGGATCGGCCGCTGCTCCAGGCACAGCAACACGACTGCGGCCATGGTGAGTTCACCGTCGCGTGCGAACGCGCGCCAACGGTGGGGGCGTCGGGGATTGTCGGGGTTGACATCATTCACGGCGGCCCTCCGGGATCGGCAGTGGAGCAGGTGCGAGGGCAGACCGCCCGCGCGGGGCCTGTCTGTTCCGATCCTGCGCCGTCGACGGCCGGCATCCCATACAGCGGCTGTATACAAGGTGTATGGCCCTATGCGGCTGTGGCCCGGCATCACCGGTGCGGGTGGGTGTCCCGGGCCGAAAAGCGAAGGAGCCCCCGATATCGGGGGCTCCTTCGTTGCGTGCGCGGGTTCGGCCGTGTCACTCGTCGTCGCGTCGGCGGTGGCGCAGTCGGCGCAGCGCGGGCAGCGCGAGGGTGGCGAGCAGTGCCGAGGGCAGGTCGGTGAGCAGTCCGGTGAGGAGTTGGGCGAGCAGGTTCATGGCTTCCACAAGGTCCCCGATCGAGGTGGTGGTGGCCGGGCCGACCGCGTGTCTGCCCGGGTGTCCAGACCACCGGACGCGGCGATCTTGCGCTAAACGCAAGGACGTTGTTGCGCCACGGGCGGCAAAATGCAGACACGCAATCGGGAGGGGCTGTCGTGAGCGAGATCGAGGAACGGCCGGATCCGGTGCGGCGTGCGGGCCGGAATCGGGGACCGATCCCCGCCGACGCCGTCTACCCCGAACTGGCCGGGTACTTCCGTGTCCTGGTCGACCGCGTCCTGACCTCGCCCCGCAGCAGGTCCGCCACCGACGGGGACGCCGCGTCGGGGCTGGGCATCAGCGCAAGCACGCTGTCGCGCTACCTCGCCGGCCATTCCCGTCCCGAGCGCGCCGGGATGCGCGCCTTCCAGCGGTGGGTCGCCGAGGAGACCACGACGCCGCTCACGGCCGAGGAGACCGAGCGCGGACTGACGCTGGTGTACGCCACGTACGACACCGCCCGCGACCACCTCCTCATCCGCACGTTCGAACTCGACGTCCTCCAAGAGCGGTACCGGGCCGAACAGGCGGCCACCACCCGCCGCATCGCCGACCTGTCCGAGGAACTCGCACAGGCACACCGCGCCCGCGAGCAAGCCGAACTCCACCAGGCCGAGGCCGACACCGCCTGGGCCTCACGCCTGGCCCAGGCCGAGCAGCGCATCCGCGAACTCGAACGCGACCTGACCCAGGCCCAAGCCCTCGAAAGGCTGCAGGAAGCCGACCAACAACGATGGGCACAAGCCGCCGCCGACACCACCGCCGCCCTGGCCACCCTCGACACCGACACCCCACCCGAACACCCCAGCGAAAACGCACAGGACCCGCTGCTGCGCCGCATCGAGAAGCTGCGCCACGACGGCCACCACGAGGACGCCCCCGCCCTCCTGCACGCCGCCGCGGCCGAACGCGACATCATGGAACTACCCCTCCTTGCCCTGGCCCTCGAACGCGGCACCACCGTCGAACGCCACGCGGACGTATCCGAACTGCTCCAGTACGCAGGACGGCTCCAACCCATCCCTGACATCGCCCGCCTCATCGCGGTCGCGCACAACCGCGCCACCAGTTCGCCGGCTTTCGACCACTCCCCAGCGGACGGGGCGTTGCGCCGCATCAGCAAGGAATGGGCCGATCCTCTGCTGCGCGGTGTTGCCATGCGCACCCCCGCCGACGTCATCGACTTGGCCGAACTGCTCATCGGCAAGCGCCTTGTCCAAAACGTCCGGTCGATGTTCACCGCATGCAACGTGCAGTCCTCGGAGGTGCGACTGCGCGAGCTACTGGTCGAGGCGCGCAGCCGTCTCCGCGACGCCGACGACACCGATTCCCCCTTGTTCGCCGTGCTGGAATCCGCATCCCTCAGGCTTCCCGACGGCACGGCACAGGAACGGTGGAACAAGGTGTTCGAGGACACGGGAGGACGCCCGCCGGCCACGGGCCCGGCTGCCGTCGAGCCGCCGCCACGACGCCGACGTTTCCTCGGTCGCGGCTGACGCGTCGTCAACCCGGGACCACGACTTCTCCGTACCAGGGGGCGACGCTGCCGTCAGGGCGCGGCGCGGGTGCGCCGCCGTCGGTCCTGGGTGCGCTCAGGTCGTGGCTCGTGGCGTCCGGTTGATCCAACGCCTGCGCAGTTGCCACCATCTGCCTCGATAGGACAGATCCGTGCGGCATGCGTCGATGAGGGCCTCCTGGGTCTTGGCGGCGTTCGCGCTGGCGCTCGTGTACCCGTTCGTTCCCAGGGTTGCCCCGAGTTCGGCGATCGCCTCCGCGGCGGTCTCGGCGGCGGAGATCACGGGCACCGATCCCACGGGGCGGACGCCGGCCAGGGTCCGCACCACGTCGTTGCCGGCCTGCAGAAGCTCGCTCAGGTGCTGTTCGGTACGGCTTTCCTTCATGCGGTGGGCCGCGAGTCCGTTGACGAACCCGGTGGCCGTCATCGCGTCCATCAGCGCGTCGAGCAGCCGCATGTAGGCCTCGCGGCGTTCCTCGCGCAGGCCCACCTTGATGACGGTGGTGGGGGCGAAGTGGCTGCCGACCATCGGGCCGAGAACGCTCCGGGACATCCGGGTGGCGCTCATGGTCATGGGGTCCATGGCTGCTCATTCGACACCGGGGAGCGGGCGGGGGCCGACGCTTGGACGAAGCACGCCCGGTTTCGGAGCGAGTCGGTTCGCCTCGGATCTCTCCCCGGCGTCGTCACCGACGTGATCCCTCGGCCGATCCGGTGGCGGATCCCGAGCGGACACGAACGGTCGTACGCGCCGCCGGAATTGCTCGCCCCGTTCCCGCCGGCGCGAGGCGATCGGGTCTATTCCTGCCGAAGGCGGACGAACCTCCCGAGGTGGAGCGGTACGACCCACTACCAGTGATCGGGCTCCGTGCGAGGGTGATGCGAGAAATCGATCGACGAGGTGCCCGAAGTAGTCAATATGTCCAACACTTAGAGCTATTTATTTCCCACAAAGAGTAAGCATGGGTGTTGCACAATCAGGCGTTCGAGGCGGTTTGCTTTCCCTGGGACCGAGGGGTCCCGCTCCCGTGCCGGCACCTGCGAAAGGCGCCCGCGCGGTGACGACGAGAAATGAGGAACCTGTGGCAACGATCAATGTTGTCGTGGTGGTGCTCTGGGTGCTGGCGATACACGCCCCCGCCCGGAACACCCCTGTGCGGGCACAGCGTTCGACCCCGGCCTGCGCCACCACCGCCCCGACCGGGCGGCGGACAGCCCTTCCGGCCCGGGGCGCGGCGGCCCGGGCCGTGGGGGTGGGTGGCCCGTGACCGAGGAGGAGACGACCGGCCCGGGCAACGGGTCGTCGGTGGACGACGCGCAGCGGCGCCTGGCCGCGATGTCGTTCCTGGCGTTCCACGACGCCCACAGTCGGCCCTGGCACGAGTTCGCGCACCTGGAGCTGGGTCGGCGCGACCTCGCCGAGGACGCGGTGCGCGCGGCGTTCCGTGAACTGGAGTATTCGTGGTCGCGGGTCCTGGAGTGCGCGTCGGTCGACGCCCACGCGTGGGCGCTGCTCAAGGAGCACGTCGCCCGCCGCCGTCGGTCCGGCCGTACCGCGTTGGTGGAGACGGCGGCGTTCGCGCTCGCCCTGGGCCGGTCCGTGTTGGAGGAACTGGGTGAACTCGAGCACTCGATCGGGTTGTTCGCCGCGATCGCGCGCCTGCCCGAGCGACAGTACGACGCGATCATGTTGCGGTACGTCCTGGGCTTCCCCGACGACAAGGTCGCGCAACTGATGGGAGTCCCCCAGACGACGGTCCGTTCCACCGTACGGTGGGCCAGACGCAGACTCGCACGCGAACTGGGCCTGGAATACACGGAGCCCGAAGGAGGGTGACCCACGGTGCGCAGCAGGCAGGGCCACGGCAAAACGGTCGAGGAAGTACTCAGGAACGCGAGGGTACTCGCCCACGAGTACGACGACCTGGACGTGGCCGCCGCCCGCGAGCAACTCACCCGCGAACGCGCCGACGCCCCCACCGGGATCGAGGCCGGCCGCCTCGGCCGAGGGTTGACCCTGTCGCGGCACGAACGCGCCGCGCGTGAACTCGGCTCGACCGACGCGATGGTCCTGGCCTCCCCCTACGCGGCACACCGCCTGTCACGGCTGGTCAACGACCGCCGGATCGAGCCGCGGGGAGCCCTGGTGTTCGCCTGCCTGCTGCACATCACCGGCCACGACGAGGCGGCCGGCTTCTGGTGGCGCTTCGCCGCCGGAGCCGGCAGCCACACCGCCGCCTACTGCCTCTACCTCGACCACCGCACCCGCGGCGAGATCCGCGACGCCCACCACTGGCTCGCCCAATCCCACCACCTCGCCCGCACCCCCGTCGCCCTCGACCCACACGACGCCCGCGACCTGCCACTGTTACCCGAGAGCGTTCGCGCGGCGATCCTCGAACAGTGCCGCCGCGGCGACCTGCCCCGCCTGCCCCACGCCCTCGAGGCCGTCGTCCACCGACTGCGCGTGGAGGACGACGACGAGGACTACGGCGAGATCCCCCAACCCGGCGAAGGCCTGCCCAACGCCCTCGCCGCTGCCGGCAGTTCCGGCACCTGACCCGTCCGGCTTGGACGAGGCCGTCGGGTGTCGCCGGTTGCTCCGGACCCCGCAGCGGGTTCCGGACGAGGTGGGCGTGGGTGTGGCCGGCCCTGCCGGCGTTTGTGGAGCTCGCCGAGGCGACCGCTGGCCCGGTGCCGTCACGAGGAGAGCGTGGGCCGGGGCAACGCGCTGGGCCGAGTCGCGGCTTCATGGACGCGGTGCTCTCGTGGTTCAGGCGTGCGTTCGGGCGAGGTGTGCGGGTGGTCCCGGCGGGGTCGGCCGACCGGTGCGGTTGTCGGCCGCGAGTTCCCTGGAGGTGGGTCGATGGGTGAGGTGGCCGAGGGCCAGGAGAGCGAAGGCATCGGCGAGAAGGGGGACGGTGAAACCGAAGGGGCGGGGTCCGATGGAGTCGGAGATGCCGTCGTTGATCGACCCGTTCGGATGCTGCCGCCCGAGTAGGTAGGCGGCGCCCCCGCAGGCGGCCTCGTGCGCCTGGTGGCCGCCAACGGCCGTCAGGGTGATCAGGGCGTACGCGGTGCTCGAGGTGTCGCTGGACGACCCGTCTTGTTGGCCCCAGCCTCCGTCGTCGTTCTGGCTGCTCAGGACCAGGCGCCGGCAGCGCGCGGTGATCCGCTGCGCGGAGCTTTCGGGAGCGTCGGCGTCCTCGGCGGCGGCGAGGGCCGCGCGAAAGACCGTGTGGTGGCGGCTGCTGCTCCAGTCCGGAGAAAACGTGCCGTCCTCGTGCTGTCGGGACGCGAGGAAGTCCAACGCCGCGGCGACCGTGCCGCGTTGTGCCGAACCCTGCGTGGTGAGGGCGTTCGCGGCGGCTGCGGTCATGCACGCCTCCGACGGGGCGCCGGCCACATACGTGGGGAAGCCGCCTCCCGGCCGCGCACCGCGTGCAGGGCAAAGAAGATCGTGGGCCGGAAGCGAGGCATCCTCACCGACACGATCGGCCTCGTCCTCGCCGTGACCGTCACCGCCGCGAGCCTCTCCGAAAA